>NZ_JALAHB010000051.1 GCF_022712115.1 Brevibacterium sp. | reverse complement strand
TCCTTGGTGAGGGTGCCCTGCGGGTAGATGACGACGCTCTCCCCCGCCTCCAGCGCCTGCTTGCCGTACTGCAGGGAATCGCCGGCCAGGGCCGAGGCGCGCAGCACCGGGATCTGCCCCATCGCCTTGAGCAGCCTGCCGAGCGGCCCCGTGAAGAGGGAGTCCTTGGCGAGGAAGTGCGGCATCCGCCCCTGCCGCCAGACGGCGATGCCCACGACCACCGGATCCAGCATGGAGGCGTGATAGGGGGCGAAGACGACGGGACCTTCCGGGACGCGTTCCCGGCCCGTCACGGTGGTGCGTGCGAGCAGCCGCGTGAGCACGCGCGCGGCGCGGGCGGCCACAGAACCCACCCGGCGGTGGCCGGCGATGTCCCGGGGTGCGAACCCCGGGTACTGCACCGCCGCGCCGTCATCGGACGGTGAAGGAGCGCCCGCCCTCAACAGCCGCTCGCGTATTCGATGCGCGCGCCCAGGGTGTCGAGCTTCTGCAGGAAGTGCTCGTAGCCGCGGCTGATGATCTCGATGCCGCCCACGTGCGAGGTGCCCTCGGCCGCGAGTGCGGCGACGATGTGCGAGAAGCCGCCGCGCAGGTCCGGCACGACGATGTCCGCGCCGGTGAGAGGCGTGGGCCCGGAGATGACCGCCGAGTGCTTGAAGTTCATGCGGCCGAACCGGCAGGGCGTGCCGCCCAGGCACTCGCGGTAGAGCTGGATGTTCGCTCCCATGCGGCGCAGGGCGTCGGTGAACCCGAACCTGTTCTCGTAGACGGTCTCGTGGATGATGGACACGCCCGAGGCCCGGGTGAGGGCGACGACGAGCGGCTGCTGCCAGTCCGTCATGAAGCCCGGGTGCACGTCCGTCTCCAGGACGATGGAGCGCAGCTCCTGGCCGGGATGGGAGAAGCGGATGCCGTCCTCCCCGACTTCGAAGGTGCCGCCGATCTTGCGGAAGACGTTGAGGAACGTGATCATGTCCTGCTGGCGCGCGCCCTTGACGAAGATGTCCCCGCCGGTGGCGAGCGCTGCCGAGGCCCAGGACGCGGACTCGTTGCGGTCCGGGAGGCTGCGGTGCGTGAATCCGGTCAGCGAGTCCACGCCCTCGATCCGGATCACCCGGGCGGGATCGACCGTGATCGAGGCGCCCATCTTCTGCAGGACCATGACGAGGTCCATGATCTCCGGCTCGGTCGCCGCGTTCTTCAGCTCCGTGACGCCCTCGGCCCGCACCGCGGTCAGCAGCACCTGCTCAGTGGCTCCCACAGAGGGATAGGGCAGCTTGATCTTCGTGCCGCGCAGGCGCTGCGGGGCCTCCAGACGGATGCCGCCGGGGGTCTTGTCCACGACCGCGCCGAACTGCCGCAGCACCTCGAGGTGGAAGTCGATGGGGCGGTCGCCGATCCGGCAGCCGCCCAGATCCGGGATGAAGGCCTGGCCGAGCCGGTGGAGCAGCGGACCGCAGAAGAGGATGGGGATCCGGGACGAGCCCGCGTGCGCGTCGATGTCCACGATCGAGCCCTGCGCCACGTTCGCGGGATCGAGCGTGAGCTCCCCGTCCGCGTGGTCGCCGTCCGGGCCCATCGTCACGTGCACGCCGTGCAGCTCGAGGAGTCCGGTGACGATGTCCACGTCGCTGATCGCGGGCACCCCGCGGAGGACGGAGGGCGTGTCCCCCAGGAGGGAGGCCACCATCGCCTTGGGGACGAGGTTCTTCGCCCCGCGCACCACCACCGTGCCGGTCAGCGGCACACCGCCGTGCACGTCGAGCATATTCGCATCCTCCTCAGGCATGGGTCTCCGGTCGCCGGCTGCGCCGACGACCGAAGAGCATGCTATCGGATGGGCAGGGTGCGGGGCTTGAACGACGGGCGCGAGGCCTCGAACGCGGTGATGTCCGCCTCGTGCTGGAGCGTGAGGCCGATGTCGTCGAGGCCCTCGAGCAGGCGCCAGCGCGTGTAGTCGTCGATCTGGAACGGCACCGTGAGCGTGTCCGCCCTCACCACGCGCTCCACGAGGTCGACGGTCACCTCCGTCCCCGGCTGGTTCTCCAGCACCTTCCAGATGAGCTCGATGTCCGACTGCTCGAGCTGCGCGGCCAGCAGGCCGCCCTTGCCCGCGTTGCCGCGGAAGATGTCGCCGAACCGGCTCGAGAGCACGGCGCGGAAGCCGTAGTCGTGCAGCGCCCACACGGCGTGCTCACGGGAGGAACCGGTGCCGAAGTCCGGACCGGCCACCAGCACGGAGCCGTTCCGGTAGGCCTCGTGGTTGAGGACGAAGTCGTCCTGCTTGCGCCAGCCGTGGAAGAGCGCGTCCTCGAAGCCGGTGCGGGTGACCCGCTTGAGGAAGACGGCCGGGATGATCTGGTCCGTGTCGACGTTGGACCGCCGCAGCGGCACGCCGACGCCGGTGTGGACGGACAGCTTCTCCATCTCAGGACTCCTCGGTGATCGATGCGGTGGCGGATGCGGTGGGGCGGACGCCGCCCGCGACGGTGAGCGGGAGGTTCGCCGGACGCGCCTTCGCCCGGGCGGCGGCCGCGGCCTCGGCGGCACGGGATGCGGCGACCGCCTCCGGATCGGCCGGGGCGAGATCGGCCGGGGTGGACAGCTTGCCGCGCACCGCGGTGGCTGCGGCCACGAGCGGGCTCACGAGGTGCGTCCGTCCGCCCTTGCCCTGCCTCCCCTCGAAGTTGCGGTTGGAGGTCGAGGCGCAGCGTTCGCCCTCGGCGAGCTGGTCCGGGTTCATGCCCAGGCACATGGAGCAGCCGGCGAAGCGCCAGTCCGCGCCCGCCGCGCGGAACACCTCGTCGAGGCCCTCCTCCTCCGCCTGCAGGCGGACCTTCGCGGATCCGGGCACCACCATGAAGCGCATGCCCTCGGCCGCGGTGCGCCCGCGGAGCACGTCCGCGGCGGCCCGGAGGTCCTCGATCCGGGAGTTCGTGCAGGAGCCCAGGAAGACGGTGTCGATGGGGATCTCACGCAGCGGGGTGCCGGGGACGAGCCCCATGTACGCGAGGGCGTTCTCCGCCGCCTCGCGGTCCGTCTCGTCCGCGAAGTCCTGGGGATCCGGGACGTTCGCGGAGATCGGCAGGCCCTGACCGGGGTTGGTGCCCCAGGTGACGAAGGGTTCGATGTCCGCCGCCTGCAGGACGACCTCGGCGTCGAACTCCGCGCCCTCGTCCGTGCGCAGCGAGCGCCAGTACTCGACGGCGGCGTCCCAGTCCTCGCCCTCAGGCGCGTGGGGACGGCCCCTGAGGTACTCGAAGGTGGTCTCGTCCGGTGCGATCATGCCGGCGCGCGCCCCGGCCTCGATCGACATGTTGCAGATCGTCATCCGTGCTTCCATGGAGAGCTTCCGGATCGCCTCGCCGCGGTACTCGAGGACGTAGCCCTGGCCGCCGCCGGTGCCGATCTTCGCGATGATCGCGAGGATGATGTCCTTGGAGACCGAGCCCTCCGGCAGCTCGCCCTCGATGGTGATCGCCATCGTCTTGAAGGGCTTGAGGCTGAGCGTCTGCGTCGCGAGGACGTGCTCCACCTCGCTCGTCCCGATGCCGAAGGCGAGCGCGCCGAACGCGCCGTGCGTGGAGGTGTGCGAGGCGCCGCACACCACGGTGGTGCCGGGCTGGGTCAGGCCCAGCTGCGGTCCCACCACGTGGACGATGCCCTGCTCCGCGTCCCCGAGGGAGTGCAGCCGGACGCCGAACTCCTCCGCATTGGCGCGCAGGGTCTCGATCTGCGTCCGCGAGGTGGGGTCCGGGATCGGCTTGTCGATGTCCTCGGTGGGGGTGTTGTGGTCCTCCGTCGCGATGGTGAGGTCCGTCCGGCGCACGGGGCGGCCGGCGAGGCGCAGCCCCTCGAACGCCTGCGGACTGGTCACCTCGTGGAGCAGATGGAGGTCGATGTAGATGAGGTCGGGATCGCCGTCCTTGCCCTGGCGGACGACATGGTCCGCCCACACCTTCTCTGCGAGAGTCCTGGCCACGGAAGGCCTCCTAACGACGTGGGATGCTCGTGCGTACGGCCTCCCATCCTACGAACGCATTCTGCATGCCGGACTTGCATCTCGACATGCAAGACTTCTAGATTGTGGCCTATGACATCGAACAGCAGCAGCGGCGTCGGCGTCATCGACAAGGCCGCACTCGTCCTCTCCGCTCTGGAAGCGGGGCCCGCCTCCCTGGCGGAGCTCGTCTCGCTCACGGGCCTGGCGCGGCCCACCGCCCACCGCCTCGCGGTGGCGCTCGAGTACCACCGCTTCGTCAACCGCGACCTGCAGGGGCGCTTCGTCCTGGGGCCGCGGCTGGCAGAGCTCTCCTCCGCCGCGGGCGAGGACCGGCTGCTCGCGGCGGCAGGTCCGGTGCTCGCCCACCTGCGCGACCGCACCGGGGAGAGCGCGCAGCTGTTCCGCAGGCAGGGCGACCTCCGGCTCTGCGTCGCGGCCGCGGAGCGGCCCGTGGGCCTGCGCGACTCCGTGCCCGTGGGCGCGACGCTGTCGATGCGCGCGGGATCCGCCGCACAGGTGCTGCTGGCGTGGGAGGAGCCGGACCGCCTCCACACCGGCCTCCGCGGCGCCCGCTTCTCCGCGACGATGCTCTCCGGCGTCCGTCGCCGCGGGTGGGCCCAGTCCATCGCGGAGCGCGAGCGGGGCGTCGCCTCCGTCTCCGCGCCGGTGCGCGGCCCCAGCAACCGGGTGGTCGCCGCGGTCTCGATCTCCGGACCGGTCGACCGCCTCACCCGCCAGCCGGGGCGCCTGCACGCGGAGAGCGTCATCGAAGCCGCGCGCGTGCTGACGGAGGCGCTCACCCGGGGCTGAACCGACGCGAGCCGTGCAACGCGACCTGTGCGAGAGTGTTGTCGCACAGCGTCCACACGAAAGGCAGACCATGACTGCAGCACCCCCTCCCCCGCCGCCCGCCTCCGGGCAGCCCGGACCGGGCCAGCCGTCTCCGGGACAGCCGGGCCCGGGCGCCTACGGCTCAGGAC
>NZ_JALAHB010000050.1 GCF_022712115.1 Brevibacterium sp. | reverse complement strand
GTCTGGTACCTGCTGGGCCTGCCGATCGGCCCCGGGGTGAGCATCCGCTGAGGCCGGGGGCGGCCTCGGGGGCGGGAGCTTCCGCCGGAAGGCTCCGGCTCTCATGATCCGCGCCGCGGCAGGGCGCCTCGCCCGCGGTCCTCAGTAGAGGTGGGTGGTCGCGGCCTCCTGGGTGCGTGACCATCCGCTGCGTTTGAAGGCCTGGAGCACGTGGGAGACCTCGAAGGACTCCGCCTCCGCGGTCCAGGGCGCGGAGCTCAGCTCCGTGTGGAGCGCGGCCATGTTCCTGAAGGCGAAGTGTGCGAGCAGATGACGGTCGCCGCCGAGCGCGCTGAGGTAGCGGGTCTCCGTGCGCGCGAGGAGGCCTGCGACCAGCCGGTCGGCGGCGTCCCGGGCGGCGGTGACCGTCACGAGCGCCTCGACGGGGAAGCCCAGCAGCTCCGGCTCCGCCACGACGCGGATGCGCAGGTAGCTGTGCTGCTCCAGCCACGCCAGCCTGCGGCGCACGGTGTTCTCGGAGACCCTGCCGTGCGCGGCGAGATCCGCCGTGGTCATGCGCGCGTCCTCGGCGAGCAGCCGGAGGAGCATCCGGTCGCTGGGGGAGAGCTCCTCGTGGTCGGCGGCCTGCGGTGGGGCGGGAGGTCTGCCGGGTTCGCCCATCGCCTGCGCCTCCGCCGGAGTGAGCACGGCCGGCCGCCATTCGCTCACCGAGCGGTGGTTGCGGGTGACGGTGTCGATCCGCACGTCCGCGATCCCGTTGACGGCCGGCAGCTCGTCGAACACGAGGCCCGGATAGACTTCGGCGTCGATCCGGATCTCCGCGAACACGGAGTGTGCGCCCGTCGTGGCGTAGGAGAAGACGGTGTAGGGGCGGGCGGCGAGCCCGCTGGCCACGGTGCGCACCGCGCCCACGGAGGAGCGGATGCGGGCGATGGCGGTGCCTGTGGCGCCGCGCACTCCCACCACGCGGACGGCGCCGCTGTCCAGGAGTTCGGTGCCGCGGCGGGAGACCGAACGCGCCGATTCCCCCAGTGCGTCCGCGATCGCCGCCCAGGTGGCGCGGGGGCGGATCTGCAGGGCTGCGATGATCCGCCGGTCGAGGGCCGGGCTGCCCTCGTCGAGGCGGTGGGTGTGTCGCTCGGACATGGGGGAATCCTATGCCAGGGGTGTCCTGGCTCACTCGTGCCGGTGTCCACTCGTGCGAGGATGCGAGGGGAGGGCCGTCTCGCCGGTGCGGCGACCGGAGGCCGGCACCCGCACAGGCGGCCCGAGGGCCCGGAGCGATGAGTCAGGCCGGGAACGGCCGGAGAGGCAGAGGCGACCGATGGAACTCGTCACCTTCCGCACACAGAGCACGGCACCCGAGGTGCGCGGCCGGGAGATCGGCCTGCGTTTCAGCGCCGAGATCGCCCGGAGCGCACAGCTGTACCTGGACCTCTACCGCACCAAGGGGATCCCGGACGCCGTCGTCGCGAGGGTGATCCGGGGGAGCCGGGAAGCGCTCGCGGACTGGGACCCGGAACAGTTCGCGGAGCTGTCCGCGATGGCCGAGGCGGCGGCGAGCGTCCGGGGGCGCGCAGGCGGTGAGAATGCCGGCAGCGGTGAGCGCGGCCTCGGGCGTGGTGCCTTCACCGGCCTGGACGCCGTCCTCGCCGTCACCGCGCGGACGGAGGTCCTCGCGACGGCGGGGCGGGCCGGCCTCGGCGAGTGCTCCACGGCGGTGCTGCTGCCGCCGGGCAACGCGATGCCCTGGACCCTGCAGACCTGGGACTGGTATGCGGATCTGGTGCCGCAGGGGCTGGTGCTCGACTACACGAGCGCGGCCGGTGTGGGGGTGCGGACGTTCACGGAGTTCGGTGCTCCGGCGAAGATCGGGATCAATGCCGCCGGACTGGGCGTCCACTTCAACATCCTGCACCACGCCTCGGACCACGGCGGGGGAGGCGTGCCCGTCCACGCGGTCGCCCGGCGGGTGCTCGACCACGCGCAGACCGTCGCCGAGGCCGTGGAGATCGCACGCTCCGCACCGGTGAGCGCCTCCTCCGTGCTCACCGTCGTCACGCGGGAACCGGATGCGGTGAGCATCGAGCTGTGCCCGGACGGCGTGGGCGTGGTGCGGCCGTGGACGGGCGGCGCGGATCCGGGGACGCGGGTGCTGCTGCACACCAACCACTTCCTGGACCCGGAGCTGGCACGCGGCGATCGGGCGACGGCGAAGCTGACTGCCGAACGCTACGCCCATCTGCAGGCGCGCAGCCATGAGCTGACGGTGCCGGAGCGGGCGCAGTACGGTGCCGGCGGTGCCGTGGCAGGGCGATCGGGGCAGGAGCCGACCGAGCGGGAGCGGAGGGACGCGGCACGCGCGGAGTTCGCCGCGGCGCTGTGCGGTCCGGACGGTGCGGGCGCTCCCATCTGCATGCGGCCGGTGCCCGGCGGCGCCCCGGAGGAGCAGGGCGAGACGCTGCTGACCGTCTCCCTCGACGTGGAGCGCGGCGAGATGGACTGCTTCGCCGGCGACCCGGAGGAGTATGCGAGGAGCTGAGGCGGCTGGAGCCGCATCATTTCCACTGGGAGAAACGCAGAGATCATACAGTGTTATAGAACGTCAGAGAGTGTGATAGAGAGCCGCAGAGTGGGCGTCTCATCTCCGCCCTTGCCTTCGAGTGCGCTCCAGGGCATACGCTCCCAGTACTCCATCCGGCACAGACAGGAGCACACACATGAGCGCGACGACGGCACTCGGGGATCTGCGGGTCTCACCGATCGGCTACGGCTGCATGGCACTCTCGCACGTCTACGGCGGCGGCCTCAGCGATGAGGAGGCGCGCGGGGCACTGAATGAGGCGATCGACGCCGGCATCACCTTCCTCGACACCGCAGACGTCTACGGCGAATCGCGGCCCGGCTCCACCGGTCCGGCCGGGACGAACGAGGAGATGCTCGCCCCGCTCCTGGCCGAACGTCGAGGGGACCTGCAGCTGGCCACCAAGTTCGGCATCAGCGGCGAGACCGTGACGGCGGCCGGTGAGAGCGGCACACCCCGCATCGCCCCGAGCGGTGTGAACGGCCGTCCCGAGTACGTCCGCACCGCGAACGAGGCCTCGCTGCGGCGTCTGGGCGTGGAGACGATCGACCTCTACTACCTCCATCGTCCGGATCCCGCGGTTCCGATCGAGGAGACGGTGGGCGCCATGGCGGAGCTGGTGGAGGCAGGAAAGGTCCGGTACCTGGGCGTGTCCGAGGTGACGGCGGACGAGCTGCGCCGGGCCCACGCCGTCCATCCCCTCACCGCCGTCCAGTCCGAATGGAGCCTGTGGTCGCGTGACGTCGAGGCGCACGTGCTGCCCGCCTGCGCGGAGCTGGGGATCGGCTTCGTGCCCTACAGCCCGCTGGGCCGCGGCTTCCTCACCGGGACGCTCACCAAGGACGCCGTGGCCGGGGACTTCCGCAGCAGCACCGCGCGGATGGGGGAGTCCTGGGACGCCAACCAGGCCGCGCTCGCACTCGTGAGCGAGGTCGCCGAGACTCTGGGCGCCACGAACTCGCAGGTGAGCCTCGCGTGGCTGTTCGCCAAGGGGCGTGAGCTGGGCGTGAGCACCGTGCCGATCCCCGGTTCACGGCGGGCCTCCCGCATGATCGAGAACCTGCGGAGCACGCAGCTGGAACTCTCCGCCGAGCAGCTGGAGCGTCTCGACGCCGTCGCGGGAATGGTGAGCGGGACGCGCAACATCCACGCGAACCCGGCCTGGATCTCCTCCGGGAGGGAGTGAGCGGGCGCTCTGCCGGCCTCCCCTCTGCCTTCCCCTCTCCTCCCCTCGCAAGTTACGTCTGCGTACCGGCCGCCTCGCACGGCCGGTACGCAGACGTAACTTGCGAGGGGGTGCTCCGAGGGGGAGGGTCTGGAGAGGTGCGGGGAGATAACGGAGCGGGCCGCTCCGGGGAGAGGTGAGGTGGGAGGGAGTGTGCCGCGCTCCTCAGCGCTGTGCGTTCGCGGTCTCCAGCAGCTCTGCGAGCTGCTCGCGGGTGACGGCGCCGCCGCTGAATCCGGTGAGTGCGGCCAGGGGGATGTCCGCCATCATGCGTGCCATGTCGACGCCCAGGCCCTCGCCGCTGGTGCCGCCGCCGTCTTCCGCTTCCTCTCCAGGCGTGCCGAACCCCATGACCGGCTGCAGCACCGCGGCCGCGACGGGATCCGCCAGCACCTCCGCCACGGTCGATTCCAGCGTGAGGGGCAGGCGGACGCTCTCTCCCTCCAGCTCGATCTCACCCGTGCAGCGCAGATCCCGGCTCGAGGCGCCCACCGCCACCTCGTATCTGCCCGGTTCCAGCACGAACCTGTCGACGCGGGTGTCCCAGTACTCGAGTTCCGTCCGCTGGATGCGCACTTCCACCCGTGCCGATTCCCCCGGCTCCAGCTCCACGTCCGCGAAGCCGCCCAGGGACCGCGGCGCCCGCGCCACGGAGGAGTCCGGGACGGAGACGTAGGCCTGGACGACCTCGCGGCCCGCGCGGTCCCCGGTGTTGGTCACCGTCACCTCGGCGACGATCTCCTCGGCCGCAGGGGCGTCCTCTCCTGCACCGGCCTCGGCGGCACGTCCGTGGGCTCCCGGCCCGGCGCCTTCGGTGTCCGCGCCGGGTCCCTGTCCGGCCTCGGCGAGGGTCTGCGTGCGGAGGGACAGACCCTCGTAGGCGAAGCGCGTGTACGAGAGCCCGTGGCCGAAGGGGAGCTCGACGGGCAGCGAGCGCGCGTCGTACCACCGGTAGCCCACGAAGAGGCCCTCGCCGTAGCGCACGTGCCGGTGCTCGCTGCGGAAGTCGAGGAAGGCCGGTGTGTCCTCGAGGCGGACCGGCAGCGTCTCCGCGAGCCTGCCGGACGGGTTCTCCTCACCGAACAGCACTGCGGCCAGCGCGCTGCCCCCGGCCTGTGCCAGAAGCGCACCGTCGAGCTCGGCCGGGGTGTGCGCGACCACGGGGGCCAGGCGCAGCGCTCCGCCGTGGGAGAGCACCACGACGGAGCGCGGCTGGACCCGGGCCACCGCGGCGAGGACCTCCAGCTGCTCGGCCGGCAGCTCGATGTCCGTGCGGTCGAAGCCCTCGGACTCCTGCGCGTCGGCGAGTCCCAGGAAGACCACGGCGGTGTCCGCGGCGCGGGCGGCGGCCACCGCCTCGGCGACCAGTGCGGGATCCGCGCCGGAGCCGTCCACAGTGAATCCCGGCGCGAAGGAGACCTCTGCCTGCGGCGCGGCGGCGCGGATCTCCTCGAGCGGCTTCTCCAGACGGGTGGGGTTCACATGCGAGCTGCCGCCGCCCTGGTAGCGCGGCGTGCGGGCGAACTCGCCGATCACCGCGAGCGATCCGCCGGTCCCCAGGGGCAGGAGGGCGTCGTCGTTCTGCAGCAGCACGATGCTGCGCGCGGCGGCCTCGCGGGCGAGGGAGTGGTGCGCTTCCGCGTCGAAGGTCTCTCCGCCCGGCTGCTCCCGCCCCGCCTGCCCGGCCCGTCCCCTCGTGGCGAGGACCGCGACGTTCCTCGCCGCCCGGTCCACCGCCGCAGGGTCCAGCTCTCCTGCGCGCACCGCTGCGACCACCTGGGCGT
>NZ_JALAHB010000049.1 GCF_022712115.1 Brevibacterium sp. | reverse complement strand
GGGCGGGGCGGCCTCGGGTTCCTCCGCCTCGGGTCACTCGGCGGCGGTGTCGCCCTCGGCGAGACGGCGCCTGCGCTGGCCCGCCCCGCGGCCTCGGCGCGCCTCCTGCACCTTCCTGAACTCCCGGCGGACGGCGCGCTGCCGCTCCTTCACCGCGGTGAGGCGCGCCTTCTCCTCGCGCACCTGCACCCTGGTGGGCTCATGGTTCCGCATGCCCACCTGCAGGTCCTCGGGAATCTCCTCCAGCATCCCGGCACGGGCGCGGGTCCGGTAGCGCAGGATCTCCAGGCGCACGATCCGCGAGAGGAAGTAGATGCCCAGCAGGTTCGGCACCGCCATGAGGAACAGCATCGCGTCGGAGAAGGCGATGACGGAGCTGAGGGAGGCCGAGGCGCCCAGGACGATCGCCAGCACCCACGCCACCTGGAAGATCTTGTCCGCCCTCCGGCTCTCACCCGTGAGGAAGCCGACCGCGCGCTGCCCGTAGTAGGCATAGGCGAGGATCGTGGAGAAGCCGAACAGGATGACGCACACCGTGAGCAGCGTGCCGAACCACGGGGTGACGGAGGAGAAGGCGCTCGTGGCGAGCTGCACCCCGGCCTCGTCCGAACCGTCCGTCTCCACGTCGTAGAGGCCGGATGTGATGATGGCCAGAGCGGTGAGCATGCAGATGATCATGGAGTCGACGAGCGGCTCCCACATGGCCGTGTAGCCCTCCGTGGCCGGGTCGGTCGTCTTGGACGCCGAATGCGCCATCCCGGCGGTGCCGACGCCGGCGACGTTGGAGAACAGCGCGCGCTGGATGCCCACGATCGCCACGCCGACGATGCCGCCGGCGCCCCCCTCACCGGTGAAGGCCCCCTCGAACAGGAGGACGCACGCCCCCGGCCGATTCGCGATGTGCACGAGGATGACGGCGACGGCCCCCACGAAGTAGAGGACCGCCATGAGAGGGGTGATGGCCGAGGTCCAGTCCGCGATCTTCCTGATGCCGCCCAGGATCACGAACCCGGTGAGGACCGCGATGAGCACTCCGACGATCCAGAGCTTGTCCGCGAGCCAGCTGGAATCCCCTCCCGTGGCGCCTACGACGGCCGCGGTGACCTGGTTCGCCTGGAAGAGGTTGCCGGCGCCAAACACTCCGATGAGGGTGGCGACGGCGTAGAAGATCGCGAGGAACCTCCCCAGCCCGGGCCTGCCGATCTCCTTGAGACCGTCTCGCAGGTAGTACATGGGACCACCGGCCACACGGCCGTCCGCCTCGATGCGCCGGTACTTCACGCCCAGCGTGGCCTCCGCCATCTTCATGCTCATGCCGAAGAAGCCGAACGCGAAGATCCAGAGCGCCGCACCGGGACCGCCGATCGTGATGGCGACCGCGACACCGGCGATGTTCCCCAGGCCCACGGTGCCGGAGAGCTCCGTGGCGAGGGCCTGGAAGGACGAGACCTCGCCGGGGTCCGTCTTGCGCGTGGCCTTCCCCCGGATCACCCGCAGGGAGTGCTTGAGGCCTGTGATGGGCTGGAAGCGCAGGTAGACGGTGATGAACACCGCAGCGACCATCAGCCAGAGGACGATGAGCGGGAGGCCGAAGCCGCCCGGCAGGGGGAGCTCGTAGAAGACGACGGCCGAGAGCGCATCCGCGACCGGTCCGAAGTAGGTGTCGATCGCGCCGTCGACGCCGCCGGCGAGGATCTGGTCGCCGGTGGCCGGATCTCCGGCGACCGGGCTGCCTCCAGCGACCGGGTTCACGGCGAGGGGAGCATCGGCCTGGGAAGTGGGAGCTGTGTCGGTATCCATCTGTATGGGCGCGGGGTAGCGATACGGCCGGAGTGTCGGTCCGGCATCGGCGCCTGTCCTGAACAGTAGCAATCCGCCTTGCGCTCAGCGCCCGCATGGCAGGACATCTAAGTCCGCAAAATGGGATGGGTCCACATATCCGCTGGTGAGAGGCACTGGGATCCCATGAGGAATTGAGTGCTTCAGGTCACTCCACCGTCACCCTCCTGTCACCCGCACGGACACACGAGCGAAGAGCGGACCCTGAGCCGGGAGGGCCTCGGGGACGAAGTCGAGGATCCGGGAGACACACGCGGGACGACTTGCCAGACCAGCACCCCTCGGGGCGGATGGCGGCACACAACCGTCCTCGGGGCGGATGGCGACGCACCCCTGCCGGAGACGCGAAGAAGGCCCCGGATTCCTCCGGGGCCTTCCGCTCACTGTGCGCGAGGGGGGACTTGAACCCCCACGACCTTGCGATCACTGGCACCTGAAGCCAGCGCGTCTACCAATTCCGCCACTCGCGCGAACAACGAGATTGAACATTACCAGCGCCCGGAACGGAGCGCCAACCGGAGAGCCGTGACCTCCCTCACATGCATGCGGGCGGGTTCGCTCACGGGCGCTCTCACCGGAAACACCGCCCACCGCAGCGCTTTCCACGCCCACGTGTCGCACCTTTGCACGGTGTGCATAGGCGTGCACATGCGCACAGCATGCAAAGGTGCGACACGTGCGGAGCGACGAACCCGCGGGGCGCCCTCCCACGCACTCAGCTCGCCTGGACCGCGCTCTCATAGTGAGGTCCTAGGCTCATCGCGTTAGCATGGAGTGCTGACGTGTCGCTCTTCCCGCGGTAGTGCGCTCGACATCCGGCCGTGGTCCGCCCAGGACCTGCCCCGCACGCGCCCTCCGGCGCCGGCGGCCCGGCCGCCTGTCGGACCTGCTCCGCGGCGAGGGGCGAGCGGCCCCGCTGGAGCTGAGGGAACGCACGCGCACACCGGCCACCCGCCGGCGGGCGCACCGGGCCTCCCGCTCCAGCGGAGACCGAGCCGGCAGAGAAGCGGATCGACGGACGGAGTTCGGCCCGCCCCGGCCTCGGAAGCATTGCACGGACGACAGCCCCCGGCTGTCCACAAGGTGAAGGAAGGAGGCCGCGTGGGAGTTTTCGACGCCTTCGAGAAGGGCATCGACCGCGTTGTGAACGGCGCCTTCGCCAAGGCCTTCCGCTCACAGGTGGAACCCGTCGAGCTCGCCTCGGCCATCCGCCGGGAAGCGGACAACCGCGCCGCCGTGGTCTCCCGCGGTCGCACCCTCACGGCCAACGCCTACGCGGTGGAGCTGTCGAACGCGGACTTCGAACGTCTGGAGCCGGTCTCCTCCGAACTCCGCCAGGACCTCCGGCAGGTCGTGGGCGAGCACGCCATCGAGCAGGGCTACAGCTTCGTGGGCCCCGTCTCCGTCACCTTCGAGGTGGCCGACGACCTGGACACCGGGATGTACCGCGTCCGCGCCGCCACCCGCCGACCCGACGGCTCACCCGCCGCACAGCCGGCCAACCGCGGCGGCTACGATCCGCCGTCCCGCTCCAACCCCGTCGTGCCGGAGGAGTACGCCGCTCAGTCCGGTCCCACACCGATCTCCAGCAGCGGCCACCCGGTCCAGCCCGCGGC
>NZ_JALAHB010000048.1 GCF_022712115.1 Brevibacterium sp. | reverse complement strand
GATGCTGCGCGGGGACCGCCTTCGCGGGCGTGACGGTCGTAGACCATGCGCACGGCGCGGTCACGCAGCTCTGGACTGAACTTCTTGGGCATGCTCCGATTCTCCTTGCTGAGACTCGGAACGGAACCCAGGGCGCTTCACATCGTTTTTCTCGTCGTGTCTGGGTTGGCCGCGGACCGCTCAAGATTCCGGTCGTGAAAACTTGCTGATGCTCTGGCACAAGTAGCTGCCCGAACCGAACGATCGGCGCAGCGGCGTATTGGAGCACATCCCAAGCTGGGGAGCTTGGACCCCCTCCGCATGAGGACCTCAACTTGCGATGTGACACCTACTACTTTCTTGCTAAGTTCGTAGCTCGCGAGCCAAGGTCGGTGCAGCTTGTCCGTAAACCGTTTGAGTTCTTGCCTTCGCGAACAGGGTCAGAACTTTGGGGAGCGTCAGGCTCAGCCGTGGACGTCGGGTCGATTCGGCTGCCGAGGTAGCCGCATTTTCCTCGACGAGGTCGGCGACGCGGTTTAGCGCCTTGGTCAGGGCCACTGTCATGTGAGCAAAGGCATCTGACGGCGACATTCCCTCGATACCAAGCCGGACCCTCGCCGCGTTAGCTTTCGACCCGCCAAGGTGAGCGACCCCGCCCGCGGACCGGAACGCCTGGAGGGCAGCGAAGACCTCTGCAGAGTCTTGGGTGTCACCCAAGGACAAAAGCAGACGACGTAAGAGCGCGATCGACTTCTCACCAGGTTCGTTGCCACCGAGATACTTCTTTAACGGCGCAGGATCGATTCCGTCGACCAGCGATTTGGTGAGAGTGATTGTGGGAGCCGTCAGTGCTGCTGGATCATTGTTGGCGGGACCAACGAGCGCCTCGAACTCGGTAGCCGCCTGAGGATCAAGGTCACGCCAGACTGGCGATCCGAGCAACGCAGTGGTCACCTCGGCCGCCCTGCGTCGGGCTCGCCGAAGGTCGCCGGCCGGATCGGGCGACCCAATAGACTGGTTCAAGAAGTCTCGGCGGAATCGCCCCTCGTCCATCTCTCCCTCGGGAGGGACGTTATAAGCGCGCCAGTGCACTTGTTCGCCTTCGGGAAGCCTACCAAGTTCGCCGAGGTAGACCTCAACCAGTCCGGCAGTGTTAGTGCTGATGTCGAGACCCCAGAGGTCCAAGCACCAGATGTGACCCGCCGTCACCTTGTAACGGTGAGGCTCGCTTGTGTACCGGTTGAGCACTTCGCGACTGAAGTAGACGGGAGTCATCCAATGCATCCGCGAACTGTCCCCATAGTCGCCCAGCATGTCTGGATTGCACGTGTGAAGACTCATGTTGCCCGTGCGAGGGTCAATCGCGTGGATGTACTCGATGTAGTTCTTATCCTCCTTCCGTGTGTCGACCCGGCGTACCCGTGCGGTGACTGTGCCGGTCACGATGTACTTGCCCATCACGTTTGAGAATGCGGTTGTCTCACTGGAGCGTTCATCCTCCATTGCGAACCAATCGAAGTGGGACCAGGGCGTGCGGTGCTTGTCTTCGACTCGTCTGAATGGGGCTATCTTGTTGGTTGTGAGGAGTGTGTAGTCCTTTTGGACGAGAAGTTCACGACCTGAGGCGGCCAGGAACGTGCGCATTTCCAAAGCCGAGACTTCGACCTTCCACTCATCCATAGAGATGGCAATCCGGATCAATTCGACGCTACGACCTGCCGAGTCGAAATAGGACCAGCCGCCATTGCTAGGAAAGGCGTCCCAGTACCAGAGGAAGGCGGGTGTGATCTCGAAGGTAGGGTTCACGAACCGGTGGTGTTCCCGGACAGCAGAGAAGAAGGCCAGGCTACCCTCAAGATCGTGGCTTGCGCTTAGACCGTCGGAGAAAGTCTCGTCATTCCAAACCTCGACCCTGCCGATTTCACTTTGCCCGGACCAGCCGGTGCCCGATTGTAAGACCTGATCTCGAGACTCGGCATCAATGATGATGCAGTGAGTACCTCCATATATCATATATGCCGTTCGCCCGGTGGAAATATTCCTCGATGGTCAGCCAACCCGTCGGCTCAGGGCAGATACGCAGAAGCTCCGCTTCTGGCCAAAGACCTGTGGGATAGAAGCCGTCTGGGCGCGCCCAGAGGCGCCCCAGGGTCGTCGGTCCGTCATGGGTTTCGTATCCTGGGATCAAAGGAAAGTGCAAGGTCAAAGTATGCCCTAAGCATCGACACGGTGGCGTCTCGTATTTCGGCTGTCTGCGGTTGGGATCTCGCCGGCCCGTTCGGACAGCCCTTACCGGTCATGCCCGCCGCTGTTCTGGCATAACGGCAAGATCCCGAAGTGGGTGTCCCGTAAGACCCGTCCGGTGGCCTGTCCCGCGACAGTACGCTATCTGACGCATCGTCCAGAAGAGCCTTAGGTCCTAGTGGTGGGGGTCACGGGTCAGGACGAATACTCTGACAGAGTCTTGTCGATCGGGGTGGGCTCTCCATTCCTTGGCGAGGCTCGCAGGATGACACCTGTGCCCCGTCAGCTCTTTACGATCGGGAGGGAATGGCCCTCGAGTGTCAAGTCGCTCAGAGTGACGCGAGCTTCGGCTGTCTACCTGCCGAGGCTATTGACCGCACGACAGGATGGGCTCAGTGGTCGAGTCTCCGGCCGATCATTGACGAACTTCGCTCCGACTCGACTGCTCCAAACATCTACCCCTCCCCCCGCCCCACACGCCTCACGGCCCAAGGCCGCGTGTACGACCCTTCGAGCTCTACCAGCTCAGCATGCACCCCCTGCTCTACGATTCGGCCGCCCTCCAGCACCAGGATGCGGTCGGCGAAGCGGACCTGCGAGAGCCGATTAGCGATGACAAGGACAGTTCGCCCCTCGCAGACCGCTGCGGCGGTCTCCCCGAGGCCTGCTGTATCAGTGGTCCCGGCCTCGGTGGCGGTGCCCGGCTCCTGGCCCTCCTGTGGTCCCGCGGTCCCTCTCCCGCACCCGTGCCTCTCGTGTCCGCCCCACGCGGTACCCTGAGAGCCGCGTCGAGAGCGAGTGCGTGAGGCCGGGGCAGGTCTCACGGGACGCCTCTCGACAAGACGACACCCGTGTGCACAAGGGAGGGACCACCGGTTGAGCGAGTCAGGTCAGTGGCAGAAGTCCGATGCGGGTCTGCGGACGCCTCCGCAGGACGTGGAGGCCGAGCAGAGCGTGCTGGGCGGCATGCTGCTGTCCAAGGACGCGATCGCGGACGTGGTGGAGACCCTCAAGCCGGAGGACTTCTACAAGCCGGCCCACGAAACCGTCTACTCGGCGGTCCTCGACCTCTACTCCAAGGGTGAGCCTGCTGATGCCGTGACGGTCTCTGCGGCCCTCCAGAAGTCCGGCGACCTCGCCCGTGTGGGCGGCGCCGCCTACCTGCATACCCTCATCGCCTCCGTTCCCACCGCCGCCAATGCGGGCTTCTATGCGCGGATCGTCGCGGAGACGGCACTGCTGCGGAAGCTGGTGGAGGCGGGCACCCGCATTGTGCAGATGGGCTTCGACGCGGAAGGCGATGCGGAGGAGATCGTCAACACCGCGCAGGCGGAGATCTTCCAGGTCACCGAGCGGCGCACTACCGAGGATTACCAGCAGCTCTCCGTGGTCGTGGACCGTGTGGTGGACAACATCGAGAAGCTCAGTGATCAGGCTGAGGGCCCCGCCGGCGTGCCCACCGGATTCGAGGAATTCGACTACCTCACCAACGGCCTCCACCCCGGCCAGATGATCGTTATCGCGGCCCGCCCCGGTATGGGCAAATCGACGCTCGCGCTGGACTTCGTGCGTTCGGCGGCGATCCAGCACAACAAGGCGACCGTCTTCTTCTCGCTGGAGATGAGTGCCGATGAGCTCGCGATGCGCCTGCTCAGCGCGGAGACCGGCATCCCCCTGCAGAGCCTCCGCCGAGGCGAACTCTCGTCCCCGGACTGGACCACCGTGGCCTCCACGATGGGCCGCATTCACGAGGCACCGCTGTTCCTCGACGACTCGCCCAATATGGCCCTCACGGAGATCCGCGCCAAGTGCCGCCGCCTCAAGCAGCAGCACAACCTCTCGATGGTGGTCATCGACTACCTGCAGCTCATGTCCTCGGGCAAGCGCGTGGAATCGCGCCAGCAGGAGGTCTCGGAGTTCTCCCGCTCGCTCAAGCTCCTGGCCAAGGAGCTCGAGGTGCCGGTCATCGCGCTCTCGCAGCTGAACCGCTCCTCCGAGCAGCGCACGGACAAGCGCCCCATGATCTCGGACCTGCGTGAGTCCGGCTCCATCGAGCAGGACGCTGACCTCGTGCTCCTCATCCACCGTGAGGACATGTACGACAAGGAGCACCCGCGCGCTGGTGAGGCCGACATCATCGTCGCCAAGCACCGCGCCGGCCCCACGGGCGACATCCCCGTCGCCTTCCAGGGCGCCAAGTCCCGCTTCGTGGACATGCCGAGGTAGAGGTTGCGTACGGGCTGATGCGCTCCGCTCGTCCGTGTGCAGCGCCGCTTCGGTCTCACGACGGCGCTTCACCCATCCGGACGAGGATCTCTCGGGCCGCCTCGGTGCTGATGACTTCGCTCACCGGTCGGATCGCATTGCCGCGTTCGGCTGCAGCGATCGCCTCCTCTGCGCTGAGCCGCGCCGCCGAAGCCTCACCGAGATCGTCGAGGATGCGTGCCTGCAGCTCGAGCATCGGTGCCAGGAGCCCGTGGTCGGACGGCTCCATCTTCCTGACGACCTGGCGACGGAGAGCCACAGCCCTCTCAATCAGTTCCCTCGCCTCGGTCATTCGACCGTACCCCCACAGAGCCTGTGCCTTCACGGCATAGGCCTCGTCGAGGAGGAGCGGGCCGAGCACTCCGCCGGTCTTTCCGGTGGTGCCGATGGCACCGGCTTCGGCTTCATCGGCCGCTCTGAGAGCCTCTGCGAACCTGCCCAGGACGAAGCGTGCCTTCGACACCTGCAGCAGCACCTTGACCGGAGCGCCGCGGCCTTCGGCAGCGGAGAGCTCCATCACCGCCTCCCCGGACAGCAGACACTCGTCCCACCGGCGGTGAGCCTCGTGCGCCTCGGCGAGCTCGACGAGCTGACGTCTCAGGATCTCGATGTCCGCGGGGTCGCCGACGTTCTCCGGGTCGCCGCCGGACCCGAGCATCTGGTGCATGCGCGTCCTGAGCCCGAGGCGGAACTCCGCTGCCGTCGCGTCGCTCCAGGACTGTGCCGGGAGATCCGCGAGTGCGAAGAGCGCGCAGTCCAGCCGGTCCGACCATGAATCGGGGCCGGCGTCCATGCGCTCACGCGCCTCGGCGCTGAGCGCGATGAGCGCCGAGGCGGTTGCGGCTTCCGGTCCGGCCTCGGCGCGGCAGAACTTCTCTGTCCAGTGCGTGAGCGCATCGGGCACCGCTGCGGACACACCCGCCAGCCATTCGCGGCACTGCTCATGTCCGTGCTCTGCCGCGGCCGTCGCCCAGCGGTGTGCCTCCCACGGCCTGCCGTCCTCGTGCGCGCGGTTGGCCAGATCTGCCATCGCCTTGTCGTCCCCAGCCCTGGCCGCCCTGCGCAGGAGTGCCTCGCCCGCTCGTGGACGCAGGATCGCGAGCTCGATCAGACCTCGCTTGCGCATGGCATCGGGATCGCCTGCCGCCACCAGCGGCACGCACCATGCGAGGGCCAGCTCCTCTCGCCTCGGTGTGAACGGGGACCTGCGTTCGAGCAGGTAGCTGCCCCACTTCCAGCCGTTGGGATCACCCGCCTCCCCGGCCCTGCGAAACCACTGCAGCGCTGTCTCCAGCTGCTTGTCCTGCGCCGCCAGCCGCCCCCGGGTGACCATCAGCCCCGTGTCCCCGGCCTCGGCGCCCTGTTCGATCAGCGAGAGCGCGGTGTCCCTGTCGCCGCCCTCGAGCGCGGCCTGAGCGCTTCTGCGCAGCTGTCCGATGTCCATTCCCCGACGCTATTCGCCCGGACGGCGCTCCGGCGGAATCCGCGACTCCGGCTTCACGGTTCTCGTGCGACATCAGTTCCTCGGGATTCGGGCCGAGGTGAAGGAGCGAACGGTGAGGGCAGCCATCCGAGACCGTTCAGCACCGCCCGTACCTCCTCCGGACGTTCGATCAATGGGGTGTGGCCGCAGTCGAAGAGGAACAGGGAGGAAGCCGGCACGGCTTGCGTGATGCCGCGTGCATCGTCGAGCGAACGCCGCCTGTCGTGCACGCCGTGAAGCACCGCGGTGGGCGCAGTGATCTTGGGTGCCTCCTCGTCCAAGGACACGCGCCTGAGGGACTCGACGCTGGTCGCCAGCGGATGAGGGTCGACGGCTTCCAGATAGGTCGTCAGCGCGGAGTCGATTCCCGGATCCGGAGGCCGTGCCGTCCACGACTGCTTGAACGAGACGCGGTGTTCGGCCGTCCAGTCGTTGCGCAACCGCTCCGGCAGCCCCGGATCCTTGTGGCCCGCGGCATTCAGGCCTGTGTCACTGACGACGAGGCCTGAGAGTGAGCTTTCCAGGTGAGCGGCGACGAGAAGTGCCACCGCTCCGCCCAGCGAGTGACCCACGAGGAACGACCCCGCCCGGCGCGGGGCGAGCTGTGCGGCGAGCGCGTCCGCCATTCCGACCACGTCGAAGGGGCCCTCTCCGGCCAGGTAGTCCACAAAGACGGCTCGGGTCCGTTCGAACCCTGTTCCGCGCAGAGCGGGTGCCAGGACCTGCGGTGCGACCCCGGCACCCGCTAGGACAAGGGTCAGCGGGCGCTCGCTTCTGGCCGTCTGGGGATCGAGGTGAAGCCCTTCGGACTGTGACCAGCCATCCGGCAGGTGTCCCCTGCTCATACGTCTGATGCGAATCTGCGCAGTCTGAGCCGGGACGTCTCCGCCATCGCCTCGTCGATCATCCGCCCCTCGAAGACGACCGCGCCGGTGCCCCCTCCCGCAGCCTGATCCATCGCAGCGATGAGCCGGCGGTCATGATCCAGTTCTTCCGCCGTGGGCGTGAAGACGCGGTTGATCGTCGCGATGTGCGAGGGATGGATGGCGATCATGCCCTCATATCCGAGCTGACGGTTCTCCTCCGCGAAGCGCTCCAGTCCCTCCAGGTCATCGATGTCCGTCCACAGTCCGCAGACGGGCGATCGCACTCCTGCGGCCCGGACATCGACCAGCACATTGCTCCTGAGGGTGAAGGTCTCGGCCCCGGCGGGCGTCCATCGGTACCCCAGCTCGCGTTCGACGTCACCGCCTTTGACCCCGAGGCCTCCCACATAGGCGACCCGTTCGCTGGCCGCGCACAGCTCGTACGCATTCCTGATCGCCTGAGCGGTCTCGAGGACCGGTGTGATGAGGGTTCGCTTCGTCGCCCCCGCGTCCGCCTCCGTCCAGCGGAGGAGGCGCTCGACGAAGCGGATGTCCTCGCCGGTGGACACCTTGGGGACCACGACGCCCGTCAAGCCCGGACCGACGATGGCGGCGATGTCCCTGCCCGCCTCGGCGGAGGACAGATCGTTCACTCGCACGAAGAACGGGTAGTCGTCATCGCCCACGCTTCTGAGGAATTCCGCCACTTCCTCCCGGGCGGAGGCCTTCGAACTGGCTGGGACGGCATCCTCCAGATCGATGATGACCGCATCTGCGCCGCTTCGCCGCGCTTTGTCGATCAGGGAAAGCCGGCCGCCCGGGACGAACAGCATGGATCGTAGGGGCTGCGTTCGCATGTCGTTGCTCCTTCGCGTTCCGCCGGCGGACCGGTCAGATGACTCCGTCGTCCTCATACCGCGCTCTCTCATCGTCCGAGATCCCCAGCCATGAGCCGTACACGAGATCGTTGTCCTCACCGAGCCGAGGACCGGTGCGCCAGACCTGTCCTGGACTGTTGGACATCGTCGGGACGACGGACGGCATGCGGACCGGTCCCAGATCCTGATCAGCGACCGTCACGATGTTCCCGCGTTCGCGATACACCTCGTCAGAGAAGATGTCTTCGACATTCAACACGCGCGAGGCGACCACCCCCGCGTTCTCGAGCGCAGTCAGGGCGGTCTCCGCATCGGTGCGCGCTATCCATTCCGCCAGGGCACCGTCGATCTCCGCCCGCCCCTGCATCTGCTTCTCCACGGTGTCGTACTCCTCCACGGGCAGTCCGAGGAGCCGGACCACGTTGACGACCGAGCGAGTGGTCGCGGAGGTGACGGTGATCCACACCTCATCGAGGCTCAGGTAGGTGTTGATGACCGCCGCAGGTGCCACGGCCAGCGCATTGCCGGAACGCTGCGGCACGATGCCGAGCTGGTCATACAGGATGACCTGCCACTCGACGAGGCGGTACAACGTCTCGTGCAGCGCGAGATCGATCCATTCGCCGCGGCGTTGAGGGTCCGTTCCACGGCGGACCAGTGCTGCGGAGACCGCGAACGCACCCATCAGCCCCGTGGTCGTATCTCCGTGCGAGAAGCCCGTGTGCACGGGCGGCCCTCCGTCGAATCCGGTCAGGTGGACGACACCGCTCCGCGCCTCGCCCATCTTCCCGAAGCCGGGAGCGTTGCTCTTCGACGTGTTGGCTCCGTAGCCGGATATCTGGAGCATGATCGCGGAAGGATTCAGCGCCGAGACGGACTCCCAGTCGAGGCCGAACTTCCTCAGTGTCTCGGACCGGAATGTCACGATCACGACATCCGCCCAGGCGATCAGCTTCTCCACCACCGGGCGGGAGGACTCCTCGCGCAGATTCAGCGTCACCGACCTCTTGTTGCGGCCGAGCACTTTCCACCACAAGTGGTGTCCGTTCTTGGCAGGTCCCATCGTCCGTGCTGTGTCGCCGGTGTGCGGAGCTTCGACGTGCACGACCTCCGCTCCCATATCGGCCATGAGGGTGCCGGCGATCGGTCCCGCGATGACCTGTGCGAACTCGACGATACGGACTCCGGCGAGCGCACCGGTCGCTTCGTGCGGGGGAGTGCTTCCCGCCTGCGTCGCCCCTGTCTCCATGCTGCGTTCCTCTCTCTAGTACTCGGCTCTCTCGTAGGTGCTCGGCTTTCTCGTGCTCAGAAGCCGACCGCGCCGATTGCGATGCCGAAGGCCAGGAGGGCCAGCGAGATGCCCACGGCCCAGAAGAAGGTGAATCTGATGTGGTCGCCCAGTTTCACGCCGGCGAGGCCGACCGCCAGGTAGACCGAGGGCACGACCGGACTGATCGAGAACCCCGGATTGTCGCCGATGAGGACGGCCCTGGCCACATCCATGGCCGGAACACCGGCGCTGCCTGCCACTTCAGAGATGAGCGGCACCAATCCGAAGAACATCGCGTCCGGGCCGAACACCATTCCCAGTGGGACCGCGACGATGGCGAAGATGATGTGGATCCAGCCGGCCGCCCCGGTGGGCGTCAGTGCGACCAGCGCATCCCCCATAGAATCCAGCATTCCGGTGCCGGTGAGCACGCCGAGGAACACGCCGACGACTATGAGGATGCCGCCCATGCTCAGTGCCTCCTTGGCGTGCCGATGGAGAGCGCCCTCCTGGGCATCAGTTGACGTGAAGTTGATCAGCAGTGCGATGCCGAATCCGATCACGAAGAGCAGATGCAAGGGCATGAGCGAGGTGAACAGCCCGACCAGTAGGGCGATCGTCAGAGCAGCGTTCATCCAGTAACGCCAGTCACGTGGGCGCAGCGCCAGAGTGCCTCCGTCTGCCTGTGTGCTCGTAAACTGACGGTCCTCCGCCGGGTTCGCATTCCGGGGAGTCGGTTCGCCCGGCCGGGGCTCCGTAGCCGTGTCGGCCTCGGCGCGGCCCGGCAGTCCGGCGGACGTCCGGACGAGCTCGTCGTTGCGGCCCGCGTCGATCCGGCGCTGCTCCAACTTTCCGAGCACCACTGCGCAGATGGCGATGAGCAGGATTCCGAAGATCTGAACCGGCACCAGGGGGAGATACAGTTCGCTGACGTCCGCATCGATGGCCGCGGCAGCCCGCAATGTCGGACCGCCCCACGGCACCATGTTGACGATTCCGGCGGTGATGCCCGTCAGCAGCAGGAGAACGACGCGCCGCATCTTCATGCGGTCGTAGACCGGAAGCAGGGCCGGGATCGTCAGCAGGAAGGTCGTGGCGCCGACACCGTCCAGGTGCGTGATCAGGGCGATGGCCACTGTCACCAGGGTCAGCCCCACCGGCTTCTCTCGTATCAGGCCGACCAGGCTCCGCACGATCGGGTCGAACAGTCCCCGGTCTCTCATCACCCCGAAGTAGAGGATGGCGAAGATGAACAGGCTCGCGGTCGGAAACACCGTGGTGATGCCCTCGGTCATGAATTCACCCAGCTCGCCCGGAGTGAAGCCCGCGAGAAGACCGGCCGCGAGTGAGGGCACACTGAACGCTACGAGAGGCGAGACCTTGCGCGAGATGAGCAGTACGACGATCCCTATCACGAGCAGGAACCCGATGATGGTGAGCATTCTTCCTCCAGGGCTTCATTGGCCTACTGAAGGACGCTATAAGTGGCGCACAATAACGTCCAGTCATAAAATCTCATGAGATGATAAATTCAAATCATGGCAATCACCATTCAGCAGATGCGTGCCCTGGTCGCGGTCGCGGATCTGAGCAGCTTCACCGCAGCGGCAAGCCACCTGCACCTCACACAGCCTGCGGTGAGTCGCGCGATCGGAGAGGCGGAGCGGCACCTCGGTGTCGTCATCTTCGACCGGGCTTCGAGGACGCTCCGCCCCACTGAACGTGGCGCCCGCATCGTCGCCATCGCCCGCACATCGCTCGATGCGTTCGACCGCGCGGCGCTCCAGATGCACGATGTCTCCTCTGGTGCACGCAGGAGCCTGCGCATCGCGGCTTTGCCCTCCATCGCGGCGATCCTGCTGCCGGGAGTTGCGGCACACATGCGCTCCCTGGATGAAGGCACTGATCTGCAAATCTTCACCGGCCGGGCCGAAAACGTGAACGAGCTGGTGGCGTCCGAAAAGGTCGACATCGGCATTGGCGTTGCTTCCGAGGGCGCCGCGGTCAAGCACTTCCAGCCCCTGTTCAGTGACGAACTCGTCTGCGTGACGTCGAAGAGCCACCGCTTCAATCAGGGGGCTGCTCTCGAGTGGAGCGATCTGGCCGCAGAGACGTTCCTCCGACTCCCCTCCGACAGCAGCGTGGGGAAACTGACCTGGGAGACGTTCGAGGCCGCGAGGGCAGTGCCCCGCGAGGTCGTCCCCATACATGACCTGATGTCGGCGGCCGGCTTGGCCGCCGCGGGCGTGGGCATCGCGGTCATTCCTGCACTGAGTGTTCCGCTCACCATGTTCGCGGAACTGTCGTATTTCTCGATCCGGTCCCCGCGCGCAGTGAGGACCATTGGAATCGCCTCCAAGTCGGCCCTGACCGAGCATGAGGCCGTTGTCGGGAAGAAGGCGCGCGAGATCGCGCTGAAAGTGCTCTCCACCCAGCCGAACTCACCTGTCGACGGCCCGGGTCCTGGTCGACGAACTCAGGTGCGGAATGTGCTTCGTGGTCTCGATCGGGAGGCAGAGTAGGCTGCGACCTTCACCGAACGTGACGATCGTCGAGCACAAGGAGGCTTGGTAGACGACTGCCGGCGCAGAAGACTGCGATGAGGCGCGGTGAGATTTGCACAGTGGATTTCCGCCCGTCTCGCGGTACCGAGACGGCGGAGCAGTTGCGGCAGTTCCTGTGACGTCGAACGTCCCGTCCCTCTTCCGATCCGCGGAGCACATCGACGTCGCCGAGGTGAACTCTGCTCCGCCTATATGAACGGGATCGCGATGCGCGGGTGGAAGACGCGTCCGTTCGCAGCCTTCACCGCGCCCACGATCATGAAGACCAGCGTGGTGATACCGCCGCCGATGACGGTCAGACCCAGCAGGCTCGCGGTGGTGACCGGCACCCAGAACAGCGGATCCTCCGAACCGATCGAACCCCCGTCACCGGTCAGCGCGAACAGCAGGCCGAAGTGCAGTGCGGCGGCGAGGACGTTGACGAGACCCCAGGTGAGAACCCAGTTGAGTGCGTTCCTGCTGTTGGCCTCGGCGGGCCCTCCGGTGCGTCTGGCCGATTCGCGGAGCGAGAACTCGACGATGACCAGAGCCACCCAGTTGAGCAGGGGGACGGGCGCCCACAGGATGAGGTACAGCAGCCAGTACTTGACCCCGGTGTCCGGCTTGGGGCCGGGCATTCCGGGAGGCGGGCACTGCGCCTGCGGAGGCTGGGCATATGGGTACTGCGCCTGGCCCGGCAGGGGAGGCTGCCCCTGCCCCTGGAGAGGGGGGCCGTGCGGTCCTCGCCGCTGAGGAGGCACAGGCACGGAGTCTGACGGATGATTCACACCGCACAACCCTAACGGTCGTCACCTGCTTCTCTGAGGTGTTCGCCGCAGGCCCTCACCCCTCCGGGTCGTTGACGACCGCGTGGAACAGCGGCCAGCCGGTCTCCACGTCCACGATCCGCAGGGCGAACGGCCGGTTCACCGTCATCTCGACCGGCGGCAGCAGAACTGCGGACAGGGCGGCCATAATCTCCGTGACGGCCGCGGCGACGGTGCCCTCCTCGTCCACCCGCAGCACGGCCCGGTGCTCGGACTGCGAGACGAAGACCCCGGGCGTGATGCCGTCCAGGCTGCCGGGGGAGTACATCGGTCCCAGGCCTATCGTCCTGAATGCCTCGTCCAATGCGGTGGAGGAACGGAAGCTCAGCTTGGGCAGTGCCAGGGCCACCTCGGTGTCGGCGTTGCCGGAACCGAGCGCTTCGCTGATCCGCGTCCACTCCTCCGCGCTCAGGTCTCCAGGCGATGTGTCTTCTGCCGGAAGCACCACGTCCATCGCGAAGGCCTCCGTGTAGGGCAGGCGGATCGCCTGCATCCCGCCGTCCTCCACATATCCGGCCGTGAGCGTCTGATGCATGGTCGCGGGTGTGAGAACCGCGCCCGAGGCCGTGGCGAACGGGCTCTCTCGCGTGTCCGCCCCCGCGAACGGGCTCCGCCATCGCGCGGCCATGAGCACCGCGTTCTGCAGCACGAATGCGGTATCGGCGTCCGGGTCGATCGCCGATTCTTCGATCAGCCCGCCTGTGTGCGCGTCCACCCAGGCGTCCAGGACGGGTTTGCCCTTCCCGCCTGCGAAATCAGCCGTGCGCACGCCGGCGCCATAGGCGCGGGCGAGGGCGTGGAGGTACTCCTGCTCCAGCGGCCTCGCCTCGTCCGCTGTGATGCCATTGGCCAGGTTGAGCAGCGGGCGCTCCGGGAGCTCCTCGGCCTGGACGAGGCACGGGTCTCCGTCGTAGGCGAGCGCGGCGTCCTGCAGTGCGCTGAACGCGGCCGTCCGCTCTTGCCCGGCGGCACCCAGCACCTCATCGAGCGCCGTCTGCGTCTGTCCGTCCGCGCCTTCGGCGAGCAGCGCCAGCGCCACCGCGATGGAAGCGGGGGAGACGACCACGTTCCCCTCCCCGGCCTCGGCGGCGAAGTGCACCCCCAGCTGAGTGGTGGCCGCCACCGCAGACCCGACGGCCGAGGCCGCGCTCACGGACACCGGCTCGTACTGGACATCTCCCCGCATCTCTGTCCTTCCCGGTGAGCTGCACGCGGTCGCCGTGAGCTGCACGCGGTCGCCGTGGGCGGCATCGCACTCACGGTTGCCGCCCGCTCGATCCGCTCCCGCATGAGCTCTCCTGTTCGTGCACTCTCCTGTTCGTGCGCCGGCCGGTGAGGCACGCGCGTGCCGAGGCCAGCGCGGGTGCGTTGCCCCGATCCTCCCAGGCGCGCCCGGCAGCCGGCTGGGTGCGAGCACCGCGGTCGCCGATGTGAGCACCGCGGCCGCCGGTTCGATGTCGGGCGGGTCTTCGGCACCCGCGGTAGGCCGGGCCTCATGAGGGCCGGCCCGGTTCCGCGGAACTTCCGAGGCCGCGACGCATGCACGGCGGTCTATGCTGAGGGCGAGGCCGGTGTGCCGCAGAGCACAGGCGGCGCAGGTGCGTACGACGACGGGAGGACTGCATTGCCGATCTATGAGTTCCGCTGCGAGAACGCACACCGTCACGACCACACGCTGCCCATGAGCCGATCGGACAGCAGTCTCCCGTGCCCGGAATGCGGGATGGAGTCCCGCCGCATCCTCAGCGCTCCGCGGCTGGGCAGGCTCGGATCCGCCGAGGCGAAGCTCATCGCCCGCACGGAGTCCACGGCTCAGACCCCCGGCGTCGTCAGCAGGGTTCCCGGCGCCGGGAACCGCGCGGCCGCGAAGGTCACGCGGGATCCGCGCCACGCGAAGCTTCCGCGTCCCTGACGCGGAACCCCGGCGGTCCCGCGCAGAGGGGCCGCCTCTCATGTGAGGAGAGAAGATGCCCCAGAATGTGTTCCCCCTCGATTCCTCCGCCCCGTTCACCGAGCAGAAGATCCTCGGCCACAACCGCTGGCACCCGGAGATCCCACCGGCCGTCACGGTGAAGCCCGGCGACACCTTCCGCGTGGACTGCCGCGAATGGTTCGACGGCTACATCAGGAACGACGACTCCGCCGAGGACATCGCCACCGCGCCCCTGCACACGGTCCACACCCTCTCGGGGCCCTTCCGGATCGAGGGCGCGCAGCCCGGTGACCTCCTCGTCGTGGACATCCTCGACGTGGGACCCATCCCGCAGGAGGACTCCGGTCCGCTGGCCGGCCAGGGCTGGGGCTACACCGGCATCTTCGCCAAGCGCAACGGCGGCAGCTTCCTCACCGACCAGTTCCCGGATGCCTACAAAGCCGTGTGGGACTTCAGCGGTGACAAGGCCACTTCCCGCCACGTGCCCGGAGTCGAATTCACCGGCATGATCCATCCCGGCCTCATGGGCACCGCGCCCTCCCCGGAGCTGCTGAAGAAGTGGAACAGCCGTGAGGCTGCGCTCATCGCGACGGACCCGCACCGCGTGCCCGCGCTCGCTCTGCCGCCGGAGCCCGAGGGCGCCATCCTGGGAGGCGTGCCCGAGGCCGAGGCCTCTCGTGTGGCGGGGGAGGCCGCCCGCACCGCGCCCCCGCGGGAGAACGGCGGCAACCAGGACATCAAGAACCTCACGAAGGGCACGCGGGTCTTCTACCCCGTGTTCGTGGAGGGGGCGAACTTCTCCGTGGGCGACCTCCACTTCTCCCAGGGCGACGGTGAGATCACCTTCTGCGGCGGCATCGAGATGGGCGGCTTCATCGACTTCCACGTCGACGTCATCAAGGGCGGCATGGAGAAGTACAACGTGACGGAGAACGCCATCTTCATGCCGGGCAACACCGCGCCCCAGCACAGCCAGTGGCTGTCCTTCTCCGGCACCTCGGTCACTCTCGACGGGGAGCAGCGATACCTCGATTCCCACCTCGCCTACCAGCGTGCGTGCCTCCACGCCATCGACTACCTCTCGACCTTCGGCTGGTCGAAGGAGCAGGCGTACCTGCTGCTGGGTGCGGCGCCCGTCGAGGGCCGCTTCTCCGGCGTGGTGGACATCCCCAACGCCTGCGCGACCGTCTACCTGCCGCTCGACATCTTCGAGATCGACATCCGGCCGGGCGCGGGCGAGGTGCCGCGCATCGACCCGGGCATCGGCGCGCCGCGTGCGAGCGTGGGCTGAGCACAGCGGGACGTTGCCCCGCGCTTCCCATGGACCCGTCCGTCACGTCTGCGCACCGGCCGTGGCGGGCGGCCGGTACGCAGACGTCACTGACGAGCACGGGGTGCCTTGATCCCTCCCGCTCCCCGTCGCACGCTTGGGGTGGGCTCTGGTGCGCACCGCACGCCCTGCCGCTCACTCACGAGGAGACGCTATGACGACACTCGCCGACCGTGACAAGACCGCCCTGCTCGTCGTGGATGTGCAGAATCTGGTGGTGGAGAACGCCTTCCGGCGCGAGGAGGTGATCGCCGCCATCCGCGCGCTCATCGTCCGCGCCCGGAGCCTCGGTACGCCCGTGGTGTGGGTCCAGCACTCCGGCCCGGACCTCACCGAGGGCACTCCGGACTGGGAGATCGTGCCGGAGCTGCAGCCCGGCGCGGAGGAGCCGCATGTCCGCAAGCGGCACGGCGACTCCTTCGAGGGCACGAACCTCGAGGACATCCTCGCGCAGCTGCACGTGGGCAGGCTGGTCGTGGTGGGTGCGGAGACGGACGCCTGCATCCGATCGACTGCGCACGGCGCCTTCACCCGCGGCTACGACGTGGCGCTGGTGTCCGATGCGCACACCGCCGGTGACAAGACCCAGTGGGGCGCACCTCCCGTGGAACAGGTCATCGCCCACACCAATCTCTACTGGCAGTTCCAGACAGCGCCCGGGCGGACCGCCGAGGTCGCGGAGGCCTCCGCGGTGCGACTCGACTGAGCGCAGTGTGCGGCGCGGATGCAGCGTGAGGTGTGAGTGCATCCTGGATCGCCCCGAGCTCTGCACCCAGCGGCACCATCCGGCCAGCCGGCACTTCCACATGCCCGAAGAACTCTGCCTCGGGCCGGCTGAATCCCTACGATCCCCTTGGCGAAGAACGTAAGGACACCTCCGCATACATGCGGAGGACCCCGGGACTTGAACCCGGAACCCACTGGTTAGGCTCACCCCCGCATACGTGGGCAGGACCCCACAGTGGCGCAGGCGCTCCCGAAGCGCATCGGGCTCACCCCCGCGTATGCGGGGGTGTCTGCAGCTCCTCTGGCATGGCACGAGGCCGGGGTTCATCGCTCGGAAGCGATGAACCCCGGCCTCGTGCTCGGTTCCGTTATTCAGCTGTCGATTGAACTCAGCCGATGCTTGAGCTCAGCTGCTGGTCGAGTAGACCGTGCGGGAGCCGGTGCCGCGGCTCGCAGCGCGGTCACTGCGACGACGGCGGGTTTCCGCGCTGGTGCCGCGGCCGCTCTGGCTGCGAGCGCCCTGGCCGCGCGCATCACCGCGGGAGGTTTGCGCGCCCTGGCTGGGACGCGAGTTGCCGCCCTGACCGCCGGAGCGACCTGAGCCACCCTGACGGCTGCGACCGCCCTGCTGGCCCTGCCCGCTCGCGCTGGCGGAGTTCTGCGCGCCCTGACCGGCACCTCGGCCTTCGCGACCGCCGCGGCGCGCGGAGCGCCCCTGGCCGCCCTGCCCCCGCCCGCCCTGCTTCTGTCCCGCCGTCGGCTGGGGGGCCTGCGCCTTGGG
>NZ_JALAHB010000005.1 GCF_022712115.1 Brevibacterium sp. | reverse complement strand
GTCCTCCCCGCCGCCGCGGCCCGCTCCCGGGGGCGCCACCGCCTCGAGGGGACGGGCCGGGCGGGGGGATGGGCCACCGAGGGTGCGGCCGCGCCCTCCCGCTCAGGCCGGGCTGTCGGAGGTGCGCATGCCTCCGGCGCGGAGGCGGGCAGCGCGGAGGCGCGGCTGGTCCATCACCCCATGTGGGCCGTCCGCTTCGATGTGGAACGCGGGCCGCGCGGTCTCGAACGTCTGCTGTGCCTCGTGGATGCGGTGTCCACCACCGCCCACATGGTGGCCGAACCACAGCTGGCCGCGGCGGTGCTGGACGCGGTGCGCCGCGGGGAGGAAGGCCTCGTCGACGCCTCCGGCGCTCCTGGCGCAGCTTCCCCGCACCGTCCGCCCACGGTGTCTGCGGAGGACGCGATGGAGGCCGCCAGGGCCGTGGCGGGAGCGGCCATGCGGAAGCGGGCCAAACTGGCCTTCCTGTTCTCCCTCAGACCGGCCGCGCGCCCGGCGCTCGTCCTCAAGCCCAACTGGCTCGTGCGCGCGCAGGGGAGCGCGGCGGAGGCGGAGTTCCTGCTGGACGGCCTGGACGGGTCACACTATGTGATCGCCTTCAGGCGCCGGGCCGGGCACGACCCGGAATAAGCGTGAAGACAGCGAATCTGCGCCTGTTTCGCCCATAGCCGCTCATAAGCGGCGGACGGTGAAGGGAATCTTGCCGAGTCTTGGACTCGTGGCGATACAGGCGAGTGAAGTGGAGCGCGCGGCATCACGCGCCCTCGGGGAGCTGCTGCGCACGCGGCGCTTGGCGAAGGCCCTCTCGCAGGAGCGGCTCGCCAACGAGATCGGCATCAACCGCAACTACTACCAGCAGATGGAGTCCGGGATCTCGCAGCGGAACCCGCGCACCCCTGCGAACCCCACCTTCCTCATGCTCATGCGCCTGAGCGAGGTGCTCGACGTGCCGGTGGGGCAGCTGGTGGATGAGGCGATCGAGGCGGGGAAGCAGGAGATCCGCAGACGCAACGGGGAGTGAGCGAGCTCCTCAGAAGCCCTCGACGAGGGCCTTCTGGAGCGTGGACAGGCCCACGGACCCCAGCCCCAGCGCTCGGGAGTGGAAGTCGCGCAGCGAGAACGCACGGCCGGCCGCCTCCTCCCGCGTGCGCACCTCCTCGCGGATCTGCTGCCAGATGCGCTGGCCCACGGAGTAGGACGGGGCCTGGCCGGGCCAGCCCAGGTACCGCTTGAGCTCGAAGTCGAGGAAGCTGTGCTCCATCGCGACGTTCTCGGTGAGGAAGGCCCAGGCCTTCTCGCGGTCCCAGACCCCGCCGCCCACGGAGGAGGGTGCCTGCTTCCTGCAGTGCACGCCGATGTCCACGCACACTCGCGCGGCGCGCAGGCGCTGCGAGTCGAGCATGCCGAAGCGGTCGCCGGGATCCGCGAGGAACCCGAGCTCGTCCATGAGCCGCTCCGCGTAGAGCGCCCAGCCCTCGCCGTGGCCGGAGACCCAGATGCCCTGCCGCCTCCACGCGTTGAGCCGGTCCTCCCTCATCACCGTCGCCCCCAGCTGGAGGTGATGTCCCGGCACGCCCTCGTGGTAGACCGTCGTCCTCTCCTGCCAGGTGGCGAACGACTCCACTCCGGAGGGCACGGACCACCACATGCGGCCCGGGCGGGAGAAGTCCGAGGTGGGCGGCGTGTAGTAGATCCCGCCCGTGCCGTCCTCCAGGACCATGCACTCGATGGTCCGCACCTCGTCCGGGATGTCGAAGTGCGTGCCGGCCAGCGCCGCGGTGGCCTCGTCGGCAGTCTCCTGCATCCAGCGGCGCAGGCCGTCGAGACCGTGGATCCTGCGGAGGGGATCGGCGTCGAGCCGCCGCATCGTCTCCGTCACGGATGAGCCGGGATACAGCTCCGCGGCGATCTCCTGCTGTTCGGCGTCGATGGAGGCGAGCTGCTCGAGTCCCCACTCGTAGGTCTCGTCGAGGTCGACCGTCGTGCCCAGAAAGGTGCGGGAGTGCAGGGCGTACTCCTCCCGGCCCACCGCGTCGTCCGCGCGTGCCTCGGGCAGCATCTGCTCGTGGAGGAAGGAGGCGAACCGCGAGTACGCGGTGCGTGCGGAGTGCGCGGCGTCGGTGAGCTCCGCCCGCAGCCCGGCGGAGATCCGGTCCGCGTCCGGCGAGTCCGCGGCTCCGGCGACGAACCGGTCGAAGTGGCCTCCGGCCTCGGCCGCGGCCTGCGCCTGTGCGATCACCGCCTCCACCTGCGTGCGTGCGGGGATGCGGCCGCCCGCCCGTGCCTCGAGGAGTGATTCGCGATGGCCCGCCAGCGCCTGGCTCACGGCGCGGAGGCGCGAGGCGTTGGCCTCCCAGTCCTCGGCCGAGGCGGTGGGCACGAGGTCGAAGAAGTCGCGCACCGCCTGCACCGGGGAGGCGATGACGTCCAGCTGCGAGGCGTCCGCGCCGATCGCGTGGATCTCGCGTTCGAGCCCGAGGCGTTCGCGCAGGGCGTGGGCGGTGACGGCGTCCGTCTCGTCGAAGGTCCCGGCGGCGCGGGAGGCCGATTCCGCGGCCTCGAGTGCGGAGAGCGTCCGCGCGGCGAGGTCGTCGCGGGCCGCCCAGCCGCCGGGGGAGAAGTCGTCGAGCTCGTCCTCCCGGCCGGGGGCTCCCACCTCCACGCGGAGCGCGGGGGAGAGGTCCAGCATGCTCCGGAAGTGGGTCTCCGCGACCTCGTCGACGGGAGTGGGTGTGCGGGGAGCCGTGGCGGGCGTGCCGGCTGCGGTGCCGGTGGCGGTCTGCTCAGTCATGGGAGCCAGCCTACTCAGGGTGCGCCCCCGCTGACGACACGACAGCGGGGGCGCCTGCGGCGGTGCGGCTCACTCCGGAGACGCGGCCTCGGCCGGTGCCGCAATGGCCCGGAGAGCGGCCAGATGGCGCTCCCAGCGGGCGAAGCCCTCCTTCGTGAGTGAGAGGGTGGTGCGCGGCCGCTTGCCCACGAAGCCCTTCGTGGCCTTCACCAGTCCCGCCTTCTCCAGTTCGGCGATCTGCTTGGAGAGGACGGAGTCGCTCACCTGGAGCTCATCGCGGAGCTCGCCGAAGGGGACGCTCTCGAGGGCGGCGAGGGAGGCGGCGATGGAGAACCGGACGGGGTGGGCGAGTGAGCTCTCGAGCCGGAAGCGCGGGTGGGCGGCCTGCGCGGTCATCGTCCTGCCCCTGCCTGCTGCGCCTGCCGTGCGTCCCGGGCCTTGGCGGCCTCCGTGCTCACGGCGATGACGAACGGGACCACGAAGGCCGGTGCGATGAACATGCCCAGCATCGTGCCGCCCAGCGTCATGCCGAGGACCCAGAGCACCGCCCAGACCCCCATGTAGACGAGCCAGCGCGTGCTCAGACCGCGGCGCCACCGCTCACGGAAGACCATGCCGGCGATGATTGCCGCACCGATCCACATGAACGCGAAGATGAGGATCGTGACGGTGGGCGACAGGCCTCCGGGAGGGGCTGTCATGTACGGGGCCAGGTGCATCCCGAGTGTGCCGAACGTGCCCACGGCGCAGAGGATGCCGTAGCAGATGAGGACGGCGGGGACCGGCGCCGGCAGGGTGCGCGCGGCACCTGCGGCCTGCGCGAGCATGGCCTGCGCCTGGGCCGCGCTGGGCTCTCCGCCCGGGCTCTGCGCCTCGCGGTCGGGTGGTGCGGGGTGGCTGGTGGGATGTTCCGGTGAGCGTGACATCGTCGTCTCCTCCTGTGCGGCTGCGGCTGCCCTGTGCGGCCGCCGCGGCCTCTGCGTCCCGAGCCCGGGTGAGGGGCTGCGGCTTCATCGATCGCCCTGTGGGTCCGTCCGGACTCTGCGGCAATGGATCCAGTATTGCAAGCACTTTCCAATCATGCAAGTACTTTCTTGAGGCTCCCCGGGGACCGGGCGAGCGCGGGACGAGGCGTACGATGGTGAGGTTCTGCCGCGCCCGCGAGCGCGGCCGCCGCTGCACCCGCAGCCCCGTCCCTTCGTCAGAGGAGCAGTGCCCCCACGTGCCCGCATCGGAACCGCAGCCCGCGCAGGAACCGCAGATCCCCCAGCCGCTGTGGACGAAGACCTTCGTCATCGGCATCGTCGTCAACCTCTTCATGTCGATGGTCTTCTACCTCCTCATGACGACGATGGCGCTCTACGCGGTGGAGAGGTTCCGGGCCGCGGAGACGGGCTCCGGTCTCGCGTCCTCCGCGTTCATCATCGGCGCGGTGGCGGGACGCGTGATCGCGGGCAAGTTCCTCGACTTCATCGGCAGGCGCCGGCTGCTCCTGGTCTGCATGGCGCTGTTCGTGGTCGTGGGGCTGGCGTACCTGCCGGTGGGCGACCTCACCCTGCTCATCGTGCTGCGGCTGGTCCACGGCGTGGCGTTCGGCATGGGGAACACCGCCCTCGTCGCCTCCATCCAGTCGATCATCCCCGGCGACCGGCGCGCGGAGGGCAACGGCTACTTCGGCACGGCCACGACGCTCGCGACCGCGCTGGGTCCGCTCATGGGCATCTGGCTGTCCGGCCAGTTCGGCTTCGGCATCCTCTTCTGGATCTCGTCCGCCTGCGGCCTCGCCGCCATGGCGGCCGCCTACTTCTACGTCGTGCCGGAGCGCGAGCCGGACAGCGAGGAGCGCCGCCGCAAGTGGTCGCTCCACCCCTCCACCTTCATCGACGTGCCGACGCTGCGGATCGGCTCCGTCATGGGGATCGCGGGCCTCGCCTACTCGGCCGTGCTGGCCTTCCTCAGCGTGTACGCGAACGGGCTGGGTCTGCCCGGGGCCTCGGCGGTCTTCTTCCTCGTCTTCGCGGTGGGCTCGCTGGCCGCACGCCTCTTCGCCGGACGGCTGCAGGACAGCTTCGGTGACAACGTCGTGCTGATCCCCGTGTTCGTCTGCTATGCGGTCGGCATGATCATCGTCGCCCAGGCGCATGCGACCTGGGCGTTCGCCCTCGCCGGCCTGCTGGTGGGCCTGGGCTTCGGATGCCTGCTGCCCTCGCTCCAGTCGATCCTCATCGCCCGCACCCCGGCGGCGCGGGTGGGCGTGGCGACCTCGACCTTCTACCTCATGCTCGACGCGGGCACGGGAGTGGGTCCGGTGGTGCTGGGGGCCGTGGCGGGCAACGGCGGGTACTCCGCCATGTACTGGCTGTGCGGCGGGCTCGTGGTCGTGGCGGCCGCCGTCTACCTGCTGGTGCACGGACGTCGTGCCCGAGGCGGCCTGCAGGGGCGCTGAACCGCCTCGGGCCATCCGCTCATGTCTCACTCCACGTCGATGTGGGACCGGAGAATCCGCGCAGAGTGAGACATGAGCGGCGGGAGAGCGCTCCCCGCCGTGGTCAGCTCGCGCTGTGCGGGTGCACCCGCACGAGGCGCTCGTTCGTGAACTGGCCGAGGGCCCAGCGCTCGTTCTCCCGGCCGTAGCCGGAGCGGTCGATGCCGCCGAACGGGTACTCCGGTCCCGATTCCTGGTGTGCATTCACGAGGCACATGCCCGCCTCGACCCGCTCGGCGAATCGCCGGCCCCGGTCCTCGTCCCGCGTCCACACGGAGGACATGAGGCCGTACTCGGTCTGATTGGCGAGGCGCAGGGCGTCCTCCTCGTCGGCGGCCCGGTAGACCATGACCGCCGGACCGAAGAGCTCCTCCCTGCCCAGATCGGACTCCGGATCGATGTCCGTGAGCAGCGCCGGGGACATGAAGAAGCCGGGACGGTCGAGCACGCGGCCGCCGGTGCGGAGCACTGCGGTGCCCTCCTCCACGGCCTTCTCGATGCGGGCGACGACCTCGTCACGGGCGTCCTCGGAGGAGAGCGGGCCCATGTCCGTGTCCGGGGCGTCGTAGTCGCCCACGCGCACGCCGTCCACGGCCTCCTCGGCCGCGGCGACGAAGTCGTCGTAGAGCTCGTCCACGACGATCATGCGCTTAGGCGAGGTGCACACCTGACCGGCGTTCGAGGTCCGGATCCCCACGAGCTTCCGTGCGAGCGCGCCCACGTCGTCCGTGTCGAGGACGACGGCGGGGTCGTTGCCGCCCAGCTCCAGCACCGAGCGCTTGAGGTACTTCGCGGCGATGCCCGCGACGGAGGCCCCCGCGGCCTCGGAGCCGGTGAGGGAGAAGCCCTTGACCCGGGGATCCTTCAGGACCTCCTCGGCGTCCGAGCTGTTGAGGTAGATGTTCGTGTAGACCCCGCCGGGCAGTCCGGCCTCCTCGAGCATCTCCTGGAAGGTCCGGGAGGAGCGCGGGCAGATCGAGGCCTGCTTCATGAGGATCGTGTTCCCCACCATGATGTTCGGCAGGGCGAAGCGGGCGATCTGGTTGTACGGGAAGTTCCACGGCATGATGCCCAGGAGCACGCCCAGCGGGTCGTGCCTCACATAGGTCCGCGAGGCCACGGGCGCGTCCGGCAGCTCGGTGGGTTCGAGATGGACCTTCGCGTTGTCCGCGAACCAGCGGGCGGTCGCCGCCACCTTCTTCGTCTCCGCCACTCCCTGCGGCTTGGGCTTGCCCATCTCGTGGCCGATGATGTCCGCGAGCTCCTCGGCCCGCGAGTCCACGATGTCCGCGAACGTGCGCAGGATCGCCGCGCGCTCGTCGACGGACGTCTCCCGCCACGTGAGATGCGCCTCGTGTGCGCGGTCGATGAGCGCGGGGATCTCGTCCTTGCCGAGGGAGGGGAAGGTCTCCTCGACGACGCCGGTGTTCGGGTTGGTCACTGCGAATGTGCTCATGTCCGCCACCCAACACCCCCTGTGCGCTCATGTCCAGGGGGAGAGGCGTGTTTTCAGCTCGGAGCGCACAGGCGGCCGGCGCACGGCTCGCCGGGCGCCGGCCGGTGTCTGCGAACCGCGACGGGTCTCAGAACCGCGACCGCCAGCTCCCGCGCAGCGGACGCCGGACCGCGCGGGCGGGGGAGGAGAAGCCGCCCCGTTCCCGGTCCGCGGCACCGCTGCTCTCGGCTCCGCCGCCGTGACCCGGGGCGCCGCCGTCGTCAGTGCCGGCCGCGGTGCCGCGGAGGCGGCCCAGCGCGGTGAGCGCGGCGACCGCGCCCTGCTGCGCGAGGGTGCGCTCGAGGGCGGTGGTGCGGGAGGCGCGCGTGCTGCGGCCGCTCACAGCGGGATGTTCCCGTGCTTGCGCGCGGGCTGGTCCACGTGCTTGTTCTCCAGCGCGCGCAGCGAGCGGATGATCCTCGCGCGGGTCTCCGAGGGGCGGATGACCGCGTCGATGTAACCCTCCTCGGCCGCCAGGTAGGGATTGAGCAGCTCGTCCTCGTACTCCTGGATGAGCTCCGCGCGGCGGGCCTCGACATCGCCCCCGGCCTCCTCGACCGCCTTGAGGTCGCGGCGGTAGACGATGTTCGCCGCGCCCTGCGCCCCCATCACCGCGATCTGCGCCGAGGGCCAGGCGAGGTTGATGTCCGCCCCCAGCTGCTTGGAGCCCATCACGCAGTACGCGCCGCCGTAGGCCTTGCGGGTGATGAGGGTGATGAGCGGGACGGTCGCCTCGCCGTAGGCGTAGATGAGCTTGGCCCCGCGCCGGATGATGCCGCTGTACTCCTGGTCCGTACCGGGGAGGAAGCCGGGCACGTCCACGAATGTGAGGATGGGCAGGCCGAACGCATCGCACAGCCGCACGAACCGGGCGGCCTTCTCCGAGGCGTCGATGTCCAGGGTGCCGGCCAGCTGCATGGGCTGGTTGGCGATAATGCCCACCGCGCGGCCCTCGACCCGGCCGAACGCCGTGATGACGTTGGGGGCGAAGAGCTCCGCGACCTGGAGCAGGGTGTCCTCGTCCAGCACGGTCTCCACGACGTCGAGGATGTCGTAGGGCTGGGAGGGGGAGTCCGGCACGAGGCCGTCCAGCGCGCGGTCCGCCTCGGACTCCTCGAGGTCCGCGGGCTCCTCGTAGGCCGGCACCGGGTCGAGGCTGTTCTGCGGCAGGTAGGAGAGCACGTCGCGGACGTAGTCGAGCGCGTCGGCCTCGCTGGAGGCGAGGTAGTGGGCATTGCCGGAGACGGCGTTGTTGGTGCGGCCGCCGCCCAGCTCCTCGTGGCCCACGTTCTCACCCGTGACGGTCCTGATGACGTCCGGGCCGGTGATGTACATGTGCGAGGTGCCGTCGACCATGACGGTGAGATCGGTGAGGGCCGGCGAGTACACCGCGCCGCCGGCGGACGGCCCCATGATGAGCGAGATCTGCGGGATGACGCCGGAGGAGGCGACGTTGAGGCGGAAGATCTCCGCGAAGAGCGCGATCGAGCCCACGCCTTCCTGGATGCGGGCGCCGCCGGAGTCGTTGATGCCGATGATGGGGCAGCCGAGCTTGAGGGCGAGCTTCTGCACCTTCACGATCTTGCGGCCGTTGGCCTCCGCCAGGGAACCGCCGAGCACGGTGAAGTCGTGGGCGAACACCGCCACGGTGCGTCCTTCGACGGCGCCCAGTCCGCAGACCACGCCATCCCCGTCCGGACGGTTGCGCTGCATGCCGAAATGGGTGTTGTGATGCCGGACGAACTCGTCGACCTCCTGGAAGGAGCCTTCGTCGAGAAGCTGTGCGATCCTCTCGCGGGCGGTCTGCTTGCCCTTCTTCCGCTGGTTCTCGATCGACCTCTCCGAGCCTGCGTGCGCGGCGGCGCGGCGGGCCTCGAATGCGGCGATGCGCTCAGCCGTGGTGCGCGGGACCGAGGGTGCGGGGGAGGATGCCGTGGACTCACTCATGGGTCACAAGCCTACGTGCGTCCGCACTGTGGTGACGAGAGTCCCAGGACGGGCCCGCCCGCATTGTGGTGCCGCGCCAAAACGGACTACGGTGATGTGGTGCACACAGAGCAGTACCGTTCGCCTCTCTTCCCCGCCGGATCGCCCGGCTCTCCGCTTCTGACGGGCCCCGATGCGCCGGTGGTCCAGGAGTGGCCCCCGGAGCAGACCTCGACCAACACCCGGCTCGCCGAACTCCTCGAATCCGGCGTCCGCATCCCGGACTTCGCGGCCGTGGGCACGGACCATCAGGTGAACGGCCAGGGCAGGCTCGGCCGCACCTGGACGGTGCCCGCAGGGGCCGCGCTCACCTTCTCCGTCCCCGTCGCGCTCCCGCAGAACGCGGACCTCGCGGGGCTGGGCTGGATCCCCGTCGTGACCGGCCTCGCGGTCACCCGTGCACTGGCCGGTCTGGGCGTGGCCGCCCGCATCAAGTGGCCCAACGACGTGCTCACCCCGGACGGGCGCAAGCTCTGCGGGATCCTCTCCCGTCTGGTCCTGCGCCCTGACGGGGGCCGCAGCGTGGTCGTGGGCGCCGGCGTCAACGTCTCGCTCACGGAGGAGGAGCTGCCGGTGGAGACGGCCAGCTCCGTCCTGCTCGAGGGCGGTGACCCCGATCGCGCGGCCCTGCTCGTCGGCATCCTCACCCACCTGCCCGGTCTGGTGCGCGAGGTGCTGGCCGCGGGCACCGGCTTCTCCCGGTCGGAGGCTGCCGCCGAGGTGCGTGCGGCGATGGCGACGCTGGGCTCCCACGTGCGCGTCCACCTTCCCGGCGACACCTCCTTCACCGGGATCGCCGTCGACCTCGACGACGAGGCGAACCTCCTGGTCCGCGACGACTCCGCCCCGGCCTCGGCGGAGCCCGTGCGGGTGTCCGCCGGAGACGTGGTGCACGTGAGGCCGGCATGAGCGAGGAGACGCCCGCCCAGTCGGGTGCTCCCTGGACCGGTTCCGTCCGCTGGGCGGATGCCGCGGACCCGGAGGCGTGGAAGCCGCGCACGCAGGCCCTGCCCCTCGTCGAGGAGCCGGCGGAGGCGCTGGAAGCCGGTGGGAGCGGAACCTCTGCCGCAAGCTCTCGTGCCGAGGGCGCGGACGAACGGGCTGAGGCGGACTCCGGTGGGCAGGAGGATGCCGAGGCCCACGCAGACGCGGAGGCCGGTGCCGCGGTGCCGGTCCGTGCAGGCGGAGATCTCCCCTCGGGAGAGGCGCATGCAGACGCGAGCTCTCCGGGAGGCGAACCGGAGGCATCGAGCGGTGACGCCTCGGCGCGGTCCGCGGAGGCCGAAGGGGAGCACGCGTCCGCTCCCTCCGCGGACGGCACCTCGCGGGCTCGGACCGGCGAGGAGCCAGCGCCCCTTGCGGACGAGTCCGGCGAGTGGTCCGTCCCCGGCGATCCGGACGCCGAGCGCGAGCTCTACGAGGAGGCCGCAGCGCGTGAGGCGGACGAGGTCGCGGACACCGTCTACGAACTCCGCAGCGCCGCGCAGCGCCTCGAGGAGCTGCTGATCGGAGGCAAGCGGGTCCTCACCCGCAAGGAGGTCGCGCAGCTCGCGGAGGTCTCCTCCGTGTCCGCGCGGAAGCTCTGGCGCGCCCTCGGCCAGCCGCTCATCCCGGAGGGGGAGGCCGCCTACACCGTCAAGGACGCCGAGGCCGTGCGCAGCATCGCGGACCTCGTCGCCTCGGGCCTCGTCGACGAGGAGACCGCGATGCAGTTCGCCCGCGGCGTGGGGCAGATGACGGACCGCCTCGTCGTCTGGCAGATGGAGGCGATGGTCGAGTACCTCACGGAGGAGAAGGATCTCAGCGATGCCGAGGCCCGCCGTGCCGTGCTGGACGTCTTCGCGGACCTCGTCGATCCGCTGCAGGGACTCATGGTCTACGCCTGGCGGCGCAACCTCGCCGGTGTGCTCAGCCGTCTCAACGTCAACGTCGAGGACGCACTGGAGATCGGCGGGGTGGCCCGCGGGCACGATGCGACGATGCCGCTGGCCCGTGCGATCGGATTCATCGACCTCGTCTCCTACACGCGGCTGTCGCAGCAGCTGGACTCCCGCGAGCTCGGCCAGCTGGTGAAGCACTTCCAGTTCCTCGCCTACAACATCGTGGCCGCCGGCGGAGGCCGGGTCATCAAGACCGTGGGGGACGAGGTCTTCTTCTCCGCGGAGACCCCGCAGTCCGGTGCCGAGATCGCGATGACCCTGCTGGAACAGGTGAAGGCGGATGAGAGCCTGCCCCCGTGCCGGGGG
>NZ_JALAHB010000047.1 GCF_022712115.1 Brevibacterium sp. | reverse complement strand
TAGACGATCTCCCCCGTCTCCCCCGCCGGCACGTCCTCCCCGTCCGGACCCACGACGCGCGCGGCGACCATCCCCACGGGCCGGCCCACGGAGCCCATCTTCACGAGGGAGTCCGCGCCGGTGAGCGCGGTGGTGGTGGGCGACATCTCCGTCTGCCCCAGCCCCGCGCTGATGATGGCCTCCGGGAAGGTGTCCGCCATGAGCTGCAGCGTCTCCCGGCTCGCCGGCGAGGCGCCCCAGGTCATGACCTTGAGGTCCAGCTTCCGCTCGCGGATGCCCGGCTGCGAGCAGAACGCCTGCCAGAGGGTGGGCACGAGGAACATGTGGGTGACGCCCTCGGCCTCCACCGTGTCCGTGAGCGCCTCTATGCTCATGAGCACCCTGGAGGGCGCGACCACCACCTTCGAGGCGTTGAAGAACGCCGTGTAGGCGTTCGAGACGCCCACGATGTGGAACAGCGGGACGACGATGATCGAGGCGTCGTGCGCGGTGCCGGCAGGACCCATCCGATTGGCGGTAATCACCTGCGTGACGAGGTTGAGGTGGCTGATCATGGCGCCCTTGGGCGCGGAGGTGGTGCCCGAGGTGTAGACGAGGAAGGCGGTGTCCGTCTCCGCCACGTCCACCGGCTCCGGCACCTCGCCCGAGGCCGCGCACGCGGCGAACTCCTCCCCGAACCGGAGGACGGGGACGTCCTGCGCCGCCGTGGCCTCGGCCAGCCGGGCGGCTCCCAGCTCGTCGACGAAGCCGAACACCGCGCCGGAGTCGCCGATGAGGTAGTCGAGCTCCGGCCCTGCGGAGCGGATGTTGAGCGGCACCGCGACGGCGCCCGCGGTGTTGATCGCAGCGAGCGCCGCGATGTACTCGACGCTGTTGAGGGCGAGGAGGTACACGCGGTCGCCCCGGCTCACTCCCCTGCGCTGAAGCATCGCCGCGACGGCGCGCACCCGGTCCCTCAGCTCCCGCCAGGTGAGCCGGAGCCCCTCCCCCACCAGCGCCTCGGCCCCGCCGCGGTCCTGCGCGTGCAGCTCCAGCATGTTCATCCAGTGCAGGCGCCTGCTGGCCTCGAGCTCGGCGTCATAGGTCATGGTCTCCCCCGGTCTCCGTCACGGCCGGGAGCGCATCCGGGCGCAGCGCGTGCGGTCCACGTCGCGGACGCGCAGCGCCACCCGGGGCGCCCGGCCTGGCAATGTCCGTGACCATCATTACAGTATTCCTATGACGCAGAGCACACAGGATCAGACGTATTCCGCAGTCGCCCGGCGCGCGGCCGCAGACCCGGAGGGCTTCTGGCTGGAGGCCGCAGAGGCGATCGACTGGACGGTTCCGCCCACACGCGCGGTGGACGGCAGCCGTGCGCCCGTCTACCGCTGGTTCCCGGACGGGGAGCTCAACGTGTGCGCCAACGCGCTCGACAGGCACGTGGCCGCCGGCCGCGGGGCGCAGGCCGCACTCGTCTACGACTCCCCCGTCACCGGTACGGTCCGGACCTACACGTACGCAGAGCTCCTCGACGAGGTCTCCCGCTTCGCCCGCGCGCTGGCGGAGCGGGGCGTGGGCCGGGAAGACACGGTCGTCATCTACATGCCCATGGTGCCCGAGGCCGTGGTCGCGATGCTCGCCTGCGCGCGCCTGGGCGCGGTCCACTCGGTGGTGTTCGGCGGCTTCGCGGCCAATGAGCTCGCCGTCCGCATCGACGACATCCGTCCCAAGGCCGTCATCAGCGCGTCCGCGGGGATCGAACGGAACCGGGTCATCGAGTACAAGCCCCTCCTGGACCGCGCGCTGGAGATCGCGGAGGCGGAGCCGGAGTTCAGCGTGGTGGTGCAGCGGGAGCAGTCGCCGGCGCAGCTGCGCGAGGGCTTCGACCTCGACTATGCCCGGCTCCTGGAGGCCGCGCAGGAGGGCATCGACCCGGTGCCGGTGAAGGCGACGGACCCGCTCTACGTCCTCTACACCTCGGGCACCACGGGGAAGCCCAAGGGGATCCTCCGCGATGCCGGCGGCTGTGCCGTCGCACTCCAGTGGTCCATGCCCCACGTGTTCGACCTGCACCCCGGCGACACGATGTTCACGGCCTCGGACGTGGGCTGGGTGGTGGGGCACTCCTACATCGTCTACGCCCCGCTGCTGGCCGGCGTCACCACCGTCCTCTACGAGGGCAAGCCCATCGGCACCCCGGATGCGGGCGCGTTCTTCCGGGTGATCGAGGAGCACGGCGTGAACGTCTTCTTCGCCGCCCCCACCGCCATGCGCGTGGTCCGCAAGGAGGACCCGGACGGGGAGCACCCCGCCGCTCGGGACCTCTCCTCGCTGCGCGCGGTGTTCCTCGCCGGCGAACGGCTGGACCCGGACACCTGGGAGTGGACGACGCAGATGCTGCGGTCTTCGACGGGCCGCGACATCCCGGTGGTGGACAACTGGTGGCAGACGGAGACCGGCTGGCCCATCGCCGCGAATCCGCTGGGCATCGAACGGCTGCCGCTGCGGCCCGGCTCGCCCACCGTGCCCACCCCCGGATATCAGGTGCGCGTCGTGGATTCCGCGGGCGCTCCGGTCCCCGCCGGCACGGAGGGCCTCATCGTCATCGATCTGCCGCTGCCGCCCGGCACGCTCGCGGGACTCTGGGGCGATGAGGAGCGCTATGTCTCCAGCTACCTCTCCGCCTTCGAGGGCACCTATCTCACCGGCGACTCCGGCATGATCGACGAGGACGGGTACGTCTACGTGATGGGCCGCACCGACGACGTCATCAACGTCGCCGGTCACCGGCTCTCCACCGGAGTGCTGGAGGCCGTGGTCGCCTCGCATCCCGGCGTGACGGAGTGCGCCGTGATCGGCGTCCACGACGAGACCAAGGGACAGATCCCGCGGGCCTTCGTGGTGCTCTCCCCGGGAGCGGACGCGCAGACGGTGCCCGCGGAGCTCGTCTCCCTGGTCCGCTCCGAGGTGGGACCGGTGGCCGCACTCCGGCAGGTGGACGTGGTGGAAGCGCTGCCCAAGACGCGCTCCGGCAAGATCCTCCGCAAGACCATGCGGGAGATCGTCGACGGCGAGGAGGTGCGCATCCCCTCCACGATCGAGGACGTCACCGTGCTGGAGAGCCTGCGGGAGGGGCTGAGCCGCTGAGCGGTCGCCCCCTCGGGGGCGGAGTGAAGGGCCCCGCGTCACCGAGCGCGGGCCGCCCACGGCACCGGGACACACCGCGGAATGAAGGGCCGGGAGGCGTTCGCCTCCCAGCCCTTCCCTCAGCACGCCGTCCTCAGCTCTCGGGCCGGGTTCCCCTTCAGGCCCTGCGGCGGCGGGTGAAGAACAGCGCGGTCACACCGACTCCCACGGTCACCACGCCGAGGAGCAGAGCGGCAAGGCTGCTGCCGCCGGTCCGCGGCAGGTCCGAGCCGTCGCCGGCACCGTCGTCGTCACTGCCGTTGTCGTCACCGTCGTCGCCGGCATCGTCGTCGCCACCGTTCGGCGCATCGTCGTCGGCCACGACGCTGAACGTTCCGCTCAGGTCCTCCGCCGAGGCGTCGACGGCAGAGGCCTCACCGGATCCCTCCTCCACGGAGGCCTCCACGGAGTACTCGCCCAGGTAGTCCTCGGCGTCGGCCGCGCTGACCCCGTAGACCACCGCCGATGCGACGCCCTCCTCGTCGGCCTCACCCGGGAGGGTGCTGGGCTCGACGTTCTGCTCCGCAGCAGGCGCCACATCGAACTCGACCTCGGTGCCGGGCTCCAGCCCGTCCACCGTGAGAGTCACGCCCTTCCCCTCGTCGAGGAAGTCGGAGACGCCGATCTCCTCGGGGCTGATGCCCAGTGCCGGCTCAGCCGGCTCGTCCGTCGGGTCCGTGGTCGGGTCCGTGGTCGGGTCCGTGGTCGGCTCCTCGGTCGGGTCGTCCGTGGGCTCCGTGGTCGGCTCCTCGGTCGGGTCGTCCGTGGGCTCCGGCGTCGGCTACGTAGGCGGCTCCTCCGTCGGGGCCGGCGTCGGCTCCTGGGGCGGGG
>NZ_JALAHB010000046.1 GCF_022712115.1 Brevibacterium sp. | reverse complement strand
GGCGGGTTCGCCGGGCTCTTCGACGCCTCGGCGCTCAAGGACTACCGCCGCCCGCAGCTCGCGACGTCCACGGACGGCGTGGGCACCAAGGTGGCGCTGGCGCAGCAGCTCGACATCCACGACACGATCGGCCACGACCTCGTGGGCATGGTCGTCGACGACATCGTGGTGCTGGGTGCCAAGCCGCTGTTCATGACGGACTACATCGCCTGCGGCAAGGTGGTGCCGGAGCGCATCGCGGCCATCGTCCGCGGCATCGCGGAGGCCTGCCGGAGTGCGGGTGTGGCCCTGGTGGGCGGCGAGACGGCGGAGCACCCCGGCCTGCTGGGCGTCGACGAGTACGACGTCGCCGGTGCGGCCACCGGTGTGGTCGAGGCGGACCAGGTGCTGGGCGCGGACCGTGTGGTCGCCGGCGACGTGCTGGTGGGACTGCCGGCCTCGGGCCTGCACTCCAACGGCTACTCGCTGGTGCGCCGGATCATCGCCGATGCCGGCTGGTCCCTGGACCGCGAGGTCCCGGAGTTCGGCCGGACGCTGGGGGAGGAGCTGCTCACCCCCACCCGTGTGTACACCGGTCCGCTGCTGGCCCTCCTGGAGGAGCTGCCCGGCGCAGTCCACTCGATCTCGCACGTGACCGGCGGCGGCCTCAGCGCCAATGTGGCCCGCGTGCTGCCGCGGTCCACGGTGGGCGTCATGCGCCGCGACTCCTGGCAGATCCCGCCGGTGTTCTCCGTGCTGGGCGACCTCGGCGGAGTGCCCCTGCTGGACCGGGAACGGACGTGGAACCTGGGCGTGGGCATGGTGCTGGCCGTGGACGGGGCCCGGGTGGACGAGGTGCTGCACGCCTATCCCGGCGCCTGGGTGCTGGGAGACGTGCGGACGGACGACGGCGCGTTCACCCGCGAGGAGGCCTATGTGCGCGGTGCCAAGGGCGTGGACGCCGGTGGGGCCATCCTGGTCTGAGCGGCCCACGGCCTCGGCGGCGTCGCTTGAGAGGCCATTCCGCCGAGGCCCTTCGCCGCGGGTCCGCGTCATGGGCTGACCGTGCTGCCGAGGGGCGGCGTCGGTGCCCGGCGAGGGCCGTGCGTCAGCGGGCGGTCCGGGCTCCGGGGCGAATGGCACCAGGGTGAATGCGGAGAAGGGACCGGATGCGGTCCGGTCCCTTCCTCCTGCACCTGATGCTCAGCCGACCGTGACGCGATGGCCGGTGAGGCGGTGGCAACTCCGTGAGACGTGTGCAGCCTGCTGGGATCAGCGTGCGGCGTCCTCGTCCTCGTCCGGCTCGCCGTACTTCTCCGCGTAGTCGGAGTAGTCGTCCTCGAATCCGTCCGGACCGTAGCTGTCCGCGTGCGCAGCCTCTCCGCCGAGCTCCCTCTGAAGTGCGCTCAGATCTGTCTCCGGGCTGTTGTACTTGAGCTTCCGAGCGACCTTGATCTGCTTCGCCTTCGCGCGACCACGACCCACTGGCCTGACCCCCTCCGTTGCTCATCCAGGGTGGGATGAGGTCCCTGGTCTGTAATGTGCACGTACTCTGGGGGATTCTACCCGGAATGAAGAGAGGGGGCCATTCTGCCCCGGTACGAGGGTGTCCCGGCGGACGGGAGCCCGCCGGAAGGCGCACGACGCGCGGATACGGAGATTTGAGACCGGCCGATAAGCTGAGGGGCATGTCGTTCTCACGCCCGTACGAGGTCTACCTGCGCGTCTTCGAGCCGGTTTTCGCACATCCGGCGTGGGAGTCCGACGCCGTGTCCGCGAACGACGACGAGGTCCGTGAGGATCTGCGGGCCGAGGCCGACCGCCGCCTGCTCGTGCTGCCTCCGTCGCCCGTGCCCAAGGCGACGCCCGGCACGCGCATCTATCTGCCCGCCTCCGAGACCCGCGACGGGATCACCCGCGCGTGGCCCGTGCAGCAGGAGGTGCTGTCCTGGGGTGCTCTGCAGGAGCTCGAGGAGAACGTTCCCCCTGCTCTGCTCGACCCGCTCGTGCCCCGCGGGGTGCGGCGCGAGGCTGCGATCGAACGCATGTCGTGGCTGCGCGAGGAGCGCGGTGACCGGGTGTTCTCGCAGGTCTCGGCGTGGACCGTGCCGTTCCAGTGGTGGCTCGCGTTCGACGACGAGGAGGACGAGGTCGTCGAGGACGAGAGCGAGGACGGCAGCCTGCGGGTGCGGGTGAGGTGCGATCTGGTGCGCAGCTCCGCGCGGGTGGACTGGACGCGGGACATGCTCGCGGAGAAGGGTGTGCCCTCCGGTGCCAGCGCGGTGGTGGGGGAGTTCAGCGAATGGCTGGACGGCTTCGACGTGAATGCGGTCCTGGAGCTGGATCTGGGTGGGCTGTCCGAGGTGCACTGGCACGGTCGGATGCGCCATCTGGTGGTCGAGTGCATCGCTGCGCTGGCCGCGGGCGAGGACGACGAGGCCGGCGAGATCTTCGCGCGGTACCTCCACCAGGTCGAGCACCTGCGCCTGCTGGCCCGCTCGAACTGACGTGCGGCCGCCGGAGCGCCGGCCTGTGTTGCGGCCTGCGCCGCGGCCGGTGCGCGTCCGGGAATGAGCGAAGCCCGCAAGGTGCCCTTCAGCAGGCGGTGCCCTTCAACAGGTGCGTCTCAGCAGGCGGCGTAGACGTGGGCCTCGTCGCCGGGCGGGGTGAGTCCGCGGTCGCGCAGGAGGGTGAGCGGAGCGCGGCCGGGGGCGGCACATGCCTCCGCGAAGGTGAGTCCGGCCTCGGCGAGGGCATCTGGGTACTCGATCTGGAGGACGTGCTCGCCGTAGACGTCCGTGTAGGCCCGGCACTCGTCCCAGACGGCGCATTCCTCCGTGACGGCGAAGTCGAAGCCGAGGTCGTGCTGGGCCGTGGCGGCGACCTCGGCGGCGTTCTTCTGTCCGGCGGCCATACCCGCCGCGTGCGCCTGCGCCGTGAGGCTGCGTGCGAGCGCGCCGGCACCCGCCTCGCTGATCGCGGGGAACCGCGTCCAGGTGTCGAGGTTGTCGAACTCGACGGCGTCGAACCCGTCGTCCGCGCAGGCCGTGATCACGGGCGCGAGGTGTTCCAGGATGCCGTCGCGCTGCTCCTCGGCAGACGGGTCCAGCACGTATTCGTCCGGCCAGTCGGGGTCGCGGACGGGTTCTCCCGCGGGGGTGCGCAGGAGGAGAGGAGCACTGCCTCGGCGGAGCCGTTCCTCGTCACGGGCCAGCCACTCCGCGGACTCGTCCGGCTGGGTCTGGAAGGCGTTGACGTAGCAGACGCTGTAGGCGCCGGGCTGCGGAGCCTCGGAGGCATCCCGGACGACCACGTCGAGCGGCCGGCCGTCCGCCGTCGGGTGTGCGCCGCCGAGCTGGTAGTCGAAGACCCCGGTGGTGGGCGGGAGCGCGAACGCCCCGGGCGCAGGCGTTGTGCCCACGGATGCGGTGCTCGCAGATGCTGCGGTCTGGGAGGGGCCGGCCTCGGGCGCCGTGCCCGAGGCGTCCGAGGGCGGGGCGTGTGCCGGCTGCGGGGAGTGGGAGGGGAGTGACTGCGGGGCGTTCGCGGGCTGCGCGGCGCACCCTGTGAGAGCGAGACCGCACAGCAGAACGAGGGTGGCGGGG
>NZ_JALAHB010000045.1 GCF_022712115.1 Brevibacterium sp. | reverse complement strand
CGCCCCGCCCCGGCACGGGCGGGGCGCGGGCTGCGGCCCACTCCCGCCTGGGCCGCGCTCGCGCCCCTGGCGATCGTCCTGCTCCTCTTCTTCGCCGTGCCGCTCGTGGGCATGGTGGTCACCTCCCTCGTACTCCCCGGCGGGCGGGGCGAGGCCGGCACCCTGAGCCTGGACAACTTCGCTGCGCTGGGCTCCGGCTCCCGGTCCATGGCCCTGCGGAACAGCCTCGTCCTCTCCGCGGCGGCGGCGACGATCGCCGCCGTGCTCGGCGGGATCTGCGCGTGGGCCATCTCCACGGTGAAGTCCCGGGTCGTCGACTCGCTCACGGCCGTCGTCTCCAGCGTCCTGGCCAACGACGGCGGCGTGCCGCTGGCCTTCTCCTTCATCGTCGCAGTGGGCAACACCGGCTACTTCGTCGCCCTGCTCACCGCAGTGGACCCCTCCTTCACGCTCTACAGCGTGCAGGGCCTCGTCCTCATGTACCAGTACTTCCTCATCCCCACGATGATCCTGCTGACGCTGCCCAGCTTCACCGCGCTGCGACAGCAGTGGCGGGAGGCCAACACCTCCCTGGGAGGCACGAGCCTCACCTTCTGGCGCCGCGTCGGGATACCCGTCATCACACCGGCTCTCCTGGGCGCCTGGCTGCTGATGTTCGGCTCCGCGTTCGGCACCCACGCCTCGGCCGCGGTGCTGATCGGCACGGGAGGGTTCCCGCTCATCCCGCTGGAGATCGCCGGGCAGCTGGCCGGCTCCGCCGCCACGGGCGGCGAGGGCGTCGCCATGGCGCTCGGCGTGACCACGGGCGTCATCGCCGTGCTGGTCCTCCTCGCCTTCAACGCACTCATGAGAAGGAGCGCCAAGTGGCTGAACACGTGACTCCCGCGGTGCCGTCGTCTCCTCCGGGGCAGATCGCGCCCGAGGCCCGCACCGGCCCCGCACGCTCCGGACGTCCCGGCCCGCCGCGTTCCGGCCGCACCACGAAGACGCTCGCCTGGCTGCCCCTGATCGCACTGGCGATCTTCATCCTCACACCTCAGCTGAGCTCGCTCACCTACTCCTTCTTCCGCGGCGACGGCAGCTTCACGACCGAGGGCCTCACGGGGCTGGCCGACTCCGGGGCCATCGTCGCCCCGCTCCTCCGCAGCCTCGTGATCGCCTCCCTCACGGTGGTCGTCCTCATCGCGACACTCGTGCCCGCCGTGGTGGCCGTCCACCTGTGGGCGCCGCGCCTGCGTCCGCTGCTGAGCATCCTCTGCACACTGCCGCTGGTGGTGCCTGCCATCGCGATCGTCGCAGGGCTGACCACGGTGCTGCGGGGCCTCGCCTCGCAGGGCAGGGGCAGCCTCGGCATGCAGGTGAACACGCTCCTGCAGTCGCAGGACCTCCCGCTGGTGCTCGTGGGCACCTATGTGGTCTTGTGCCTGCCGTTCACCTACCGCTCCATCGACGCCGCCCTGTCCACGCTGCCGCTGCGCACGCTCTACGAGTCCTCCTCCGTGCTGGGTGCGGGGATGCGCACCACGCTGTGGCGCGTGGTCGTGCCCAACATCCGCGGCTCCGTGATGTTCTCCGCGTTCTTCACGTTCGCACTGTCCATCGCGGAGTACACCGTGGCCGCGACCCTGTCGATCAACACCCTGCCGGTGTACCTCAACACCCTCTCCAGCACGAACTTCCGCGGCTCCATCACCCTGTCCGTGCTGCTCAACCTCACCACCTGGCTGCTGCTGGCGGCCGCGACGCTGAGCGCCTCCCGGTTCGGGCAGAGGGCGGAGGCGGCACCCGCGGCCGAACCCGGCGCGGGCTCCGCCCCCTCGGCCGGCCCGCCCGCAGGCCTCGCCCCCGCAGCCGCGGCGGCCGCTCGGGAGGCGTCTCCCGCCTCGGCGCCGATCGCAGCCCCAGACTCTCCCCGGAAGGAAGCCCAGACACCATGAGCACCACCGCACAGACGAGTGCGCACGCACCGCGCGGCGACCGGGCACCCGCCTCGGACCGCGAGCCCATGTCCGTCCGGTTCCAGGACGTGCGCAAGTCCTACGGCAGCACGGAGGTGCTGAGGGACTTCAGCATCGACATCGAGGCCGGCTCCATGGTGAGCTTCCTGGGCCCCTCCGGCTGCGGCAAGACGACGACGCTGCGGATCCTCGCGGGGTTCGAGGAGGTGAACGGCGGGGACGTCCTGGTGGGCGGCCGGTCCGTCCTCTCCCTGCCGCCGCACCGCCGGGACATGGGCATGGTGTTCCAGAGCTACAGCCTCTTCCCCAACCTCAGCGTCGCGGACAACATCGAGTACGGCCTCCGGATCCGCAAGGTGGACGCCGGTGCCCGCCGCCGTCGCACGGAGGAGCTGCTGGAGGTGTGCGGGCTGGCCGGGATGGGCCCGCGCTACCCGCATCAGCTCTCCGGCGGTCAGCAGCAGCGTGTGGCGCTGGCCCGCGCGCTTGCCACGCAGCCCACGGTGCTCCTGCTCGACGAGCCCCTCTCCGCCCTGGACGCCGCGGTCCGTTCCTCACTGCGCGACGAGATCCGACGAGTGCAGCAGGCGCTGGGCACCACCACCGTGTTCATCACCCACGACCAGGGCGAGGCCCTGGCGATCGCGGATCGCGTGGCCGTCATGAACGGCGGCCGGATCGAGCAGCATTCCGCCCCGCACGAGGTCTACTCCCGCCCGCAGACGCCGTTCGTGGCCCGGTTCGTGGGATCGATCAACGAGTTCGCCGTTCCTTCCGGATGGCACCCGGGGTCCCCTCTGCCCTCGGACAGCACCGGGGCGGAGATCGTCTTCGTCCGCCCGGAGGATCTGGCCGTGTCGCCGGAGCCCGAGGGCCTGCTGGAGGTGAAGAGCCAGGTCTACACCGGTGAGCGCACCATGGTGCGGCTGGGGGCGCCGGGCCGGGAGGAGGCGCGCTGGTCCGCCTCCCTGGCCTCGGCCGAGGCCGGTGCGGTGCCGCCGGGCACCCGCGTGCGCGCCACCGTCACCGCCGAACCGGCCATGCGCCTGCCCCGCGCGCAGGCGGGAGGGGCGTGGACGTGAGCGCCCGGATCGCCGCGACGCCGGGGACGGGTGCCGCAGAGGCGGTCCAGGAGGTCGCCGGCGTCGTCTTCGACTGCGACGGCGTGCTCGTGGACTCGGAGCAGCCGTGGCTGGACATCATGGCCGCACAGCTGCGGCGGCTGGGACTGGCGGACACGAGCCCGGAGACGCTGCGGGGCATGACCGCCGCCGAGGCCGTCGCCGCGCTCGGCTCCCTCCACGCCGAGGCCGTGACGACCGGCGGGGGCAGCGCCGATGTGCGCCCCCCGCACGCACGGGACATCGACCTCGCCTACAGCGCCGCGCTGACGGACCTGTCCGCGCCCATGCCCGGCGCGCCGGAGCTCGTCCGGGCGCTGTCCGGCAGCGTGCCGGTCGCGGTGGCGAGCAACGGCCGGGAGGAGGACGTCCGCGGCCTGCTCGAGCGCGCGGACATGCTGCACCTGTTCGACGTCGTCGTGACGATCGACGACGTGGACCGCGGCAAACCGGCGCCGGACCCCTACCTGCTGGCGGCGGCCCGTCTGGGCGTGGATCCGCGCGCGGCGGTGGCCTTCGAGGACTCGGTGCTGGGTTCGCAGGCCGCGCACACCGCAGGGCTCACGGTGGTGGGGGTGAATGAGGACCTCTCGGTGCCTCTCACAGCGGACCTCCGCCTGCGGAGTCTGCGCGAAATCCGATTCGACCCGCACACCCGCACACTGCGGACATGAGACGGCATCCCGCACTCTGACGAACGGAGAGACAGTGACACGACAGCATCCGCCGCAGGCGGCACGCTCCTTCACCCTGCAGACGTGGAACGTCTGGTACGGCGGCCGCGAAGTGGACTACGGCCAGGAGAAGCAGTACGCGATCTGCGCGCAGTTCCCCGCCGAGGTCCTCGCACTCCAGGAATGCTGGGGCACCGCTGCGGAGAATCTGGCGCCCAAGCTGGGCGCCTCACTCGCGCAGCGCGGCTGGGACACCGCTGTGCTCAGCACGGGCCCGCTCCGGCCCGTGGAGACCTCGACCCTGCCCTATGCACAGGCCGCACTCGTCACCCCGTGTGAGGGCGGGCCCACCGTCCTCGTCTGGTCGGTGCACCTGGCTCCGTACCCCTACGCCGTGTACCGCGCCCTGGCCGGCGACGGGCAGGAGGTCGCGGATGCGGAGGAGGCGCCTCGGCTCGAGCAGATCGAGGAGGTGCTCGCAGAGACCTCGCGCATCTGTGCCGAGGAGGGCGAACCGGACATGCCCGTCGTGGTGTGCGGCGACTTCAACACCCCCGCCACGGGCGACTGGGCCGCACGCCCGGACCGGCCCCCGCTGCGCTGGCGGTCACCGGACGCGCTGCTGGAGGCCGGCTTCGTCGACGCCTTCCGCGCCGTCCACCCGGATCCCGCAGCGGTGCCGGCGGACTCCTGGTCGCCCATCGAACCGCTCGGCCGTGCCGGCCACGCGGAGAAGCCGGAACCGGGCAGGACCGACGGAGCGGAGCCGCGCGACCGCATCGACTTCGTCTTCGCCCGGGGCCTCGACGTGGTGGACGCCGTGATGCGCGGCTGCACGGCGGAGGGTCTCGTGGAGGACGGCTTCGAGGACGTGGGCGGGCTCTGCGCGCACATCCCGCATCAGCGGCAGAACCGCTTCCCGTCCGATCACCAGCTGGTGGAGGCCCGCTTGGCATTCAGGAGCTGAGCTCTCCTCTCCCGATGTGCCGGAAACCGCAGGAGCCGCGCGCAACTGCGTGCGGCTCCTGCCGTTCTGTGCGGCTCCTGCGGTTCTGTGCAGGCGGGCCGTGCGCTCCTCAGCGGACGATCGTGAGGTCGATGCCCCTGCGCTCCGGCAGCCTGTAGGCGGCCCACAGCGCCAGCGCGGCGGCGAAGACGATGAACAGGTTCGAGGCCCACGGCGTCTCCAGGTAGACCGCCAGCTGGTTGACGTACGGCGTGGTCCCCCCGAAGACCGCCGTCGCCAGTGAGTACGCCAGGCCGATGTTGGCGGTGCGGGCGGCGGTGGGGAACGTCTCCGCCATGACGGAGGCGAGCAGGCCCGCGCCGGCGGACAGCACGATGAGAGCCACCGAGGTCGCGGCGAAGAGCGTCCACGGCCGGTCGTCGATGAAGGCCATGAGCGGGAACTGCGTGAGGATCACCCCGCCGGCGAAGACGAAGAGCACCGGCCGGCGCCCCACCCTGTCGGACACCGCGCCCCAGAACGGCAGCGCGGCAAGGCCGATGACGAGGGCCGCCACCAGCGCCCAATAGGCGCCCGAGGCGTCCATCCCCTCCTGGGTGACGGCGTACGTCGAGACGTAGGAGGTCCACGTGTAGTTGCTCGCCGCCACTCCGGAGACCAGGAAGAAGATCAGCACGATGGAGAGCGGGGTGCTCAGCGGTGCGAGGGTGCGAGCGCTGAAGGACGCAGCCCCCAGCCCCGCGTGTGCGGCACTGCCGGGGCCCGCAGGCTCACCCGCGCCGGCCTCGGGCACGGCGGCACCGGCCGGGCCGGAAGCCGCGCCTGCGCCGCCTTCCCCAGCACCCGCACGCGCCCCCGCCGCATTCCCGTCCTCCTGGAAGACCTGCGACTCGACCATGCCCACGCGCAGCCACAGCGCCACCAGGGCGAGCACCGCGCCCAGCAGGAACGGGATGCGCCAGCCCCACGCCTGGACGTCCGCCTCGGAGAGGGTCTCCGTGATGGCTCCGCCCAGCACGAACGCGAGGAAGGCACCGCCGAAGATCGTCATGAAGACGGTGGAGCCCCACAGGCCGCGGCGGCGGGCCGGAGCGATCTCCGCGATGTAGGAGTTCGCCGTGGCGGACTCGCCGCCGTGTGCGAATCCCTGCACCACCCGGGCCAGCAGGAGCAGCACCGAGGCGAAGATGCCGAACGTCTCGAACGTGGGCAGGAGCCCGATGAGCACGGAGGCGCCGGCCATCATGAGCATCGTCGTCACGAGGACGAAGCGTCTGCCGCGCCGGTCCGCGATCCGTCCGAAGACGATCCCGCCCAGCGGACGGAACAGGAAGCCGATCGCGAAGACGCCGAACGTCGACAGCAGCGCGGAGACCTGGTTCTCCGGGTTGAAGAGCGCACCGGCGATGAAGGGGGCGAAGACGGCGTAGGCGCTCCACTCGTACCACTCGAGCAGCTGGCCGGTCACGCTCGCCAGCATGGAGCGGCGGCGGACGGCTGCGCTGGGCGCGGCAGGCGCGGCCCCTCCCTGTGCGGCGACGGAGACCTGACCGGCGGCGGAGGCCTGTGCAGGCGCGGACGTCTGTGCAGGCGCGGAGGCCTCGGGAACGGGGTTCATAGCACGAGGATCCAGGCGGACGCGCTGCAGGTGCGGCGATTGCGTCGCCGGACGCCACAAAGCGTCACAGAACGTCACGGGCGGGAACTCGACAGGGTGCGGGCCGGCAACGGCGCGCGGCGGTGGAACCACCTGGCCGTCACCGGTTTCCGCCACACGTCCGGGGATCAGCCCACGAGGGCCTTCTCCTTCACCCACTCCCCTGCCACGACCTCTGCGGTGGCCTGCTCCTCGACGCTGCGGGTGTTGAGGGCGAGCAGATCCTCCTGCGTGAGCGCACCGGAGACCTCCTCCAGCAGACCGCGAGCGTCCGCGCCCACAGCCTCGGAGACCACCGGCACCACGTTCTCCGGGGGCACCAGCGCCTCAGGGTCCGCGAGCACCACGAGGTCGTTCGCGGCGATGGCGGGGCTGGCGCTGAAGATGTTGGCCGCCGCGTCGATGTCCCCGTCCTCGAGCGCACCCACCGTGAGCGGACCGCCGGAGTCGTCGATCGTCTGCAGCTCCACCTCGACCCCGTAGACGTCCGCGAGCCCCTTCGGGCCGTAGGGACGCGTCTCGAACTCGGGAGTCGCGCCCACGACCAGGTCGTCGATGCCGGCGAGGTCGCCGATCGACTCCAGCCCGTGCTCCTCTGCGAACTCAGCTGTCACCACCATCGCGTTCTGATCCGTGGCGGGAGACTCCTGCAACGCGGTGAGCCCCTCGGGCAGAGCCCCGTCGAGCCCGGTGCGGATCTCCTCGGCGGTGCGGGCCTCGGTCTCCGGATCGAAGTACTGGAGAAGGCTGCCGGTGTACTCCGGGAACACGTCGATGCCGCCGTTCTCCAGCTCCGCCGCGTAGACCTCGCGCTGGCCGATCTCGAACTCGCGCCGGACGTCCAGCCCCGCGTCCTCGAGCACCTGGGCGTAGATCTCCGCGATGATCGTGTTCGAGTAGTACTGCTGCGAACCGATGACCAGCGTGCCACCGTCTTCGCCGCCGCTCTCGAAGGGATCGGAGCCGGCGCCGCAGCCGGAGACGGTCAGGACGGCCGCGGCCGCGGCTGCGAAGAGGGGCAGGGCTCTGGTTCTCACGATGGGAGTCCTCTCGGAGTGGGACGGGTCCGGTGTGCTGACGTCTCAGGTTCCGCAGGCACCTCAGGTGCCTCCTCGCAGGCCCGGCAGCCGGCGGAGGAGCCGCTGCGCCGTGCCGAACGCCAGATCGAGCACGAGCGCGAGGACGATGACCACGGCGGAGGCCGCGAGCAGCAGCGGATAGTCGTACGTGCGCAGGCCGAGGAAGAGGGGGGCTCCCAGCCCGCCTGCACCCACGTAGGCGGCGAGGATCGCCGTGCCCACGACCTGCAGCGAGGCGAGGCGGATCCCGCCGAGGATGAGGGGCAGCCCGAGCGGGATCTGCACGGTCACGAGCACCTGCCACCGGCTCATCCCCTGCGCACGGGCGGCATCGACGACGTTCTCGTCGACGGATTCCACCCCCGAGTAGGCACCTGCCAGCACGGAAGGCACCGCCAGAACCACGAGGGCGACCATGGGAGCCAGCAGACCGAGGCCGGTGAACAGCGCCACGAGCGTGAGCAGACCCAGCGTGGGCAGCGCCCGCACGGTTCCCGAGGCCGCCACGACAAGGTTCCGGCCTCGGCGGAAGTGACCCACGGCGAAGCCGATGGGCAGCGCGACGCACGCGGCGAGAAGGACCGCGAGGAGCGAGTACTGAAGGTGTTCGAGGACGCGCGCGCCCAGGCCGGCCGGGCCGGACCAGGTGGCCGGATCGAGCAGGAGGTGCAGTGCGGCGGCCGGCTGGTTCACGAGGCGCTCCCCCTTCCGGTGCGCTGCCAGGGCATGAGCGCCCGTCCGAGCGCCATGAGGAACAGATCGGCCGCGAGTGCAAGGGCGGCCGTGATCACCACACCGCTGACGATCGAGGGGATGATCCCGCGCTGGAACCCGTCCGTGAACAGCGATCCCAGCGACTGCACGCCCAGGACGGCGCTCACGGTCACCAGACTGATCGTGCTCACGCTCACGACGCGCAGGCCCGCCAGGAGCGCCGGACCCGCAAGCGGGAGGTCGACGGTCCAGAAGCGCCCCCAGGCGGAGTGGCCCTGGGCCGTTGCCGCGAGCCGGACCTCGGCAGGCACGGAGTCCAGGGCGTCTGCGACCGAACGCACCATGAGCGCCATGCCGAAGAGGACGAGGGCGACGACCACGTTGACGGCGTCCCGCACGCCGGTGCCCAGGAGGACGGGAAGCACGATGAAGAGGGGAAGGGAGGGCACCGCGTAGAGAAGACCGGTGCCGGAGACGATCACTCCGCGCAGCGGGCGCAGACGATTGGCGAGGACCGCGACGGGCACGGACAGCACGAGCACCGCGGCGATCGCCGGGAGGCTCAGTCCCAGGTGCGAGACGGTGAGGGTGAGGAGGTGCGCACGGTTCTCCAGGATCCAGTCCACGCTCACGCCCCCGGTTCGTCGCCGGACGGCCGGCGCTGGCCGGGTGACCGGCCGTGGCCCAGCTGATTGCTGCCGGGCGGTGCCGCCTCGTGTGCGGGCGGCACCGTGCCCGGGGCCGAGGTCGCGCCCGAGGACAGCGCACCCGCCTCCACGACGCCCAGGGGACGGCCGTTCGGATCCTCGATGGCCCAGCCGCCTGTGGCACGGCGGTGGGCGCTGAGGCTGCGCTCCCCCGTGCCGATGCCGAGGAACCGTGCGACGAAAGCATCGGCGGGCTCCTCGACGAGCTCACGCGGCGTGCCCGTCTGAGCCACCTCACCGCCTTCGCGCAGCACCACGACCTGATCACCCAGGGTGAGCGCCTCCTCCACATCGTGGGTGACGAAGACGACCGTCTTCTCCAACTCTGTGCGGATCCGCATGATCTCCGTCTGGAGCTCGCGCCGGACGAGCGGATCGACCGCGCCGAAGGGCTCGTCCATGAGGAGGATGTGGGGATCGCCGGCGAGCGCCCGGGCCACGCCCACGCGCTGCTGCTGGCCGCCTGAGAGCTGATCCGGATAGCGCCGGCCCAGGGAGGCGTCGAGGCCCACGATCTCGAGCATCTCCTGCGCCCGGGACCGGGCCTCCCGCCGGTCCGCGCCGTTGAGACGGGGGACAGTGGCGACATTGTCGATGACCCGTCGGTGCGGCAGGAGCCCCGCGCTCTGCATGACGTAGCCGATCCGCCGGCGCAGGCCGACGGGCGCGGCCTGCGCGACGTCCTCTCCGTCCACCAGCACTGCGCCCTCGGTGGGGTCCACCATCCGGTTGACCATGCGCAGGAGGGTCGTCTTCCCACAGCCGGACGACCCCAGGAGGACGGCCGTGCTGCGGGAGGGGACGTCGAGGGAGAAGTCGCGGACGGCCGTGGTGCCGTCCGGATAGGTCTTGCCGACGTTCCGGAACTCTATGCCCATGCCGCAGGGCTCCCTCCGTTCGGCTCGGGCCCCGGTGTGCGCCGCAGCGCTGCCGGGTGCAGGACACCAGCCTATACACATCGACAGGGCCCTGAGCAGGCGATTTTGCCCGCGGGACGCACCGGTCGAGCAGCGGGGCGGGGCCCGGAGCCCCCTGGCGCGCACCCGCGACGGGTGGGAGGATCGCAGAGGGAGCGGACGGCCGCGCAGATCGCCCCTCGCGGACACCGCGGCCGCCGGCCCACGCAACCGCGGTCCGCGGTCCCGCCCCGCACGCACCTGGCTCAAGGAGGCACGCACATGGACGCACGCGAGGTGCTCATCGAATTCGCCGGCCGGCCCCTGGCCGCCGCACAGACCCTGCACGGACTCCCCGCGGAGGCCCTCAACCGCCATCCGGCCGGCCACCCCAACTCACCGGCATGGCTGCTGTGGCACGCAGGGAGGGAGATCGACCTCCAGCTCGCGGACCTCTCCGGCGGCGAGCAGGTATGGACGCACGGCGGGTTCGCCCGTCGCTCCGGCCTCGGTGTCGCAGGAGACGACCTCGGCCTGGGGCACACCCCGGAACAGGCGCGTGCGATCGAGGTGGAGGACGCGGGGCCCCTGCTCGAATACCTCGCGGAGGTCACCGACGCTCTGCGCTCCTATGTCCGCTCACTCGCCGAGGAGGACCTGGACGTGGTCGTCGACGACAGCTGGGATCCGCCGACGACCCGCGGTGTGCGCCTCGTGAGCATGATCGACGACGCCGCGCAGCATCTGGGCCAGGCCGCATATGCGGTGGGAGCTCCGGACGCCTCGTAGGAGCGCCGCGCGGCCCACACGCCGGTGCAGCGACGGTCCGGGCTGTGTTCCCGGTCTGCCACACGCGCTCCGATCTGCGCACACGCACGTGCGGCGCGACGCTGAGGACGGTGTGAGGCTGGGACCTGTCAGCTCAGCCCACCTGCCGGGAGAACCCCATGCGCACCCTCCGCACCGCCAAAACCCTGTCCGTCCTGGGCGGCCTCGCCGCCGCGCTCTCGCTCTCCGCCTGCGGGATGACCGTCTCCTTCGACGAGCCGGCCCCGGAGGAGACGGCGGCTCCCAGCGAGGACGGCGCCGCCGACGGCACCACTGACCGGAGCGCTCCCGCGGCGGATCAGCCGACGACAGAATCCGAGGAGGGAGACGGCTCAGGCACGGGCGCGGGCACCGATGACGCGGGAGGATCCGGCGGCGCAGGGTTCTCGCTCGACGAGGACGGCACCGGCGTCATCCCGGCGGACATCCTCGAGGAGGACATCCGTGAGGCGTACGCGAATCAGGGGACCACGATCGAGGCCGTCGAGTGCTCGAACGACATGCACGTCTGGAACGAGACGGGCTCCTCCTCCTGCACCGTGACGGCCGGAGGCGAGGAGCACTACGGGGTCGCGAAGGTGGTCTCCGTCAGCGGCCAGCAGGTCGAGTACGAACTCGAGTTCGCCGGCGTCGACTTCTGAGCGACGGCGCAGCTCCGCGTGCGCCGCACCCTGCACGGGCTCGGCGCCTGCGGAGTCTGTCTCCGCACAGGCCGAACGTCTCCGAGTCCGGCCTCGTGGCCGGTCCGGCCTCACAGCCCGTGCGAGTCAGACCGGCCACGGGGCCCGCACGGCTCAGTCCGCGAGCTTCAGCCGGCGATAGCGCCCCACTGCGGCGAGAAGCTCGTGCCGCCGCGGGCGCGCCAGGCGACCGGGATGCCCGCGGTGGGGCGAGAGCCAGTCCAGGCCCTCGGCGTCGAAGCGCCGTTCGAGGGCGTCGAGGGCCTCGGCGAGGCTCGTCTCCCCGTCGAGCTCGCGGCTGAGCACGTCGAGGGCGCGGGCGATCGCCTCGGTCTGCGAGGGATCGACCAGCTGCACCACGGCCCCCAGCTCGATCGTCTCCGTACCGTACTGGATCTGCCCCAGTCCCCGGGCACGGGCAGGCTTGGGGCTCTTCCCCCGGCCGCTGCCGCCTGCGCCCCGGCCTGCCGGGCCTCTGCCGCCGCGGTGCTGCGCACCCCGGCCGGCCGCGTCCGGCCCCTGCTCCTCACCTCTACCGAGGCCTCCGCGGGCGGGCACGCGCGAGACGGCCGCGGCGAACACAGGACCACCGGCCGCAGCGGCCCCGGCATCGTCCGCCGCCAGCGCCCGCGCCTGTGCGGTGACGTCACGCGGAACGTACTCGTCGAGGGCGATGACGTGGTCGGCGACGTCGAAGAAGGCGCCGGAGCCGCCGGCCACCAGCACGGTGGACACACCGCGCTCCTCGTACAGCGGCCGGATGCGGTCCACGAACGGCGTGATGGGCTCACGGTTCGCGGGGATGAGGCGGCGCATGCGCTCGTCGCGGATCATGAAGTTGGTCGCCGAGGTGTCCTCGTCGATGAGCAGGGCACTCGCGCCGGCTTCCACCGCCTCGACGAGATTGGCCGCCTGCGAGGTGGAGCCGCTGGCGTTCGTGGTCGAGAAGGCTCGTGTGTCCGTGCCGGTGGGCAGATTGGTGATGAAGGGCGAGATGTCCACGCCCGTCACCGCGCGGCCGTCCTCCGCCCGGATGGAGACCGCATCCGGCCGCGTGAGGACCCACTCGCGGCCGTCGCCGGCGATGTGCGGATACACCCCGCGCTCCACGGCGCGCAGCAGAGTGGACTTGCCGTGGTACCCGCCGCCCACGATCACGGTGACGCCCTCGGGGATCCCCATGCCCGTGACGGTCCGCCCGCTGGGCAGCGCGAACTCCGCACGCAGCGACTCCGGGACGGCGAAGGGCACGGCGCCGAGGCGGGTCTCCAGCGGCAGGTCCGAGTCGCCGGAGCGCCGCGGCAGGATCGCGCCCTCGCCCACGAAGGCGATGAGCCCGCGCTCCCGCAGGGAGGCGCGCAGGTGCTCCTGGTCGCGGAGGAGGACGACGTGGGCGCGCAGGGCGTCACGGGTGGGCGCGTCGAACTCCCCGTGGAAGAGCGCGGCGCGTGCGACCTCGGGCAGCAGCTCCGTGAGGATCCGCGCGGCCGCGCGGCCCTTGATGCGGCGGCCGGCGGCGGGCAGCGCCACCTCGAAGCGGACCTCCACGCGGTCGGGTGCGAGGAGGACGCTGCTGCGTGCGAGCACCTGCTGGCCCGGTTCGTCGATGCGGATGTCCCTGTCCGCTCCCGCCGCACACAGCTGCGCGGCGAACCGGCGCGTGAGGAAATCGCCCACCGCGATCCTGTCGTCAGCCGTCTCGAGGAGATCCTGCGGCAGCGCGGCGTCCTCTGCGTCCACGAGCACGCACACGCGCGAGGGCGGGGCGTAGGGATCGGACTGCACATGGTCGATCGCCACCGCGAGGTCGCCCAGCTCGTGCGTGCCGTGGAGCTGCTTGTAGGACGGGTAGCTGCGCCCGTCCATGCCGATGAGCGTCCGCGCGAGGTCCTGGGCTCGCCTGCCGTTCTGGGGCGGCTTGTGGCTCTGTCCCTGCCTGTCCGATCCGTGCCTGTCCTGCATGGGCCCAGTCAATCAGACGGCACGGACACCGGTGTGGGAGGCCGGCCTCCGAGTCGCAGAGCCTGTACCGCTCCGCCGCACCCCGGCACCTCATCGATCAGGAATCGAGAAGCCCGCCGCCGGCCCGCGCGCCTACTGTGGACGCATGCACAGCGCTCCGCCTCACCGCACGCGTCCGTCCGGCCGCTCCCGGGCGGCCTGAATGCGCACGGACGCGGAGAGACTCGCGGAGCTCGTGCTCCTGCGGCGGGTGCGCGACCGGATCGACCGGGAGCACGCCTCGCCGCTGGATGTGGAGGCCCTCGCCCGAGGCGTCCACATGTCCGCGGGCCACCTCAGCCGCCGCTTCCGGGAGGCCTACGGCGAATCGCCGTACTCCTACCTCATGACGCGGCGGATCGAGAGGGCGATGGCGCTGCTGCGGCGCGGCGACGTGAGCGTCACGGAGGCCTGCTTCGCCGTGGGCTTCTCCTCCCTCGGCACGTTCAGCACGCGCTTCACGGAGCTGGTGGGCACACCGCCCAGCGTCTACCGGAAGCAGGCGGCCGGAGCGACCGCGGGCGCACCCGCATGCAAGGTCCAGCGCGCCACCCGGCCCGTTCGCGTCCGGCGCCCTCCGCAGCCGGCCCAGGGCCCTCACCAGACCGACGACACCCCACAACCCGACCCACACGAAAAGAGAGAACCATGAGTCTGTCAGTCCGCTACGCGTTCCTCCCGCACACCGATCCGGAGGCCTCACTCGCCTTCTACCGCGATGTGCTGGGCTTCACCGTCTCCAACGACGTGGGCTACGAGGACATGCGCTGGATCACCCTGGACCCGCCCAGCACCGCGGAAGGAGCCTCCGTCACCTCACTCGTCCTGGAGCCGCCGGCCTGCGATCCCACCATCTCCGAGGAGGAGAGGCGGACGATCCTCGAGCTCATCGCCAAGGGCAGCTACGCCTCTCTCACACTGGCCGTCGACGACCTGGACGCCTTCTTCGAGAAGGTCGAGGCCGCGGGGGCGGAGGTCGTCCAGGAGCCCATCGACCAGGAGTACGGCGTGCGCGACTGCGCCTTCCGCGATCCTGCCGGCAACCTCCTGCGCGTCAACGAGGCAGGCTGAGGCCTCTCCGCCTCCTCATCGCTCCTCCCTGTAGCCGCTGGGTGTGAGGCCCAGGACGCGGCGGAAGTCCGCCGTCAGATGGGCGTGGTCGGCGTAGCCCAGCTCCGCCGCGATCCGGGAGACCGTGACGGCGCGGTCCTCGCGCAGGCGCTGCGCGGCCTCCTGCAACCGGTACCGGCGGATGATCGCCAGGGGCGGCAGGCCCACGCACGCCCGTGCCACCCGCTGCACACTGCGCACGGAGACGCCCAGCCGCTCAGCCACCTGTTCGATGCGCGTGATCGCACCGTCGCCGGCGATGAGGTCCTCCATCCTGTTGGCGAGGTCGCCGTGCGCGTCCGGCTCCGGAACGCGCGTCTCGATCCACTCGGCGAAGGCCACCGTCGCCGCGGCCCGCGCCGCTGCGTCCGCCTCCGCTTCTCCCATGGCGGCGCGCACGCGGCTGCACAGCTCCTCAAGCGCAGGCCCGCCCTCCTCCCGCACGGCAACCGGAACGTCAGCCGCGACCGAGGCCGGCTCGCCTGCCCGCCAGAGGGGCACCTCGGCGTCCCTCAGTACCGCAGGGGCGAATCCCAGCCCACGGACGGCGGCCGGCCGCAGCAGAGCACCCACCACCCAGCCGCACCCCGTGAGGTCACGGTGGGAGACGCGGGTGGTGGGCCCGGCGAGGGTGACCGCATCCGGATAGACCACGAGGTTGGAGGCGGGGAAGGGCAGGACGCTCTGCCGCGAGGTGCGCCCCGGAGCCACCCGCCACTGCGGGATCCAGAACCAGCGGATGCGGTTCTGCAGGTGCGCAGGCGCCGGCACGCGGTGGAAGGTGGGCAGGCGTGCGGGATACAGGATCCCTCGCCCGTCCAGCGGCTGCTCACCCATCGTCCCCGTCCTCCCGCACCGTCCTCCTGCGCTGTCGCAAATATTCAAGCACCGCGTCCGGCGCGATCCTTACAGTCGGAGCATGAGCGAGTCACAGGCCCCGCGCCGGGGCGTCACCGGCGCACACACCACTGACGGAATCCCCCACGGCACCACCAGTCTCACGCCGTTCCTCGCAGTTCCGCGCGCGGCGGAGGCCGTCGAGTTCTACCGCGAGGTGTTCGACGCCCGCGTCGTCGACGTCACGGAGATGGGCGGCATGGTCGTCCACGCCGATCTGGACATGGGCAACGGCCGGCTGCAGCTGGGCGAGCCCAATCCGGACTTCGGCCTCGTACCGCCGCCGGCCGGTGATGCGGACTGCTGCTCGATGGGCCTCTACTGCGCGGACGTCGACGCGGTCGTCGAGCGCGCCGTGGCAGCGGGTGCCACCATCAGGGAACCGGTGAGCGAGTTCGTCTCCGGGGACCGCTTCGCCTCGATCCGCGACCCCTTCGGCATCCGCTGGTCGGTCATGAGCCGCGTCGAGGACCTCTCCGAGGAGGAGAGCGCCCGCCGCGTGGCGCAGTGGGCGGCCGAGCAGGAGGCAGCTGCGCAGGGACAGGGGGCCGGAGAGTAGGCGGAGGCACGCCCGCTGCCCCGCGCGCGGGTACTCCCCTGCACGCCCGCATGCGGGTGCTCCGCCGCGCTCAGCGCAGGGACTCGACCGCCCTGTCCACCACGTACTCGGCGATCGCGAGCGAGCTGGTGGCGCCCGGAGAGGGTGCGTTGCGCACCTGAGTGAGCCGGCCTCGGGAGGTGATGACGAAGTCGTCCACGAGCGAGCCGTCCGGGTTCATCGCCTGCGCGCGCACCCCGCGGGGACCGGGCACCACGGCGGAGGCGTCCAGCTCCGGGACGAACTTCTGCGCCTCCGCGATGAACGCCTGCGGGCTCAGCGCGGTGCGCGCCTCCCGGGCCGCCGCCTTCATGTTCTGCGAGGCGAACTTCCAGAACCCCTTGTAGCCCAGCGTCCTGCCCAGGTCGGAGAGGTCGAGGCCGCCGATGGGCCCCACCTTCCGTTCGTACTTCTCCCGCCCCAGGGAGAGGAAGGCGTTGGGGCCCAGCAGCAGGGAGCCGTCGATGCTCCTGGTGAGATGCACTCCCAGGAACGGGTACGCCGGGTCCGGGACCGGATAGATGAGACCGCGCACGGCCTCGGCGGCCTCTCCGCGGGCCACGAAGTAGTCCCCGTAGAACGGCACGATCCGCGGGTCCTGCTCCAGCCCGCTCGCCACGGCCAGGCGATCCGACTGCAGACCCGCGCAGGTGACGACGAGGTCGAACACACCCGCGTCCTCGGTGACGGAGGATCCCTTGGCACCCGGCAGCGCCAGGCGCACCCGCACCTCACTGGAGAGGGTGTCCAGACGCGCCACCTCCGAGTCGTACCGGATGAGACCGCCCGCGGCCTCGAGATCGCGGCCCAAGGACTCCGTGAGCGCCACATAGTCGATGATCGCGGTGTGCGGCGAGTGGAGGGCGAGCACGCCGCGCACCCCCGGTTCCACCTCGCGCATCTCGTTCCGGTCGAGCAGCTTCACATGCGGGACGCCGTTGGCCTGCGCACGGGCGAAGATCGCCTCCAGGCGGTCCACCTCGTCCGTGTCCTGCGCGACGACCAGCTTGCCGCACTCCTCGTAGGGGATCCCGTTCTCCGCCGTGTAGCGGATGATCTTCTCCACCCCGCTGCGGCACAGTCGGGCCTTGAGCGAGCCCGGCTCGTAGTAGAGACCCGCATGCACCACGCCCGAGTTGTGCCCCGTCTGATGCGCGGCCAGGTGCGACTCCTTCTCGAAGAGGGTGACGGTCGCGTCCTCGAAGCGGAGCGCGAGTTCGCGCGCGACCGCGGTGCCGATGATGCCGCCTCCCACGACGGCGATGCGCTGTGGCTGTGCTCTCATGCCACCAGTCTGCCTGGTGCGGGCGGCGTTGGGGAGGTGTCGGAGAGGACGGGCCCGGCCGCATGAGGCGGGGACCGCACTCCTCGCACCGGTGACACGACCGTACCGCCCACCTGCGGCACGCCCTCACCGTCCGCTTCCGGCACGCCCTCATCGCCCGTTGGCAGTCCGCCTCATCGCCCGCCGGCAGTTCGCCGCGCTGTCCGCCGGCAGTCCGGCAGGCGCGTCCTCCGCACCTCCGCACAGATCACAAGTGAACCTGATCTCCGACGAAGGGGTCGACAGCCGCTCGGCGATGCGTAGACTCGGACCCACGGCATCCGCACACGGCCGGCAGCACCCGCGAAGCAGAGCGATTCGAAGGACGGGAGCGATCATGACCGAGACCCACGACAGCGCATTCGAAGCGGAGGACGCGCGCCTCTCGCCGGAGGCCGAACCCACGCCGGACGAGATCCTCGAGGCCGCCGAGGAGGAAGCCGAGGCCCAGGCCCTCGATGCGGAGTTCCGGGACGGGGAGTTCAGCGGCGGAGAGTCCAGCGCCGGGGACGGACTCGCTCCCGGCATGGAGCCCGGGCCGGACGAGGCCGACGGGGCACCCGAGGTCGCCCCCGAGCACGTGTCGCTCGGCAGCCTGGAGCCCGAGGCCGCGGAGCCCGGCGGCGCGGGCCCGGAAGGCACGGGCGTCGAAGGTGCGGACGACGCGCTCCTCGACGACAGCCCTCCGCGGCAGGAGTGCGGCAGCGAGACCAGCGATCCCCTCGGCGCCGTGAACGCGTTCTCCGCGGAGGAGACGCCCGCGGCGGAACAGGGCAATCGCGTGGGCGACGAGATGGTCTCCGACGGCGGCGACGACGCGGAGACCGCCCAGCTCGACGGCGACGACCTCGACGTCGACGCCGTGGCCGACGATGGGGTCCTGCCGGTGGACACCGTCGACGGCCTGCGGCAGGAAGCCGACGGCTTCGCCGACGAGGGCTGAACCCCACCCCGTACAGCCGCACCGCCCGCCTCCGAGCCTCGGGCACCTCGGGCACCAGCGCCGCTGATCCCCGCAGCTGACCCCTGCACGGCGAGCCTCTGCCGCGCACACCTGCGACGAGGTTCGCCGCTACAGTCGTACTCATGGCAGGAGCGGACCAGCGGGGAACGGCACAGGTGCGAGATGTGCCCCTGTCCCGGCCGGGCCAGGTCTCCTCAGCCGTCTCCTCAGCCGTCGAGGCACCGGCGGCCTCCCCCATCTCCGGAGCCTCCAGCACGTCACGGACCGCCGCGGGACAGGTCGCCCGGACCGTCGCAGAGGCACGCCACTCCGCACCGTCTCCGGTCACGACCGGTGACGACCTCGTCATCGAGGGCGACAACCTCGACGCGCTCCGCGCGCTGCTGCCCACGCACCGCGGCGCGGTGCGAGTCGTCTACATCGACCCTCCCTACAACACCGGGAACGCACACACGTACCGGGACTCGTTCCGCACCTCGGCCTCCTCCTCGGCCTCCTCCTCGGACGCCTGCCCCACGGAGCCGGCCTCAGCGGGCGGCCCGGACCCCTGCTGCGGGCCCACACACGCGTCCGCCCCCTCAGCCGATCCGGCCTCGGGCGGCGCCCGTTCCCCGTACCGGGACCACGCCGCGTGGCTGGACTTCATGCGCCCCCGCCTCGAGCTCGCCCGCGCGCTCATGCGGGAGGACGGGGTGCTGTTCCTCCACATCGACGACCGGGAGCAGGCCTTCGCACAGATCCTGGGACATGAGGTGTTCGGCGAGGAGAACAGCCTCGGAACGCTCATCCATCAGCGTGCCAAGGGCGGCGGGCAGGCGAAGTTCGTCATCCGCGGGCACGACTACATCCATGCGTGGGCCCGCAGCCTCGATGCGGCCGGACCACTGGTGACGGAGAAGAAGCCGCCCGCCAGGTACGAGGTGATCGACGGCCGGCGGATGCTCGTCGAGGACGACGTGCTGCGCGTGAGCTTCGGGACGTACGTCCGCGGACGGGAGCGCAGACTCATGTACGAGGACATCGAGGCCGTGCGGGGCCCGGCGAAGCTGGCCGAGATCGACAGGCGGCTGGCCTCCGGGGAGCTGGCCCTCCGGCCCTGGGGAGAACCGGATCCGGACACCGGCGAGCGCCGGCACGCCGTCGTCCGCCTCACTCCGGCGGAGCAGGCGACCTCCAAGCTCTACTCGATCCTGCGCGTGATGGGCTCGCAGGGCCGGAGCGACCTCGAGGAGCTGGGGCTCGGCGGGATCTTCGGCTACCCCAAGCCCGTAGAGCTCGTACGCACCCTCATCGAGGCCGTCACCTGGCACGATCCCTCAGCAGTGGTCCTCGACTTCTTCGCCGGCTCCGGCACCACGGCCCAGGCCGTGATGGAGGCCAATGCCCGCGACGGCGGGGCGCGCCGCTTCGTACTCGTCCAGAGGGCGGAGCCCATCGCCTCCCGGCTGCGCGCCGGTCGCGGTACGGACACGGGACGGGGCACCGCCTCCGCCGCGGCAGTTCCGTCCGCGTCCGAGGCCGCCCCCGCCTTCACGACGATCAGCGAGTTCTGCGCGGAGCGGGTGCGCCGAGCGGCTGAGCGCTGGGAATGCTCCAGATCAGTGCGGTACCTCCGCGCCGAGGACCTCGCGTCCGGCGGGTAGGCGGCCTCGGGCTCCGTGGCATATCCGCGCGCTACGACGCTCAGGGTGCCGTCCGCGCCGTCGACCACCTGCTCGCCGCGGCCGACGCCGATCACGTCGACCGGAGGCGTGTGGACTCCTGTGCCAGCGCGCAGCCGAACAGACCGGGCCCCAGAACGGCGACCGCTCCGTGCACCGCCAGACGGCACGCTCGCCCGCCGGCCTTCCTCTCACCCGATCAGGGACACTAGAATTGTGTACATGAGCACTTTGTCAGTAGCGCAGGCACGGGCGCGGTTCTCCCAGCTCGTGGATTCCTCGGCGAGGACCCACGAACGCTTCGAGGTGACGCGCAACGGCGTCCGCACTGCCGTTCTTCTGAGTGCGGACGACTACGACACTCTCGTGGAGACACTCGACGTCCTGGCCGACTCCGAGGAGATGGCGGCGATCAGCGCAGGACTCGCCGATCTGAGAGCGGGTGCCACGCATTCCGCCGAGGAGGTCCGCGCCGCGATGGAGGCTGCCGGCAGGCTGCCCGCGTGACCGAACGCTACACAGTCGTCTTCACCGGAGGCGCGAAGCGAGCCCTGGAGAAGGACCTCCCGGAACGCATCGCAGCGGCGGCTTTCGCATTCATCCTCGGCCCTCTGAGCGAGAACCCCCATCGCGTCGGCAAGCCGCTTCGCGAACCTCTTGCGCCCTTGTACTCCGCCCGTCGAGGCGAATATCGGATCCTCTATCGCATCATCGACAGCGAAGTGGTGATCGAAGTCGTCTCGGTGAGCCCCAGAGGCCGGGCATACAGGAAGCGCTGAGGCAGGCCGCACGTCTGGGCGAGCGGCGAACCCGCTGCTCTCAGGCGAGTCGGTGCTCGTGCACCTGTGAGCTGAGCGTCGTGCCGCCCAGTTCGAGGTAGAGCTCGCCCTCCGTGAGCGACAGGGAGAGCGCATTGCGCCTCGCGAGCAGGGCGACCGCCGCCTCGATGAACCCGGCGTCGAAGCTGCGCAGCACCAGCGCGTCGGCACGGTGGATCGTCTTTCCCCTCCACGCCGCCATGACGAACTCCGGATCACGGTGCGTGTACACCGCTGCACGGCCGGCCAGCTTGCTGCCGGCGTGCAGCCGCGCGGCATCGGGCGCACCCACCTCGATCCACGCCGTGATGCTGCCCGTGAGGTCCCTGACCAGGACCGCCGGCTCGTCCGTCGTCGAGACGCCGGTGCCGAACTCGATCCCCTCCTCGTACTCCAGGCAGTAGGCGAGGACGCGCGTCATCATGTACGCGTCCGTCTCCGAAGGGTGCCGCGCGACTCTGAGGGTGAAGTCCTCATAGACGCCGCGGTCGATGTCGGCCAGCTGGACCGTGAATACGTGGATCGTCGAGCCGATGGCCATAGTGCGTCATCCTAGTCCGCCGGCACCTCCAGCGCCGCGTCCAGGTCCGCGATGAGGTCCTCGGCCGCCTCCAGCCCGATAGACATGCGCACCACGTCGGAGCCCGGGCGGGCCTCGGGCGCCACCGGACGGTGGGTGAGGGCGGCCGGGTGCTGGATGAGCGAATCCACCCCGCCCAGGGAGACCGCATGGGTGAACAGGCGCAGCCGCCCGGTGAGCGCCTCGGCGGCCGCGAAGCCGCCCCGCAGGCGGATCGAAACCATCGCACCCGGGCCCCTCATCTGCCTGCCCAGCACACCGGCCGGGTCCGGCGCGAGACCGGGATAGAACACCTCGGCGACGGCGGGATGCTCGGTGAGCCGCGTCGCGATCTCACAGGCCGTGTCCTGCTGGGCGCGCATCCGCACCGGCAGGGTGGCGAGCCCGCGATGGAAGAGGTAGGCGGCGAGCGGGTGGAGGATCCCGCCGGTGACCGCCCGCACGGAGCGCAGCCGCACGGCCCGCTCCTCCGCGCACGCGAGGATCCCGCCCAGCGCGTCCCCGTGCCCGCCCAGGTACTTGGTGGCGCTGTGGAGCGCGAAGGCGGCTCCGTGATTCAGCGGATTCTGCAGCACCGGCGTGGCGAAGGTGTTGTCCACGAGCACCGGCACCTCGCCAGCCTGCTCCACGGCGGAGGCGATGTCCGTGAGCTCCAAGGTGGGATTGGCGGGAGTCTCCAGCACCACGAGTCCGGTGTCCTCTCGGATCGCCGAGGCGATCTCATCCGGCCCGCAGAAGGTCGCCTCGGTGCCCAGCAGCCCGGAGGCGAGGACATGGTCCGAGCCGCCGTACAGCGGCCGGACGGCCACGACGTGCGGCCGGCCCGCCGAGGTGCAGAAGGCCAGCAGCGCGGCTGCGAACGCGGCCATGCCCGAGGAGAAGGCGACGGCCGCCTCCGCGTGCTCGAGCTCCGCCAGCCCCGCCTCGAAGCGTGCGACCGTGGGGTTCCACAGGCGGGCGTAGACGGCGCTGCCTCCGGCGGGCAGGACGCTCCCGCCGGCGAGCGCCTCATAGGAGTCCCCGCCCGCCTCGATGTCCGGCAGGGGGTTGGTGGTCGAGAGGTCGAGGGGCAGCGCGTGCACGCCCAAAGCGGCGAGATCGTCGCGTCCGGCGTGCACCGCGGACGTGTCCACGGCGGTGCGGGAGGCCTGCGGGGTGCTCTTCGTCGAGTGATCCATACTCGTATGGTTGACGAAGGCACAGAATCATTCCATAGGCATTGTCGAAAGCTGCAGCAACAGGAGCTGGAAACGCACCTTCAGCAAAAATGGACGTTCAAGGAGGACGGATGTCAGCCGCCGAGCAGAACCTCTCCCTCGACAAGGCGGACCACGCGCTCATCCGCGAGCTCTCCGGACAGCCGGAGCTGACGAACAAGGCGTTGGCCGCCCGCCTGGGCATCGCGGAGTCCACGTGCGCCTACCGGCTGCGCCGCCTCCGGCGCGCCGGGGTGGTGGGGCGGGCGCGCCTCGACCTCGACCACACACAGCTGGGATACGCCCTGCAGGCCGTCATCGTCGTGACGATGACCAGCCACTCGCGGGCCGATGTGAACCGCTTCATGGAAGCGCTGGAGCACACCCCGCACGTGCTGCGGATCCTCAACCTCACGGGCCGCTCCGACTTCTTCGTCACGGTCGCGGTGCGGGACAGCAGGCAGCTGCAGGATCTCGTGCTCGACCGCATCACCCGGCACCCGGCGGTCCGCAGCACCGAGACCCACATCGTGTTCGAGGAGCGGAGGGGCACCTGGGTGCCGGGGGGCGAGTGAGGTCCGACCTGCCTCGACAATTCCGTCCGCGCCCGGGGACGCCAGCGCACCTCTCAGTATTTCGGCGTGCGCACCTTCTCCTGTCCTCTATGATCGACCGCAACCCCTTGCAGCGTCACGGAACGGGCATGAAGCCTCTCCGCGCGGAACGGCAGGCTTCGCTGTGAACAACACGCATACGCACGGCTCCTCCGGCTCGGCCAAGGTTCTAGGCTCGCTCGACATCCTGTTCATGAGTTTCGGCGCGATAATCGGCTTCGGCTGGATCCGGCTCACCATCAGGTGAGTCCAGGACGCCGGCACCGTAGGCGCCATACTCGCTTTCGCCGCAGGCGGGATCATCATGATCCTCGTGGGTTTGGTGTACTCCGAGCCGGTCTCAGCGATGCCTTTCTCCAGCGGTGAGCACAACTGCCTCCTGCGCAGCATGGGCCCTGAACAGCGGTTTGCGGCTCCTGGGCGATCACGCGGGCTGTATCTCCGTCATCATGTGCCTCATTCAACGCCCCCGGCATCCGGATGGTCTCGCTCGTGCAGACCTTCGTCGTGAGCTTCCTGCCCCTCGTTGGCGTGTTCCTCGTCCTCGGCCTGGTGGTGGGCGGCGAACCGCAGCATAGGGAACCGCTGGTCATCGCGGACACTCTCAGCCTCATGCTCGGCCACGAGATCTGGGAAGAATCGTCATCGCCGGTGGGCTGGTCGGTATCATCACCTCATGGAGCGCCTTCCTCATCGGCGCCTGGTTCATGCTCCGGCTACCGCGCTGCATCCGCCCCGGCACCGGTACAGCGGAGGCGCCCATCGCCGCGGTGCGCAAGCACCGGGGCGAGTAGACGCCGAGGCCGGGAGGACCCAGTGCCACGGCAGGTGCACGCCGGGGCTTTCACCGCTGCGGGAGGCCGGCGCTGCCATCGCTGCACCGGCCTCCCGCATGGCGAACTATTTCCCCGGCATCCCTATGCCCAGGACGCCGGGGTTCATGATCCCAGCGGGGTCGAGCCTCCCTTTGACCGCTTGCAGACCGGCCGCGTAGAGGTCCGGCCGCTGCTGCGCGTACCACGGTGCGTGGTCTCGCCCCACGGCATGGTGATGCGTGATCGTGCCTCCGGCGCTGATGATGGCCTCGGAGACGGCAGCTTTGATCTCGTCCCACTGTGCCAGCAGACCGTCCCACCGGCCAGGCGCGCGCACACCGTAGTAGGGCGCGGGGCCGTCGGGATACACATGCGTGAACCGACAGGACACGGTGCCCCCGCCGCAGATATCGTTCAGCGCACCCTGCACTGCGGTGGTCACTGCTGCGTGGAACTCCTCGAAAGCATCCCATGTACAGGCGGTCTCGAAGGTCTCGGCTATGATGGACCGCTGCGCGAGAGCATCACGCCAATAGGGCATGCGCAGGAATGCTGACCGCCAGGCTCCCGCCGCGCCACCGGAGGATGCTCCCGCCGCATCGCGGCGTGTCCGATCCTGCACCCGGCCCCCGTGATCACTCACGATCTCCGTCGCGCGCTCGATCCATGCGTCAACCGGATGATCTGCGGATTCGAAGGCAAGAACCAGAATGCCGCCGCCTGACTCCATACCAGCGCTGCCTCGAGCTTCATTGGGGTCGAGCAGACGACAGTTCGTCGGATACAGACCCGCCTGAGCGATCGCCCGAGTGGCTGCGACTGCCTCAGTGTAGGAGTCGAACAGCACGGACGCCGTGGTCTGGTATACAGGCCGGTCCTGCAACCGCATCCACGCCTCGGTGATGATCCCCAGGGAACCTTCTGAGCCGAGGAAGAGGCGATCCGGTGACGGACCTGCACCAGAACCGGGCAGCCGCCGGGATTCGCTGACCCCCTGCGGGGTGACAACCCGCATCGACTCGGTGAGATCGTCGATGTGGGTGTACAGCGTGGCAAAGTGACCGCCGGCCCTGGTCGCCAGCCAGCCCCCCAGGGTGGAATAGGCGAACGACTGCGGATAATGACGCAGCGTCAGCCCGTGAGGCCGCAGCTGGTCCTCCAGGGCGGGGCCATAGACCCCCGCCTGGATTCTGGCCGCACGGCTGGTGCGGTCGATCTCGAGTACCTGGTCGAACAGCTCCATATCGATCGAGATCGCAGGGCCGCTGAAACGTGCTTCGGTACCACCAACGACAGAGCTCCCGCCGCCATAGGGGATCGCGGCTACCTGCTCCTGGGAGCACCAGTCGAGGATGTCGGCAAGATCTGTTTCAGACGTAGGGCGCACTACCCAGTCCGGTGCTGCGGACAGGTCTCCTCTAAGATTTCGCACCACGTCACGGAACGCCTTTCCGTGGGTGTGCCCGGCTCGGTCGACCGGATCAGCGCCGAACAGCGCGCTCAACGCCGCAGGCGGCTGCACACGCGGCGCGGGGAGGTTCAGGTGACGGGGATCAGGTGGTGCGTGGACTCTCGCATCATGCCCCGGGTCGCTGGCTGCGAGGCTTCGCTCAAGCTCTTCCGTCTCCTGTGACGAAAGCGCCTCGCTCACCTTCCCCCACCCCCACCAGGATCGCTCACCAGCAGGTTCGCGTCGTAGTCGAGTCATGACGGAATACTACCGGCGGGCCACCCAGCTGGGAAGAACCCGAAATGCAGGGCCCGCGGGTCCTGCAGTGGCGCGGCCCTTTTCCGCCCTCACCACTTTCCGTCTCCACCACCGAGACCAGGGTGAATGTGCCCTCCGCCACAGGGACAATGGGAACCGGTCCAGCCCCAGAGTCCTGTCGACGAAGAGGAAGTCCATGTCCGCTGCCCCGCACCCGCACACCGCTGAAGAGACCCCGCCCTACGGCTCCGGCCCGCCTGCTGCCGAAGGAGCCGCCGCAGGCACGAGCGCAGGACCGGACGCGCCGTCTCAGCCCGCCCCTACGGACCGGCGGCCCCCGCGGCGGGTGCGGACGCTCGACCTGCTCCAGGCGAAGGCCGAGGGACGCAGATGGGCGATGCTCACGAGCTACGACCAGTACACCGCCGCTCTCTTCGAGCAGTCCGGCGTCGAGGCCCTGCTCGTGGGGGATTCCGCGGCCAACAACGTCTACGGCCATGCCACGACGCTGCCCGTGACCGTCGACGAACTCATCCCGCTGGCCCGCGCCGTCGCGCGGGCGACCGCACGGGCGCTCGTCGTCGCGGACCTCCCCTTCGGCAGCTACGAGATCTCCGACGAGCAGGCCGTCGCCTCGGGCGTGCGGTTCATGAAGGAGGCCGAGGTGCACGCCGTCAAACTCGAGGGCGGCACCACGATGGCCTCCCGCATCCGCGCTCTCACCACTGCGGGCATCCCCGTCATGGCGCACATCGGCTTCACCCCGCAGGCCGAGCACAGCCTCGGCGGCTACCGGGTCCAGGGCCGGGGCGAGGCGGCCGAGGCCCTGCTCGCGGATGCGCGCGCCGTCGCCGAGGCCGGCGCATTCGCCGTGGTCATGGAGATGGTCCCGGCGGAACTGGCCGCCCGGGTGACCGCGGAGCTGCCGATCCCGACGGTGGGGATCGGCGCCGGGGCGGACTGCGATGCGCAGGTCCTCGTGTGGCAGGACATGGCGGGGCTGCGGCCGGGCAGGGCACCGCGCTTCGTCAAGCAGTACGCGGACCTGCACGGAGTGCTCTCCGCGGCGGTGCGCGAGTACGTCGACGAGGTGCGCGAGGGCACCTTCCCCGAAGCCGAGCGGAGCTTCGAGTGAGGAGGACAGGCGGCATCGAGGCGCTGCGCGAGTGGCGTGCCGCCCAGACGGGCGCCGTCGCCCTCGTGCCCACGATGGGCGCGCTGCACTCCGGCCACCGGGCCCTCATGGACCGTGCACGGGAATCGGCGGACGCGGTGGTGACGAGCATCTTCGTGAATCCGCTCCAGTTCGGGCCCGGCGAGGACTTCGACCGCTACCCCCGCCCCTTCGAGGACGACCTGCGGCTGTGCGAGAGCGCCGGGGTCGACTTCGTCTTCGCACCCGCACAGGAGGAGATGTACCCCTCCGCGCCCCAGGTGACGGTCTCGTCCGGGCGGATGGGGCAGGTCTTCGAGGGGGCGGCCCGGCCGGGGCACTTCGACGGAGTGCTCACGGTCGTGGCGAAGCTCTTCCACCTCGTCCGGCCGGACTCCGCGGTCTTCGGCCTCAAGGACATCCAGCAGTTCTCACTGGTCAAGCGCATGATCGCGGATCTCGACATGGGCATCGAGCTGATCGGCCTGCCCGTCGTCAGAGATGCCGACGGCCTCGCCATGTCCAGCCGGAACCAGTACCTGAGTGCGGCGGACAGGACGGCCGCCCTCGTCATCCCCCGTGCGCTCGCGGCCGGAGCGGCCCGCGCGGAGGCCGGCCCGGCGGCCGTGGAAGCCGCCGCCCGCGAGGTCGTCGCGGCGGCTGCGGAGACGGGCTCCTTCGAGCTCGACTACCTCAGCCTCGTCGAGGCCGCGACCTTCCGCCCCTGCCCGGCAGACTTCCGGGGCCCGGCACTGCTGCTCCTCTCTGCGACGGTCGGAGGCACCCGGCTCATCGACAACCGCCCTGTGGAGTTCTGAGGGACGGGAGAGCCCCGGGAGCGGAGCCCTGAGCGCGCAGCTCCGCGGGGCCACCTCGGCTCCGGCAACCGGCACCCTGCCTCCGGTTTCCCACTCTGCAGAGTGGGAAACCGGAGGCAGGGTGCGCACCTCACCGCTCAGGCAGCACCACGCACCCGCGCACTCATGCGAACCGTGCGGCGAGCTCCCGGCGGCGCACCTTGCCCGCCGGATCGCGCAGCGGCTCCGTGTCCGCCAGCACCCGCGTGGGCCGCTTGATCCGGGACAGCAGACCGTCCAGATGCGCCTCGAGATCGGCCGGAACCGCGCCCGAGGCCGTCTGCACGATGAGCGCCGGCCGCTGACCCAGCTCGTCGTCGGCCAGGCCCACGCAGCCGGAGGAGAGGACCGCGGGATGGGATTCGGCGGCGGCCTCGATCTCCGCGGGGTAGACGTTCACCCCACCCACCAGGATCATGTCCGAGCGGCGGTCGGAGAGGTAGACGAAGCCGTCCTCGTCCTTCCATCCCATGTCGCCCACCGTCTCCCAGCCGGTTCCGTCGTCCTCGGCCTCGGCTCCCAGGTAACGGTAGGGCTTGGGCTCCTCCGCGCCGCGGCGGACCCAGACCTCACCCACGGTTCCGGGAGCGGCCTCGGCCCCCGTGCTGTCGCGGATGACCATCTCGCCGGAGATCACCCGGCCCACGGAGCCCGGCCGCTCCAGCCAGTCCGCACCGCTGATGGCAGTGGCGGCCTGCCCCTCCGTGGTGCCGAAGACCTCGTAGACGACGTCGGCGCCCAGCCAGCCGATCCATGCGCGCTTGAGCCAGGCGGGGCAGGGTGCGGCGAGGTGGAGCGCGGTGCGCAGGCTGGAGAGGTCGTACCCGGCCTTCACCTCGTCCTCGAGCTTCCAGATCCTCAGCATCATCGTGGGCACCATGTAGATCCAGGTGGCCCGGTGACGGTCGATGAGGCGCAGCGCCTCCTGAGCGTCGAAGCGGTCCATGAGCACTGCCGTGCTGCCGTGGACCAGCGCGGCCAGCGCATTGCTGAACGAGGCGTTGTGGTAGAGCGCCGCCGTGACGAGGCAGACGCCGTCCGCCGGCACGCGCATCGCCGCACCCAGCAGGTGATAGCCCTCCGGCGCCCCGGGGGACGTGGAGACGATGATCTTGGGCGTGCCGGTGGAGCCGCCGGACGTGGGCGCCTTGAGCGAGGGGCCCACCACGGCCGGGACCGGGTCCGCGGACAGCTCCCGGGCCTCGGAGAGATCCCGCAGCCGAGGTGCGCCCACCTCACGCGCGGTCGTGTCCACCGCCAGCGCCGGCGAGGCCAGTGCGACGAGCCCGTCGAGCTCCGCCTGCGTGAGGCGGTCCGAGACGGGCATGGGGATCGCGCCGAGCTTGAGCGCGGCCACGCTCGCCTCCAGCATGAGGGCGCAGTCCGGGGTGGAGATGAGGACGAAGTCCCCCTCCGCCACGCCGCGGGCCTCGAACAGACGGACGGACTGGTTGGTGCGCGCATCGAGCTGTGCGAACGTCATCTCCGCCTCCGCCGTGATCACCGCGGCCCGGTCGCCGCAACGCTGCGCGAGGTGCGCGAACTGCTCCGTGAAGGAGGGCGCGAGGAAGGGAACGCCCTGCTCCGGGGCCGTCTCTGCCGTACCGGCCTTCTCTGTCATGATCCGCCTTCCCGACACCGCCGTGGGGTCGTAGCTGAGCCTGCTGATCCCGCCCTGCGGGGTCCTCTGCCGTCAGCATGCCAGATCATCGGGGAACGGCCTGCGCCGTCTCGGTGCGCGCGCCGTCTTCCTGACTGCCGGTCACAGCTCCGCCTGGAATGATCCCACGAGACCGGAACAGCGCGATGTGCGAACGTCGCGGTGCGGAGCCGCAGACCTGGGGAGGACCACGATGCGCAGCAGAGCGATGCGGGTGACAGTGACGGCAGCCTCGGCTCTGGTGGTCCTGTGCGTCCTGGGCACACTCGTCTTCACCGGGGTCGTCTGGCCCAACCGCTGGTTCGTCCCCCGCGACTCCGCGGTGGGCGTGGACGTCTCCGCGCACCAGGGGACCATCGACTGGGAGGAGCTCACCGGCTCCACCGTGCAGGGCCGCGGCGACGCGATCTCCTTCGCCGTGCTCAAGGCCACGGAGGGCTCCTCGCACGTGGATGAGCAGTTCGCGGCCAACTGGGCAGGCGCACAGGAGCAGGGCCTTCCCGTGGGCGCGTATCACTTCATGAGCTTCGAGAGCCCCGGGGAGTCCCAGGCCCAGAACGTCATCGACACGGTGCCCGCGGATCCCGGCACGCTGGTCCCCACCGTGGACCTTGAGTTCTACGGCGACTACTTCGACGACCCGCCCTCCGCAGAACTGGTCCACGGCATCCTCGACCCCCTGCTCGAAGGGCTCGAGGAGCACTACGGCGCCCCACCCATGCTCTACCTCACCCGTGAGGCCTATGACCTCTACGTCGCGGACCTCTACCCGGACAATCCCATCTGGTTCCGCTCCGTCACCCTCCCGCCGCGCGTCTCCAACGGCAGGGAGTGGACGATCTGGCAGTACTCGCACCGCGACCGGCTGGACGGCTACGACGGCCGGGAGAGGTACATCGACCTCAATGTGCTCCGCGGCGGGACCGAGGTGCTCGAGGAGCTCACGCTCCCGGAGTGAGAGCGCTGCGGGCATTCCTGAGGCGATCCCGCAGAACTAGACTCGGCACATGACTGCAGCACTCCTCATCGTCGATGTGCAGAACGACTTCACCGAGGGCGGCGCTCTGGGCGTGGACGGCGGCAGCGCTGCCGCCGCTGCGATCACCCGCCACCTGGCCGCGCATGCGCAGGACTACGCGCTCGTCCTCGCCTCCCGGGACTGGCACGACCCGGACAGCGACAACGGCGGCCACTTCGCCTCCGGCGAACCCGACTACGTGACGACCTGGCCCGTGCACTGCGTGGCCGGCACGCCCGGCGCGGAGTACGATCCCGCGCTCAGCACCTCCGCGGTCACGCACCACATCCGCAAGGGTCAGGGCACTCACGGCTACTCCGCGTTCGAGGGCGTCGCCGAGGACGGCCGCACGCTCGCGCAGATCCTCGACGCCCACGGCATCGATCGGCTGGACATCGTGGGCATCGCCACGGACCACTGCGTGCGTGCCTCCGCCCTCGACGCGCTCGAGCACCGGGACCGCCTCGCCCCTCTCACGGAGGTCCGCGTGCTCACCGACCTCGTCGCAGGCGTGGCTCCCGGTCCGTCACAGGCGGCGCTGGAGGAGATCGCGGCCGCGGGCGGAACGCTGGCCTGAGCTTCCGGCGCCGAGGTGCCGGCGCCCGGGTCCGCCGGCACCGCGCCACCCGCAGACGCGCTGTGCCGCCCACTCATAGGTGGGCGGCACAGCGCGTATCCGGGCCCTGCCGGAAGCCGCCGCTCACCCCAGAGCGCCGGTCTCCTTCAGGGCGGCGATCTCGTCGGCGCCGAATCCCGCCGAGGCCAGCACCTCGTCCGTGTGCTCGCCCACCCGGGGAGCACGCCGGGGGCGGACGTAGGGCTCTCCGCCGCCCAGCACCTCGGGAGCGGTGCCCGTGCCCGAGGCCACCTCCGGCCCGCTCTCACCGCGCGCAGGCTCGCCTGGCGTCTGTGCACCCGGCGTCCGCCCCACCGGGCCCGGAGCGGAACCGCCCGCCCAGGCCGCGCCGCCCAGGTCCGCGAAGCGCGGAGCCGGGGCCGGGTGCCGCACACCGTCCTCGTCGCGGTAGAACAGGCCGCGGGCCCGATTGTGCGGGTCCGCCTCCGCCTCCGCCCAGGAGCGGATCTCCACGGTGCAGGCGTCGGAGCCCGCGAACAGCTCCGCGAGCTCCGCCCGCGTCCGGGAGCCCAGCGCCTCCATGAAGACCGCGCGCTGCGCGGCCCAGTGCTTGGGGTGCCGGTGCTCGTTGCGGGCCATCGCCGGCAGCCGGTCCGCGATGCCCAGCTTCTCCACGAACTCCGCGAAGAACTGCGGCTCGATGCAGCCCACACTCACATATCCGCCGTCCGCAGTGGTGTAGACGTCGTAGAACGGTGCGCCGGAATCCAGCATGTTCTGCCCGCGGCCCTCCTTCCAGACGCCCTGTGCCTCGAAGCCGAACTGCATGGCCCACAGGAGGTTCGCGCCGTCGGCCATCGCCGCATCCACGACGGAGCCGCTGCCGCTCATCCGCGCGCGCAGCAGCGCGGAGACGATGCCGAGCGCCAGCTGCATCCCGCCTCCGCCGAAGTCGCCGGCGAGATTGGCCGGGAACTGCGGCGCCTCGCCCGCCCTGCCCAGCTGGGCGAGCAGGCCGGAGCCGGCGATGTAGTTCATGTCGTGACCGGCCTTGGAGGCATCCGGCCCCGTCTGTCCCCAGCCCGTGATGCGGCCGTAGACCAGCTCCGGCCGCTCCGCGAGCAGATCGGCCGGTCCCAGCCCCATGCGCTCGGCCACGCCCGGCCGGAAGCCCTCGATGACGGCGTCCAGCGAGGGCAGAAGCCGCAGGACGACCTCTCTGCCCGCCTCGCTCTTGAGGTCGAGGACGAGTGAGCGCTTGCCGCGGTCCAGGACGGGGCTCACGGTGCCGATCGCGGCCGCCGTCTGGCCCGCCGCCTGTGCCCGTGCGGCCGCCTCGGCCTCCTGCGGACGGTGCACCCGGATGACCTCTGCGCCCAGGTCCGCGAGGACCATCGCGGCGAACGGGCCGGGGCCGATGCCGCCCAGGTCGAGTATGCGGATCCCGTCCAGAGGGCGGGGTGGGACGGCGGCTGCGGACACCTCAGGCTCCTTCGTCTGATGGAGGGTTCAGCGCGGCGCTCACACGCTTGCCGAACGATTGCTAAGTTTGAGCCTATGTCCGCAGACCCCGCACCGTCCACCAACGCCGGAGGCCCCATGAGCATCTTCCCCGCATTCGTCGCCCGCCCGCAGATCCGCTGGTCCGACCAGGACATCCTGGGGCATGTGAACAACGCCATGATCGTCACGCTCGTGGAGCAGGCCCGCATCGACTGGCTCAACACCATGCGGGACCGGGACGCGATCAACCGCCCCAAGCTCGTGGCGCGCGTGGAGCTCAACTACCGGGCGCCGGTGCACCACGGCCCGGAGCTGCGGATCGAGCTGGGGATCGGCCGCGTGGGGACGTCCTCGTTCTCCATCACCAACCGCGGCATCCAGAACGGCACGCTCGTGTTCGAGGGTCTCAATGTGCTCGTCGTGCTCGACCGCGAGACGGGGAAGCCGGCACCCATCTCCGAGGCCGACCGCGCGTTCCTCCGCCAGTTCGGCACCTTCGATCCGGAGAACCCCGCCGCCGGCATCGAGTGATGCCTCACCCCACCTGGGGCATGGCGGGGAACGGGAGCAGCTCCTCGATCGCCGCACCCACCCGGAAGACGCTCGCGTCCTCGTACGGGTGACCGACGATCTGCACGCCCACCGGCACCCCCGTGCGCCCCAGCCCGGAGGGCACGGCGAGCACGGGCAGCCGGTTGGCGATGTTGAACGGCAGCGTCATGTGCGCCCGCCAGTAGAAGTCCTCATGCCCGCTGGGCCGGGCGATCCCGTCGAGGTACATGTTGCCGGCCTCCAGCGCAGCCACGGCGGAGGTGGGTGTGAGCATGACGTCGAGGCCGGACATGGCGTGGGCGATGGCGCGCTGCACCGCGTTCTCGTACATGAGGCCGTCCACGGCCGTGTAGCGCCGCGCCCACTCCGTGGCCCGCTCCACGAACACCCGCGAATACGGTTCGAGGCTGTCGAGGTCTCCGCCGGCCAGCCGGCGCATGTTGCCGGTGAGCAGGTGGCCGAAGTGCACCATCGCGGCGTTGTCGATGTCGTCGAGGCTGAGCCCCGGATCCACCTCGACGATCTCCGCCCCCGCGGAGGCGAGCGCGGACACCACGGCCTCGAACCCCTCGAGCACGTCCTGGTCCACCTCGTAGCAGCCGAGGTCGCGGCTGATGCCCACCGTCAGACCGTGGACCGCCGCCGCGCCCGGCAGGGACGTGGGCACGGGCGACTCACCGGTGGTGAGCGGCACGGTGGAGTGGTCCGCCGGGTGGATGCCTGCGATGAGCGTGGTCGCGAACGCGGAGTCCGCCACCGTCCGGGCGAGCATGTGGTCGCCGCGGAAGGTGTCGAGGTTGAGCGGCGGCACCGCCGGCGTGCGCCCGTAGGGGGTCTTGAAGCCCACGAGGCCGCAGAAGGCGGCGGGGATGCGCGTGGACCCGGCGATGTCCGAGGCCGTCGCCAGCGGTGCGTAGCCGGCGGCGAGCGCAGCTGCGGATCCGCCCGAGGAGCCTCCCGGCGTGTGCGCGCGGCTGTAGGGGTTCCGGGTGATGCCCCATTCCGCGGTCTGGGTGAAGGTGGCGCAGGAGAGCTCCGGTGTGGTGGTCCGGCCGAACAGCGCCGCACCGGCGGCGCGCAGCCGCGCCACGATGGGATGGTCGGCCCCCGCGGAGCTGCCCGCCAGTGCGGCCGAACCTCGGGTGGCGGAGCGTCCCCTCACATCGTGCTGCTCCTTGACGAGCATGGGCAGGCCGAGCGCGGGCGGCAGCTCGGCCAGGGCCTCGGGGTCCCCGTCCGCCCGGTCATAGGCGCGCTCGGCCTCGCGGGCCACCGCGCGGGCCTCCTCCGCGAAGAGATCGACCACGGCGTTGATCGGCCCCTCTCCCACCGCGACGGCGTCCACCGTCTCGACCCGGGCGAGGAGGGCGTCGAGGTGCTCCACCGGCGAGAGCTCGCAGGAGCGGTAGGCGGAGAGGGCGTCCAGGGCGGAGAGGTGAGTCAGGTCACTCATGCCGCCAGTGTGTCATGTTCGCCCGCGCTTGTTGAGCCCGCCGTCCCACCGAGCCCGCCGCCCCACCGCCGGTGAGGTCGCTACCCTGGTAGACGTGGACGAAGCAGAGGACGGAGCGCTCGACCGCCACGCGACGGTCTTCCTCGACGTGGACGGCGTTCTCAACTCGTACCCCGTCCGCGGTCTGCGGTACTACCGGGAGGGCCGCCGCACGGCGCACGCCTGGCGCTTCGCCCTACACTACCGGCCCGCCATCGTCCGTGCGCTGGAGCGTGTGATGCGCACGCGCGAGGCCACCCTCGTCTGGCTCTCCACCTGGTCGCACCGGTGCACGGAGGAGCTCGAACCGGCCCTGGGCTTCCGCGACACCCATCCCGTCGTCCCCATGCCGGACGACTCCTACAACCGCTACGCGGGAGATCCGCACGCGTGGTGGAAGGCCCGTCACGTCGCCGCTTGGCTGGACGAGGACCCGCGCAGGCGCGCCGTCTGGGTGGACGACGACCTCGCCTCTCCCCGCACGCACGCCTACTTCGCGCAGCGCTATCCGGACCGGCTCCTCATGATCGTCCCGGAGTTCGCCCGCGGCCTCACGGAGAGCCACCTGCGCACCCTCCGCCGCTTCCTCTCACCCCGCCGGCGCAGCAGGAGCCGCACACTCGAAGGCAGGAGGAGACTGCTCACCCGCATGAAGACAGAGAAGAGCACGACAGTGAAGACCTCGGCGCAGGAGAGTTCGGTGCAGGAGAGCGCAGCACGGGCGGACGCGGCCCGCCCGCCGCGGGTGGGCCTGCTCGACTCCGGCCTCGGCCTCGTGGGGTTCGCCGACGCGATCCTCACACAGGCTCCGGACGCCGAGCTGATCCTCGCGATGGATCCCGACAACATGCCCTACGGGAGCCTCACCCCGGAGCGTCTGCGCGAGGTCGCGGAGAACTCCGCGCACCGGCTCGCGGCGTGGGAGCCGGATGCGATCGTAGTGGCCTGCAATACCGCCAGCGTCCACGCCCTCGAACACCTCCGCAGTGTCTTCGAGCCCCGCATCCCCGTCATCGGAACGGTGCCGGCGGTGAAGACGGCCGCGGCACGGCGCGCGCCCTTCGCAGTCTGGGCCACGACCGCGACGACGGGCAGCGAGTACCAGCGCAGGCTCATCGACGCCTTCGCCGGCGGGCTGCCCGTGACCCGGGTGGCCGCGGCAGGCCTGGCGGAGGCCATCGAGTCCGGTGAGGAAGAACGGATCCGGGAGGCCGTCGCCGAGGCTGCGGCGCAGACCCCGGAGGACGTCACCTCGGTGGTGCTGGGATGCACGCACTACGGCCTCGTGGGCGAGCGCATCGCACAGGCCCTGTGCGAGTCCGTGGGACACGAGGTGGAACTGCTCGACTCACCGCAGGCAGTCGCCGCGCAGACGCTGCGCAGAGTGGCCGCCCACCGCCGGCAGCGTGCGGAGGAGAGGGACGCCGCCACAGTGGATGCGGCACACGCGGATGCCGCGACGAACACGGCCGAGGCGGCGGCCGGGATGGCCAGGGCGACCACGGCGGCCGCAGCGGCCGGGAGCACCTCGGAGACCGGCTCCGGCGGGAGGAGCGGCGCGACCCGCTCGAGCGGAACGGCCGGCGGCCGCGTCCTCGCCACGTATCTGTCCGGACGGCGCGCTCCGCTCCCCCGGGTGCTCGGCATGTACGCGGCCGGCAGGAGGCTTCTCGCGCACGAGGTGCAGGACGCCTCGGCAGGGGCCGGCGCCTCAACAGGGGCGGACGCCTCCGCGCATGCGACCGACGAGTGATTCCGCGTTCGCCCGGCGGGAACGAGCCCGGCTCCACGCGCGGACCGCCGTGCCGGTTCGTCACCGCTCACCGGGAGGACGAAGCGAGGCCTGCGTCTCCGGCAAGCGCCTGCGAGGCAGGTGCGAGACAATGGGGGCATGAACTCCACGCCCGCGCACCGCTCCCCCGGCCCTGACGACAACGGCGAGCACCGCATCGGCGGCGAGGACGCCCGCGTCGTGCCCAACCCCTTCGAGGTGCTGCGTTCGCGCGTGCGGACGGGACTCATGATCCAAGGCGGCCTCGCCGTCCTCGCGGGACTGCTGTTCCTCTTCTGGCCCATCGACAGCGCGGTGGTCCTCGTCCGCGTGTTCGCCGCGTGGCTGCTGCTCAGCGCTGCGGCCTCTGCGGTGCTCGCCCTCGTCCGGAGGCGCAGGGGCGTGGCCGGCGCGCTCCTCCCGGCGCTCCTGGGCCTTGCGCTGTTCCTGGTGCCCGAGGCCGCGGGCGCGGTCGTGGTCTTCGTCGTCGCCTTCGTCTCCCTGCTGGTGGGGAGCACGGCGATCGCCGCGTCCTTCGGCCTCCGGCGCGCAGGCGTGTCCGCATGGTGGGCAGGCGTGCTGGCCGGAGCCGCCGCTGTGGTCTACGGCTTCCTGCTGCTGCTCAATCCGACCGCCGGGCTCACGGGGCTGCTGTGGGTGCTGGGCATCGTGCTCGTGGTGATCGGCGGGGCCATGCTGGTGCTGGGGTGGAAGATCGGCCGCATGGAGGTGCGGTCAGCAGGGTTCGGCGGCTACCCCGGCTTCGGCGCGGGCGGCTTCCCCGGCCCGAGCGCAGCTGGCGGTCCCGGCGGCGGGTGGCCGGGCGGACCACGTGCGCCAGGGACTCCGGGCGGACCGAGCGCAGCCGGCGAACCGGGAAGCAGTGGAGGCACGCACGGACGCCGCGGGGATGACGACGACGTCATCCCCGGCGAGGAGGTCTGAGCGCCTCCCCACACACCGCCCGGCGGCTTTGCCACCCACGTACATGTGGGTGGGAAGGACATTTACTGGGCACCGCTGCACAGCGGGTTCGCGAAAGCGCTCGGGCGCCGAATGCATGTGGGCGGCCAAGCGGACATTCGGGCCCCGCACGTGGTCACCGGGGCCCGCACGTGGAGGGCTCTGCACGGCCGAGCAACGTGTTCCACCAGACACGCATCACCCCCTGTCGCACGCCCCGGATCGGAGTAGCGTGGAGGCCACAGGAACTTCCCACGGAGAGGGCACCATGATGTCGGCACCATCGGATCAGCAGGCACAGACCCCGGGCTTCGACTGGGACAGGCTGCGCAGCGGCGCCCGTACGGCCCTCATCGTCCAGGGGGTGCTCAGCCTCCTCATGGGCCTGGCCTTCCTGTTCATGCCGTTCGCCTCCGTCTGGGCGTTCGGCATCGTCTTCGGAGCATGGACGCTCGTCACCGGCGCCGCCACGATCGTCAGCTGGTTCACCCGCGACAAGGAGCACCGCAGCGGCTGGGCGCTGTTCTCCGGGATCGTCTCCGTGCTCGCCGGCATCGCCGTCATGGTGATGCCGCAGGCCGCCGCCATCGCCGTCGTGTACATCATGGCGTTCTGGGCGATCCTGCTGGGCATCCTCTACGCCGTGAACTCCTTCGAGCTCCGGAAACTGGGCGCCCGCTTCTGGTGGGGCGTCCTCCTCTCCGGCATCCTCGCCGTCGTGCTGGGCTTCATCATGCTGTTCAACACGGGTGCGGCCGTCCTCGGACTCATCTGGCTGATCGGCATCTACGCGATCGTCGACGGCATCGCGGAGATCGTGATCGGCGTGCGCATGCGGCGCCGCTGAGGCGCCCCCGCACACCGGAAAACGGCTTTGCCGCCCACGTACAGGTGGGCGGCAAAGCCGTCTTCCGGGTTCTGCGCCGCAGGCTCAGCTGCCCACACCTTCGCCGTCCATGACGCGCAGCGCCTGGTCGAAGAGGGACACCGTGCGTGCATGCAGCCGCTCGCCCACGGACTCCGGCACGAGACCGGCGCTCGCACGCGCCTGCGAACCCTCGAGGATCGCGCCGAACCGGAAGCACGCGAGCACGTGGAAGTAGTCCACCGCCTCCACATCGTGACGGCTGACCTCCGCATACGCCTCGACCATCTCCGCGTTCGTGGGTGCGCCGGACGGTGTGAGGCCGTCCCGCGAGGCGAGCAGGTGCCCAAGATCCAGCAGCGGATCGCCCAGGGTGCTCAGCTCCCAGTCCACGAGCGCCGCGACCTCCGGCACCTCGTGCGAGAAGAGCACATTGCCGGCATGGCAGTCACCGTGGACGATGCCCGCGCGCTCGGCGGACGGCAGGCGCTCTGCGAGCCATCGCGGGATCTCCTCCACGCCGGGATGGTCCAGACCGGGCCAGGTCTCGAAGGAGCGGTAGCTCTCCAGCTGTCCCGTCCACCGCCCGGGCTGGCGGGCGAGCCAGCCCTCAGGCTTCCCGAAGCCCTCGAGGCCCACCGCGAACGGATCGACGTCGCCCAGCCGGGCCACCGCCCGCGCATGGGAGAGTCCCATGGCGTGCTGCCATGCCTCGTCCGCGGCGACGGCCTCGGGCACCTCGGAGACGCCATTGAACCCGTCGACGGCCTCCATGACGAAGAACGCATTGCCCAGCACGTCCAGGTCCTCACACGCCGCGACGAAGCCGGGGTGCGGCACCCCGGAGCCGGTGAGCGCGGCGAGCACCCTCGCCTCCCGCAGCATCACCGCGTCCGAGTTCTTCCGCTTGTTCACGGGCGGGCCTCGGTAGATGAGGCGCCGCGCGGACTCCCCGGACGCGGGCTCCCAGGTGAAGCCGAGCAGCACGTTCTGCGTCCCGCCCGTGAGGAACCGCTCCTCACGGATGGCGCCCGGCCCCAGACGACCGCTCAGCCACTCCTGGAGAGCAGCGGTGTCCAGCCCCGCGGCACGGGCATGTGCGGCAGCGGCCCAGGCATCGGTGTGCGCTCCTTCGACGCTCATCCCTCCGAGGCCTCCAGCAGTGCGGCGAACTTCCGTGCGGCGGCCTCACGGCGCGTGGGAATGTGCTCCGTGGGCACCTCGACCGGCGTGAAGTCCCGCAGTGTGCGGCGCGCGACCGTGACCTTGTGGACCTCGTCCGGCCCGTCGTAGATGCGTGCGGCGCGGGCGTCCCGGTACATCTCCTCCAGCGGCAGGTCTCCGGTGATGCCCAGGGAGCCGTGCACCTGGATGGCCCGATCGATGACGTTGTAGAGCACCTGCGCGCCCCAGAACTTGATGAGTGCGATGTCCGTCAGCGCCGCCTTCGTCCCGCCCTGGTCCATCTTCCACGCCGCCTGCAGAGTGAGGAGGCGTGCGGCCTCCATCTCCGCCTTGGAGGTGGCGATGAAGTCCTGCATCATCTGCTTGTCCGCGAGCACGCCGTCCTTCACGTGACGGGAGACGACGCGCTCGCACATGATGTCGAACGCACGCTGCGCCTGCCCCAGCCAGCGCATGGCGTGATGGATGCGGCCGGGCCCGAGGCGCTTCTGGGCGAGCACGAACCCGTCGCCCTCCCGGCCGATGAGGTGGCTGGCCGGCACCCGCACGTCCTCGTACAGGATCTCCGCGTGGCCCTTGTCCCCGGCCGAGTGTGCACCTCCCATCACGGGGATGTCGCGCAGGACGTTGACGCCCGGGGTGTCCCTGTCCACGAGGATCATGGAGGCCCGCTTGTGCGGCTCCGGGTCCGTCACGACCATGACGATGAAGAAGTCCGCGTGGGAGCCGTTCGAGGAGAACCACTTGTGGCCGTTGATGACGTATTCGTCGCCGTCGCGCACGGCGCGGGTGGTGAGCCGGGTGGGGTCCGCACCGGCACCGGGCTCCGTCATCGAGAAGCAGCTGCGGAGCTCGCCTGCCAGCAGCGGCTTCATCCAGCGCTCCTTCTGGAACTCGTCTCCGCCGATCGCCAGCAGCTCCGCGTTCCCGGAGTCCGGTGCGTTGTTGCCGAAGATGGGCGGGGCGAGGCGGGAGCGGCCCAGGATCTCGTGCATGAGACCCAGCTTGAGCTGGCCGAACCCTCCGCCGCCGAGCTCGGGCGGGAGGTGTGCGGCCCACAGACCCTGCTCCTTCACCTGCGCCTTGAGCCCTGCGGTCACCGTGGCGAACGCCTCCGGGTCCAGGTCCGCCACCTCGAGCGGGAGGATCTCCTCGCGCACGAAGTCGCGCATCCACTGCAGCTTCGCTTCGAATTCCGGTTCCGTGCTGAAGTCCCAGGCCATCGTTCTCCCCTTCGAGAATCAGGTGTGAGCGCACACGCGTCCGGCGCCTGCCGCCGTGCGCGCGTCTGAGCAATCGTTCGTTCGACGCTAGCACGGAGGGACCGGAGCAGGAAGCAGGACCGGCACGAGAAGCGGAGCCGCTGCAGGAGGCAGGACCGGCGCAGGAGGCAGGACCGCTGCTACGCCAGCTGCGCGCTGAGCGACTCCGCCGCCCGGCGGACGGCTGCGGCGATCTGCGCGGTCCCAGTGGGAGCGGTCGCCTCTGCAGCCCCCGCACCACCCGCGTTGGAAGCCCTCGCCCCGGAACCGTCCGCGGGAGCCTCCTCCTCCGCCATCGCCACGCTCACGCCCAGCGCGGCGATGGGCCGCTCCATCACGTCGAAGACCGGCGCGGCGACCGTCCGCACGCCCGGTGTGACCTCCCCGGTCTCCTCCGCCCAGCCGCGGCGGCGTGTGAGGGAGAGCTCAGCGCTCAGCTGCGAGTACGTGCGCGGCCCGCGCCCGGTCCGGTTCACGAAGGTGGTCTCCGCCTGCAGGATCGCCAGCAGATCGCGTTTGGGCAGGTGCGCCATGATGGCCCGCCCCGTCGCGGTGAGGTACCCCGGCATGGTGATGCCCGAGGCGGTGATGACGGCGACGGACTCCACCGCCTGCTCCTTGAGCAGGTACACCGTCTCCCAGCCGCGCAGCACTGCGAGCTGGGCGGTCGCACCGGTCTGCTCCGCGAGCGCGCGCACGAGCGGTGCCGCGAGCCGCTGCAGGGGGTTGGTCCGCAGGTAGGACGCGCTGAGCTCCTGCACACCCGCGCCCAGCACGTAGCCGGAATCGGCGTGGTAGACCATGCCCAGCTCCTCGAGCACGCCCAGCAGGTCGTAGACGGTGGAGCGCGGCAGGCCCAGGGTGCGGACGAGTGCGCCTGCGCTCACAGGACGGTTCGACCCGGACAGGTGGCGGAGGATCGCCACGCCGCGCCGCAGTGCGGGCACCTCAGCCATCCGCGCTGCCCCTTCCCCTCGTCGTCACACCGTCTGCCGCCCCCGCCGGGGCCGTCCGCTCTGAGCCGCATGCGGCCGCAGCGAGCTGCGGCTCAGAGATCCAGCGCCGCATATGCCTCGCGGTACAGTTCGCCGATGTCCCCCAGCTGCGCATGCACACCGTCGCGCACGCGCACCTGCCCCGCGGTGACGACGGTGCGGACATCCGCCGAGGTGCCGGTGAGCACCATCTGCTCGTCCACCGAGCCGTACGTCCGGGGACTGTGCGGGTCCACCGCGATGAGGTCGCACACGCTGCCCACTGCGAGCGTACCCGCCGGGAGCCCGAGGCTGCGGGCACCGCCCGTCGTCATCGCCGCGAGCAGCTGCTCCGGGGAGAAGCGCCCGCGCTGCCCGGAGCGCAGCCGCTCACCGGCCTCCAGCGCCTGGAGCTCGCGCAGGGCGTCGAGCACCACGTGCTGATCGGAGCCGAGGGCGAGTGTCGCACCCGCCTCCGCGAGTTCAAGCGCGGGCCCGATCCCGTCCGCGAGGTCCGCCTCCGTGCACGGGCACATGACCACGGTGGTCCCCGCCTCCCCGAGCAGGGCGATGTCCTCCGGCGTGAGGTGCGTGGCGTGGACGGGCGAGAGGCGCGCATCCACCACTCCCGCGTCCGCGAGCACTCCCGTGGGAGTGCGGCCGTAGGCGGCCAGGCTCGCGGCGTTCTCCGCGGGCTGCTCGGAGAGGTGCACGTGCACGGGACCGTCGAGCTCCGCGAAGCGGGGGATGTCTGCGGCAGGCACGGCGCGCACGGAGTGGATCGCCGCACCCAGAGTGACGAGGCCGGAGGCACCGCCACCGGGAGCACCGCCCGCAGGTGAGCCGGCAGAGGCTTCACCAGCGCTGATACCCTCACCGGACGAGGCAGCACCCCCCGCAGGCCCGCTGGACAGCACGCGTGCGAGGTCCGCATGACGGCGCAGGTACCCGTCGATGTCGCCGTCGCCGAACCGCGCCTGCTCCTCGCTCAGCGGCGTGCCGATGCTGCCGGTGAGGTAGCAGGTGTCGAGCAGGCGCATGCGGATGCCCGCGTCCTCGGCCGCCGCCGCGAGCGCGAGCTCCATGGCATGCGGCTGCTCACCCGGTTCGCCGGCCGGTCCGTCCACTCCCGCACCGGCTGGTGCCGCCCCCACCTGCCGCTCGGCATGCACCGCACCGTAGGGCTCACCGCCGGGAGCGTGGTGGACGTAGTGGAACTCGCCCACGGAGGTCCAGCCGCCCAGGAGCATCTCCGCGAACACCGCGCGGGCGGCGATCCGGTAGGTCTCCGGGGTGAGCCTGCCGGCGATCCGGTACATCACCTCGCGCCACGTCCAGAACGTGCCGCCGTCGCCGTGCGTGCGCCCGCGCAGCAGGCGGTGGAAGGCGTGTGAGTGCGCGTTCACCCCGCCGGGGAGCACGATGCCGGGCAGGTGCTGGGCCTCGGCCGGAGCCTCGGCGGCGGGGACGTCCGCGCGCACCCGGGTGAGCACGCCCGCGGCATCCGCCTCCAGCAGCACGCCGGCGCGCATCGCGCCGTCCACCCAGGCGCGCTCGCACCAGAAGGCGGACGCTGCAGAGGCCCCACCACCTCCGGCATGCACGCCGGAGGAGTCCGCAGCACCCATCGCTCTCGTTGTGACGGCTGCGGGCCCGGCGGCCTCCGTGGCCGAGGTGGAAGCACCCACCTCCGCGGCTCCGCCCGCTTCTCCTGTCACACCGGGGACCCGCGCGCTCATCGTGCGAGCTCCATCGCCAGGGCGTCGGCGAGCGCCGTGACGCCTGCGCGCGCGTCCTCGTCCTCGCAGGCCTCCTCCGGCGCGTGCGAGACGCCCGTGGGGTTGCGGACGTAGAGCATGGCGGAGGGGACGTGGCCCGCGAGGATGCCCGCATCGTGACCGGCACCGGACGGCAGCAGCGGCGCGCCCGGCAGCAGCCCGCCCAGACGGGCGTTGAACTCGGAGTGGAACTCCGTCGTGGCGGAGTAGGACTCCTGATCGACGGTGGCGGTGACGGCGCGCCCGGCGTATCCGGCCTCGGCGGCGCGCTCGTGGGCGCGGCGGGTGATGTCCGCGAGCACGGCGGCCACCACGTCGTCGTCCGGGTGGCGGATGTCCAGCCAGAAGTCCATCGAGGAGGCGATGACGTTGGTGCCGCCGGGGTGGAGGAGCGTGCGCCCCACCGTCGCCACGGCGCCTGCGTGCCGTGCGGCGATCTCCGGGATGTCGCCGATCAGCCGGGAGGCGGCCACCACCGGGTCCGCGCGATGGGTGAGCGGGGTGGTGCCCGCGTGGTTGCCCTGCCCGGTGAACCGGAAGTGCCAGCGGCCGTGGCCGATGATCGAGGAGCCGATCGCCACCGCGTGCTCCGTGCCCGCGAGTCCCACACCCTGCTCCACGTGGAGCTCGAGGAAGGAGCCGATCCGCCCCAGCCGCGCCTCGTCCCGGCCGGCCCGCGCAGGATCGAGGCCGTAGGCGGAGAGCGCATCCGCGAGAGTGGTCCCCTCCGCGTCCTGGAGCGCGAGCGCCTTCTCCGCGCTCACCACACCCGTGAGCAGCCGGGAGCCCAGGCAGGCGAGGCCGAACCGCGAACCCTCCTCCTCCGGGAACACCGCCAGGGCCAGGGGGCGCCGGGCCTGCGCCAGGCGGCCGTCCGCCCGCAGCGCGTCCACGGCGGCCAGGGCCGAGGCGACGCCCAGCGGGCCGTCGAAGGCCCCGCCGCCGGGCACGGAGTCCAGGTGGGAACCGGTGACCACGGCGTTCTCGCCGGGGTCCGTCACCCACGCCCAGGTGATGCCGTTGCCGTCCACCTCCGTGTCCAGTCCGCAGGCGTCCGCCTCCGCGAGGAACCACTCGCGCAGCGTCCGCTCCTCCGGCGAGAAGCCGGGACGGAGGTAGCCGGGGCCGCGGGGGTCACGGCCGATGTCCTCGATCTGGCCGAGGAGGGAGACGACGTCGCTCATGGGAGCGTCCTTTCCGTGGGCGGGTGGGGTGCGTGCGGGTGCTGCTGTGCCGGGCCGGCGGTGCGGAACCGCCGGCCCGGTCTCATGGGTGGGCCGGTGGGCCGGCTCTGCTCAGTGGATCAGCCCTGTGCGGAGGCCGCGCCGGGGGCGGCTCCCCGTGGGGCGTCCGCGCCCGAGGCGAACTCGGGGAGCACGTGCACCAGCGGGCCGGCGGCCTCGGCGGCGGCGAGCACCTGCCCGGAGGCGACCAGGCCGATCGTCTCCTCGAGCTCCGGCGTGAGGAAGCGGTCCGGTCCGGGGCCGGGGACCGTCTGCCGCAGCTGTGCGATGACCGCACCGGTGAGGGGCGCCGGGGCGTCCTGGCGGAGATCGATGCCCCGAGCGGCGGTGTAGAGCTCGATGCCGATGACGCGGGCGAAGTTCGCCACCGCAGTGCGCAGCTTGCGGGCCGCACCCCAGCCCATCGAGACATGGTCCTCCTGCATGGCCGAGGACGGGATCGAGTCCACGCTCGCCGGTGCAGCCAGGCGCTTCATCTCCGAGACCAGTCCGGCCTGCGTGTAGTGGGCGATCATGAGACCGGAGTCCACGCCCGCGTCGTCCGCGAGGAACGGCGGGAGGTCCTGGTTGCGCGAGCGGTCGAGGAAGCGGTCCGTGCGGCGCTCCGCCATCGAGGCCACGTCCGCCAGCACGATGGCGAGGAAGTCCAGCGCGTGCGCCAGGGGCGCGCCGTGGAAGTTGCCGTTCGAGGAGACGCTGCCGTCCGGGAGGACGACGGGGTTGTCGATCGCGGCGCGCAGCTCACGGGCGGCGGTCTGCGCGGCGAAGGCCACGGCATCGCGCGCGGCGCCGTGGACCTGCGGGGCGCAGCGCAGCGAGTAGGCGTCCTGGACGAGGTGCGTGGAATCGCGGTGGCCGGCGACGATCGCGGAGTCCGCGAGGGCTGAGAGCATGTTCGCGGCGGACTCCGCCTGGCCCGGGTGCGGACGCAGCGGGTGGTGCAGGTCCGGCTGGAAGACGCGGTCCGTGCCCAGCTGGCCCTCGACGCTCATCGCCGCGGACAGATCCGCCGTGGTGAGGATGACGTCGATGTCCGCCAGCGCCATGATGAGCATGCCCAGCATGCCGTCCGTGCCGTTGACCAGCGCCAGCCCCTCCTTCTCGCGCAGCTGGACGGGGGTGATGCCGGCCTCGGCGAGGGCCTGGGCGGCGGGGACGGGCGCGGACGGCGTGCCGTCGGCACCCACCGGGCCGTGCACCTCGCCCTCGCCCATGAGCACGAGCGCGCAGGCGCTCAGCGGGGCGAGGTCGCCGGAGCAGCCCAGCGAGCCGTACTCGCGGACCACCGGGGTGATGCCGGCGTTGAGCAGGGCCACATAGGTCTCGAAGGTCTCAGGCCGCACGCCCGTGCGACCGGTGGCCAGGGTGCGGGCGCGCAGGAGCATGAGCGCACGCACCACCTCGCGCTCCACCGGCTCGCCCACGCCGGCGGCGTGCGAGCGGATGAGCGACTTCTGCAGCTGGGCGCGCAGATCGTGCGGGATGTGGCGCTGCGCGAGCGCACCGAACCCGGTGGAGACGCCGTAGACGGGCTTCTCCGCGTTGGCCAGCGCGTCGACGGCCTCGCGGGAGGCGGCGACGGAGGCGGCGACGTGGGCGGGGACGGTCACTTGCGCATCGTGGCGGGCGACGGCGACGACGTCGGCGAAGCTCAGCGCCTCCGGGTCGAGGGCGACGGTCTGCTGTGCTGCGGTCATGTGGGACTCCTTCGGGTGCGTGGACGGATGTGGGTGCGGGGCTCCGCGTGGCCGGGGCCGTGCAGGCACCGGCGGCCTCGGCGGGCCCGGCAGGAATGCGGGACGAGACGGGCTAGAGGATGAGGTGGGCGAGCGGGGCGGTGAGGAGGACGCTCAGCACCACCCTCTCGAACCAGATGACGATCATGTGCCACAGCTTGACGGGGATGTCCGTGGCGAGGACGGAGGGCACCATGGCGGAGAAGAAGATGATCGCGGAGACGCAGACCACCGCCACGGTGAAGCGGGTGGCGAGGTCCCCGTCCGCGCCGATCTCCGCCGCCGGCAGGAACATCTCGACGAGCCCCAGCGACAGGGCCTTGCCGGTGCCCAGCGGATCCTCCAGCCCGGTGATCCAGGTGAAGGGGAAGAGGATCCATCCCGCCCAGTCGAAGATCGGGGTGTGCTTGGCCAGCAGCAGACCGCCGAGGCCCACGGACATGATCGAGGGCAGGATCGAGGAGACCATGAGGAAGCCGTCGCGGAGCCCCTGCCAGATGACGACGGGGATCCCCGGCAGTTCCGCGAGTGCCTCACGGGCCTGCTCCCACGCCGCGGCGAAGCGACGCTGCGTGATCGTGGGCTCCGGCTGCGGGACGGCCCCCGGGAAGTACTCGTCCGGGATGCGCGAGAGCGGCGGGATGCGGACGGTGATCGCCGTGACGAGGAAGGTGACGACGAGGGAGACGAAGAAGTACGTGAGCCAGCGGTCCATGAGGTCGGTCGCGGTGGCGACCACGATCATGAAGGTGACGGACACGGTGGAGAAGCCCACGGCGATGATCGCGGACTCCTTGGCGGTGTACCCGCCGCTGCGGTAGACGCGGTTGGTGATGAGCAGGCCGAGGGAGTAGGAGCCCACGAAGCTCGCCACCGCATCCACCGCGGAGCGGCCGGGGGTCTTCCACACCGGTCTCATGATGGGGCGGACGAACACGCCCACGAACTCCATGAGGCCGAAGCTCACGAGGAACGCGAGGAAGATCCCGCCGATCGGGATGAGCAGGCCCACCGGGGTGACGAGCGAGTCCCACAGGAACGGGCCGATGTCCTCCGCCGCCAGCCATCCCGGCGGTGCGGGCATGAACGTGAGCGCGGCCGCCGCCGCGAGTCCGGCGATGTTGAGGAAGGAGAAGACCGTCCGGGTGGGCGAGGCGTTCCACGTGCCCACGACGAACGGACGGACCGTGCCGAACAGGATGATCGCGAGCAGGACGTAGGGCACCGCGGGCCCCAGCCCCGTCCGCACGAGCGTGACGAGGTGGTCCAGCGGGATCGAGCTCTTCCCGTCCATCGTCACGGGGACGAAGAACATGAAGACGCCGATGAGGGAGCAGACGACGAGGGTGAGCGCATCCCGGGCGCCGCTGCGGTGGGAGCGCGCGCTCCCCGTGCCGGGGCCGGAAGCGGCGGCACCGGCGGCGACGGCCTCTGCGCCCTCCGGCCCGCCCGCGCCCGAGGCCGCTGCCCCGTCCGTCGTCACCGCACCTCCTCGCCGCCGCGGAAGACGCGCTCCACGAGCGGCACGCCGGGGCGGTACATGAGCTGGACGTACGAGGGCGCGTCCAGGAGTGCGAAGTCCGCACGGGCTCCGGCGGCGAGGTGGCCCACGTCCGTGCGCCCCAGCGCCTTCGCGCCGCCTGCCGTCGCCGCGTGCAGCGCCTGTGCGGGAGTGAAGTGCATGTCGCGCACGGCCACGGCCAGGCAGAACGGCATGGAGTTCGTGAAGCTGGAGCCGGGATTGCAGTCCGTGGCGAGCGCGAGCTCCACCCCGGCGGCCACGAAGCGGCGCGCGTCCGGGTAGACGGCCCGGGTGGAGAACTCCGCGCCGGGCAGCAGCGTCGCCACCGTGCCCGAGGCCGCGATCGCTGCGAGGTCCTCGTCCGTGGCGTGGGTGGCGTGGTCCGCGGAGAAGCAGCCGGTGCGGGCGGCGAGCGCCAGCCCCTCGCCGTGCTGGAGCTGGTTGGCGTGCAGGCGCGGCAGGAGGCCGGCCTCCCTGCCGGCGGCGAGGATCCGCTCCGTCTGCTCCGGCGTGAAGGCCCCGCGGTCGCAGAAGACGTCGATCCACTTCGCCTTGGCGGCAGCGGGGATGATCTCCTCGACCACGAGGTCCACGTAGCCGTCCGGGTCCTCCGCGTACTCGGGCGGGACGACGTGCGCGGCCAGCAGGGTGACCTCGTCCGTGTGCCGGGCGATGATGTCCAGCGCGCGGAGCTCGTCGTCCTTGGTGAGCCCGTAGCCGGTCTTGATCTCCAGGGTCGTGGTGCCCTGCCTGCGCGCCTGGTCCACGAGGGAGACGAGGTTGGCCTCGAGCTCCGCCTCCGTGGCCGCACGCGTGGCGTTCACGGTCGTGCGGATGCCGCCGGCGGAGTAGGCCTGCCCGGACATGCGCGCAGCGAACTCCTGCGTGCGGTCACCGGCGAACACCAGGTGGTTGTGACTGTCCACGAAGCCCGGGATGACCGCCCTGCCGCCGGCGTCCACGACCGTGGTCCCCGCGTCCGGGGCGGGTGCCTCGGCGGAGGGTCCGGCCCAGGAGACGCGGCCGTCCTCCACGAGGAGGGCGGCCTCGGCGATGAGCCCGAGGCGGTCGCCGGGATCCCGGTGGTGCGCCTGCGCGGGGTCGTTGGTGACCAGCTCGGCGATGCCGGTGACGAGGGTCTTCATAGGGCGGTGGCCTCCTCGCGCTGAGGTCGTCCGCCGGCGCACCGGCGGTGACGAACAGGGATGGTCTGCGCAGCGGCCGCTGGACGCCGCGCGGGTTCCCCTCCAGTATGGCCAGCGTCACGGACACGGCCCGTCCGCACCCTCCGAAAGCGTCCGATATCTCGGACAGGCGGTGCGGGCGGGCGGAAGCGACAGGCCGGCCGGGAGGGACGCGCGGGCGGGACGACGGAGGGCGCGGCACGGACCTTCGACGGACGGAACGTCCGAAGACCGCGCCCCGATTCGTTCATCCGTACAAATGACGCCCTCCCATTCAGACCCGCACCCCGGTAGCCTGCCTCTCATGAGCCGCACACCGCCTGCGGCGCACCTCGGTGAAGAGGCCGAGGTGCGCCGGGAGATCGCCCGCCTCGCCGCGGAGATGGGGAGCCACGCCCCCAGACTCGCCCAGGAGGTCCACGACTTCCTCGCCGGGAGGATCGACGAGATCGGCGGTGAGGCGTCCCTCATCGATCTGCTCCACGCCAGCGTCGAGGGCAACGTCGAGACCATCATCCACGCCCTCCGGCACCGCATCAGCCTGGACAACCTCGAACCTCCCACCGCCGCCTTCGAGTACGCACGCAGGCTGGCGCAGCGCGGCACGTCCGTGACCGCTCTCATCCGGGCGTACCGGCTCGGCCAGCAGCAGCTCCTCCACAGCGCGTACGCCCTCGTCACCCACGATCCCCACCTGCCCGCCCACCTCGTCTCCGCCGTCTACCAGCAGCTCGTCCAGGAGGTCTCCGAATACATCGACTGGATCTCCGAGCGTGTGGCGGAGGTCTACGAGCAGGAGCGGGAATCGTGGCTCGCCAACCGCACGAACGCCCGCGAATCGCAGGTGCGCCGCATCCTCGACGGCGAGACCCCGGACCACGCGGAGGCCGAGCGCATCCTCGGCTACCCCCTCACCGGCACCCACGTGGGCGTCATCGCCTGGCTCACCGGCACGGATCCCTCGCCGAGCGACCAGCTCAGCCGCTTCACCGGCGCCATCCGGGGGCTGGCGTCCGGCATGGGCCGGGGACTCGCCACGCTCGTGAGCGGCCGCGACCAGGCCACGGCCTGGGGCTGGATCCGGGTGCCCGAATCCTGGGAGCACACGACGGGGCTGGAGGAGCGGATCCGCGCGCATCCCTCCGTGCGCCTCGCGATCGGCAGCCCGCACGCGGGAGTGGCCGGGTTCCGCCTCACCCACCAGGAGGCGCTGCGGGTGCAGCGCGTCTGCACCATCGGCGCCTCGACGAACCCTCTGGCCTCACACGACGATCCGGGGATGGCGGTGACCGCGCTCCTCTCCCACGATCTCGAGGCCGCTCGCTCCTGGGTGCGGAGCGTGCTGGGCGGCCTGGCCGAGGGCACCGAGGCGCGCAGCCGCCAGCGGGAGACGCTGCGCGAGTTCTTCCGCCACGACCTCAGCTACACGGCCACCGCCGCGGCCATGACCATGCACAAGAACTCGATCCGCTACCGCGTCGAGACGGCGGAGGCCGCCCTGGGCACGACCCTCGCAGGGCGGCGCCTCGACGTCGAGGCCGCCCTCCACGCCCACCGGCTCCTCTTCGATCCGCGGCAGCAGGCACACCACGGCGCAGCCGCACAGGACGCGGGCGGTCCGCACGGCGAGGACTGAGCGGGGGACGGCGCGGCGAGGCCGCGCGTTCTTGTACCGCCGGTACGAATGCGCGGATCAGCCTGGTCTCCCAGGGCCGTGTGAGGCACGGCACTCCGCTCCCTACTCTGGGCTCAGGCTGAGAGTCCGACAGTGAGGTCGGACGCCTTGAACACGGAGGGAATGCCATGGGACTCAAGACTCCCGACGCACCACCGGTCGACCCCGAGACCTTCGAATCCCTGCCGCTCATGGAGCGGGTGCGGCTGATGGGCGTGCACTGGGCCGACTACGGATTCGGTTCGCCCAAGCTGTTCCACATCATCTACATCCTCAAGCTCGCGTTCCTCTACATCGGCGTGGGCTTCACGCTGGCCACCCTCACCTCGGGGGTGGGCATGCCCTGGCAGGTGGCCGACTGGTGGAACGAACCGATCGTCTACCAGAAGTTCGTGCTGTGGACCTTCCTGCTGGAGACCGTGGGCGTCGCCGGCTCCTGGGGGCCGCTGGCCGGCAAGTTCAAGCCCATGACGGGAGGCGCTCTGTTCTGGCTCAAGCCGGGAACCATCCGGATGCCGCCCTGGCCGGGCAAGGTGCCCGGCACGGACGGCTTCACCCGCACCTCGGGCGATGTGCTCCTCTACGCACTGCTGCTCGTGTCCTTCCTCGTGCCGATCGTGCTCCCGGGCAGGCCAGGCGCCGAGGTGGCGGCCCACTTCCCCGCGGACAGGGGACCGCTGATCGACCCGGTGCTCATGGTGGCGCCGCTCGTCCTGCTCGTGCTCCTGGGACTCCGGGACAAGGTCATCTTCATCGCCGCACGCGCTGAGCAGTACGGCCCCGCCGTGCTCTTCTTCGCCCTCGTGCCGCTGCTGCCCGGCGGCTTCATCGACATGATCGTCCTGCTCAAGCTGCTCATCTTCTCCGTGTGGGTGGGTGCCGGCATCTCGAAGATCAGCCGCCACTTCACCCTCGTCATCCCGCCCATGATCTCCAACGCCCCGTTCATCCCGGGCAAGGCGATCCGCCGGCTGCACTACCGCAATGTGCCCTCCGACCTCCGGCCCGCTCCCCTGGCCTCCGGCATCGCCCACGTCCTGGGCACGCTGGTGGAGATCGGCACACCCCTCGTGCTCCTCCTCTCCGGGAACTGGACACTCACGCTGGCGGCGGCGCTGCTCATGATCCTCTTCCACGGCTTCATCACCAGCACCTTCCCCCTGGCCGTGCCGATGGAGTGGAACCTCCTGTTCATGTTCACCACCGCCGTGCTGTTCCTGGGCTTCCCCAACCACGAGGGCTACGCCGTCTGGGACGCGACCACGTGGGTGGTCGTCGCCGCCCTCGTCGGCCTGTTCCTCTTCCCGTTCCTCGGCAACATCCGGCCGGACCTCGTCGCCTTCACGCCCGCCATGCGCCAGTACGCCGGCAACTGGGCCTCGGCGCTCTGGGCGTTCCAGCCCGGCGCCGAGGACAAGCTCCACCAGGTGGTCCGCCCCACCAGGAACCAGGTGGTGCAGCTGCAGGAGATGGGCTTCCCCCGCATCAACGCGGAGATCACCATGCAGCAGACGATCGGCTGGCGCTCCCTGCACAGCCAGGGCCGCGGCCTCTTCTCCCTCCTCCACCACCATGTGGAGGACGTGGACCGGGCCACCGTCCGCGAGGCGGAGTTCGCCTGCAACTCGCTGGTGGGCTTCAACTTCGGCGACGGCCACCTGCACAACCACCACCTCATCGCAGAGCTGCAGCGCCGCTGCGCGTTCGCACCCGGTGAGTTCGTCGTCGCCTGGGTGGAATCGCAGCCCATCCACAAGGGGACGCAGAAGTACATGGTCATCGACGCGGCCGTGGGCATCGTGGAGCGCGGCACCTGGAACGTCGCCGACTGCGTGAAGGAGCAGCCGTGGCTGCCGAACGGCCCGGTCCCGCTGAATGTCACCTGGCGCAGGCCCGGGTACACGCCTCCCGCGCAGCTGGCTGCGCGGGCCGCCGGCGCGCAGGCGGAGCCCGAGGCGCAGGCTGCCGAGGCGCCGGACCGGGCTGTGCGATGACCACAGCGGCGGTGGTCGGCAGCGGCCCCAACGGCCTCGCGGCGGCGCTCACCCTCGCCGCCGCGGGCCACGCGGTCACGGTCTACGAGGCCGCGGACGTGCCCGGCGGCGGCACGCGCAGCGCAGAGCTCACGCTGCCGGGGCTCCTCCACGACGAGTGCTCGAGCCATCACCCGCTGGGTCTGGACAACGAGTTCGCACGCCGGTTCGACCTCGGCCGCTACGGGCTGGAGTGGGGCTTCACGGAGATCGAGTACGCACACCCGCTCGATGCGGGCGGCGCCGGCGGCAGGAGTGCGCCCAGTGGCGGCGCAGGGGCCGGAGGTGCTGGCAGAGCCGGCAGCACCGACAGAGGGCGCGGGGCTGCGGTGCTGCGCTCGGTGGCGGACACCGCCGCAACGCTGGGCGCGGACGGCCCGGCCTACCGGGCGTTCTTCGGTCCGGTCGCCTCGCGCATGCCCTTCGTCGCGGAGGAGTTCCTCCGGTCCATGCTCCACGTGCCCCGCCACCCCTGGGCGCTGGCACAGCTGGGGATGCGGGCGGTGCTCCCGGCCTCGGCGGCGGCCCGGCTCTTCCGCACGGAGGAGGCGAGGGCTCTGTGGGCGGGGATCGCCGCCCACACCTTCGGCCCGTTCGACCGGCCGCTGTCGTCCGCGATCGGCACATCCCTGGGGTCCGCCGCCCACTACTGGGGATGGCCCGTCGCCAAGGGCGGTTCGCAGTCCATCGCCCGGGCCATGATCGCCGCACTCGAGGCCGGCGGCGGGCGGGTGGAGACCGGCCGGCGCATCGACGACGTGCGGGAGCTGGACGACGCGGACGTGATCATGCTCGACACCGGCCCGGCGGAGACCGCGCGGATCGCCTCGCACGTGCTGCCGCGCGGAACCGCGGAGCACCTGCGGCGCTGGCGGCACGGACCGGCGGCGTTCAAACTGGCGCTCGCGGTGGACGGCGGGATCCCGTGGGACTTCGAGCCGGCCTCGCGCGCGGGCACCGTGCACGTCTCCGGCACGTATGCGGAGACCGCACGGGCGGAGAGGGACGCCGCCCGCGGCCGGATGCCGGAGCGCCCCTTCATCCTCCTCGCACAGCAGTACCTCGCGGACCCGGGACGCGCCCGGGGCTCGCTCGTCCCCATCGACTGCTACGCGCACGTGCCACAGGGCTATGACGGAGATGCGACGGAGGCGATACTGGGACAGCTGGAGAGGTTCGCACCCGGTCTGCGCGAGAGGATCGTGGGACAGACCGCTCTGGGCACCGCGCAGATCGAGAGGCGCAATCCCAACTTCACGGGAGGCGACATCCTCACGGGGAACAAGGACCCGCTCCAGCTCGTGCTCGGGGCGTCTCCCGGGCCCAACCCCTATCGCCTCCTGGAGGGGCGGAGCGCGAGCGGCCGG
>NZ_JALAHB010000044.1 GCF_022712115.1 Brevibacterium sp. | reverse complement strand
GCTCCATGCGGATGCCGTACGCGCGCTCCACGCCGTCACGGATGTGCACGGCGAGGTCGAGGATGTCCGCCGCCGCGGCCCCGCCGCGGTTCGTGAGCGCCAGGGTGTGCTTGGCGGACAGGCCGGCGCGGCCGCCCGGCAGTGCATAGCCCTTGGTGAATCCCGCATGGTCGATGAGCCACGCCGCCGAGGTCTTCACGACGGCCGGGTCCGGCTCACCGGTGAGCGGGTCGCGGACCGGATAGGCGGGAGCCCCGGCCGGCAGCACGGACTCCGGCGCCGCGCGCCCGCCGTCCTCGTCCACCGGCAGCGGCAGGATCGGATTGGTGAAGAAGCTCCCCGCCGACCAGGTGTCGTGGTCCGCGGGGTCCAGCACCATGCCCTTGGACGCACGCAGGGCGAGGACGGCCTCGCGCACAGCGGCGACCTCCACGCGCGCGCCCAGCTCCACGCCGAGGGCGCCCGCGAGCTGGCCGTAGCGCACAGGCGCGCCTCCCTGAGCACCGCCTGCCCGCAGGGCGAAGGTCACCGCGAGGACGACGTACCGGACAGCGCCCAGCTGCGCGGCCGAACGCTTGAGCAGGGAGGTGCGGTACCCGAATCCCAGCTCCTCCGGGGCGAGCTCCCGCTCCTCCCCGGTCATCCGGTCCAGCACGCGCACGGAGACGAGGGTGTCCGCCACCTCCGCACCGTAGGCGCCCACGTTCTGCACGGGCGAGGCGCCCACGGAGCCGGGGATCCCGGAGAGGGCCTCGAGGCCCGCGAGCCCGCGCTCCACCGTCTCCGCCACGAGGGCGTCCCAGGTGTGTCCCGCCTGCGCGGTGACGCGAACGAGGTCACCGCCGTCCGCCTCCTCCCACTCGAGGCCGGAGGTGCGGATGACACAGACCGGGCCGGCGAACCCCTCGTCCGCGACGAGGAGGTTGGATCCGCCCGCCACGAACAGGACGTCCGGACCAGCCGGTCCTTGTGCCAGCTCCGCGGGTGATTGCGCCGCGCGGAGGGGGTGGCTGCGCACGAACGCGCGCAGCTCCTCCGCCGTGGCAGCCACCGTGACGTCTGCGGCCGGGCCGCCCACGCGGAAGGTGGTGAGATCCGCAAGCCTCACCGCAGGCGGACCTTCACCTGCGTGCGGCCGAGGACCTTCTCCCCGGCGGACGCGACCTCGAGGTCCAGCCGGGCGACCCCGTTCTCCGGGTCGAGGGCACCGACCTTCGCCGTGAGGTCGAGCTGCGCGGTGGGCTGGTCCGGCGTCCCGGACTCCGCGTCCGGGACGACGACCATGCTGGTGAAGCGGGTGCGGACGTCCGCCACCGCGCCCGGGTCGCCTGCCCAGTCGGTGATCTTCGCGACGACGGAGCCCATCGTCAGCATGCCGTGGGCGATGACGTCCGGCAGGCCCACCTCCCGGGCGAAGCGCTCGTTCCAGTGGATGTGGTTGTGGTCCCCCGAGGCCGCCGCGTAGGCGATGAGATCCGCACGGGAGACGGGGATCGCGGTCTCGATGACGGTCTGCCCCACCTCGAGGTCCGCGAGGGCGGGGCGTGCGGAGGCGGTGTTCTCTGCGGTCAAGGCTCTCTCCCTCACTTCTCGCCGCGGACGACGATGGTCGATGTCACGGTGACGACGAGGTCGCCGGACGCGGCGTCTGACAGTTCCGTGCGCGTGGTGATCATGGCGTTGCCGCCGGCCTCGCGGAGGCCGTCGACGTGCGTGGTGGCGGCGAGCCTGTCACCGGCGACCACGGGCCGCACGTAGTCGAACTGCTCCTGTCCGTGCACCACGCGGGAGTAGTCGATGCCCGCGTCCGGGCTGGAGATGTAGAGGGCCTCGCAGCGCTGCGAGGGGATCACCGGGAAGGTGGCCGGGGCCACGACGTCGTCGTAGCCCAGCGCGCGGGCCGCCGCGGCGTCGAAGTGCGCGGGGTTCTCCGCACCCACCGCGCGGGCGAACTCCGCGATGGCCTCACGGCTGACCTCGTAGGGCTGCGGCAGGGAGTACGCGGCTCCCTGCAGATCTGTGTTCACGGCCATGTGTGCGCCTCCTGAAGGTGCGGATCCCCGCGTCGGTCGGTTGCGGGGCCAGTGTATCCGCGCCCGCGGACACGGGGCGAAGCACGGACTGTGCCGCGACTCACGCGCCTACGACCCGGTGCGCACGGCCGTCATGCCCGCCACCGTCCTGATCGCCTCCTCCGCCGCGGCCACGAACGGCCGGTGCTCGGCGGCCTCGCGGATCTGCAGCACCACACGGCGCACCGGGGTGGGATTCTCCAGGGGGACGGCGCGCAGGCCGTCCGGGAGGCTCCGGGCGGCGAGCGCGGGCAGCACCGTGACCCCGATCCCCGCCCGCACCATCGCGAGCACGGCATCGTGGTCATCGGACCGCGCGAGGTGGCGCGGCTCGAACCCGGCGGCGCGGGTGGCCTGTGCGATCACCCTGCCGGTGGGACTGTCGTAGATGTCGTGGTCCACCCACGGCTCCTCGCCCAGCGCGCGCATGGGCAGGACGGCCTCGGCGGCCAGCGGATGCGCCTCGCCCATCACCACCACGCAGGGATCGTCTGCAGAGGCGGACCTCCGGTAGCCGCGCAGGCGGACGCGGCCCTCGGCGGGGACCTCGTTGTGGATCTCGATGTCGCTGGGCCGCCGGCCGGGCCCGGGGAACGGCTCGTTCACGCTGACCTCGAACCGCATGTCCGGGAAGCCGGCGCGGACCTCGCGCACCACGGTCGGCATCCACTCCCGCGCCGCGGAGGAGAAGCAGCCGATCGCCAGATGCGGGGCCGGGTCGCCGCGCAGGTCCTCGACGACCGAATCGAGGCGCCGTGCCCCGGCGAACAGCTCAGCCGACTCCTCCGCGAGCCGCAGCCCGGCCGCAGTGGGCTCCAGGCCGCGACCGCGGCGCTCGTAGAGCGGGATCCCGACCTCCCGCTGCAGGGCGATGATCTGCTGGCTCACCGCGGCAGGCGAGAAGTTCAGGTTGCGCGCCGCGCCCTGCACGCTGCCGCTCGCCACCACGGCCCGCCACGCGCGCAGGCGTCTGAGATCCCACATGCATCCACTGTAAAGCTAAGGCGGACGGTTGTGGAGGATTCATTGCTTTACCTTGATGGATGAGCAGGACAGTCTGGATGCATGGAGATGCACCGTGACGACTGACACCCTCGGCCCCTTCCTTCTCGCGAGCGCGGTCATCGCGCTCGTCCCCGGTCAGGACACCCTCCTCACGCTCCGGTTCGCGCTCGCAGGGAATCGCGCAGGCTTCGTCTACGCCGCGGCCGTCTGCCTGGGCATCCTCCTGTGGGCGGTGCTGGCACTGACGGGGGTCTCGGCGGCGCTGCAGGCCTCCCCCGCGGCCTTCGCCGCTGTGAGGATCGCCGGGGGCGCGTATCTCTGCTTCCTCGGCGTCCGGGCCGCGGTCCCGGCGGCCCTCCTGCTGCGATCCGCGCGGCGGGAGCCCTCCGCGACGGCGCCCGGGGTGCGGAGGGACCGGCGAGGCGCGGCCGCCTCGGGCGCGGTCTTCAGGACGGGGGTCATCAGCTCGCTCACGAACGCCAAGACCGGCCTCTTCTTCCTCGCGCTCCTGCCGGGATTCGTCCCGCCGCGACCCGGGCCCGCGGACTTCGCCCTGCTGGCGGCGGCTCCCGCGGTCGCGACCCTCCTGGTCCTGTCCCTCACGACGCTGCTGGCGGTGAGGATCGGGCGGCTGCTCGCAGATCCCCGCCGGTCCGCAGCGCTGGACCTCGTCTTCGGCATCGTCTTCTGCGTGCTCGGCATCACCGTGCTCACCCACTGAGCGGACGGAACGGAGGCGGCCGCCCACGTGCACACCCACCGCGCGGGCGGCTTCCCCGGGCGCGGCCGAGGGACGCTGAGCCGGCCGTTCACGGCGAACTCCGGGCCCGCCCGCAGTCTTCTGACGGCAGGGCCGGACACAATCGGTCCATGTCCAGGCCCGCCACGCCCGTGGTCCTCCTCGCCGGCGTCCCCGGCGCCGGGAAGTCGCGCGCCCTGCGGGTGATCGCACGCGCACGTCCCGAGGTCCGCCTCGCAGACCCGGACCGGATGCGCCTGCGGCTGTCCCGCCTCGCACCCGCACTGCCCTATTCCGCGGCCAGGCCGATCGTCCACACCCTCGCCCACCTCGCGGTGCTCACACAGCTCCTCAGACCCAGCGGGACCCCGCTGGTGATCCACGATCCGGGGACGCGCAGATGGAGCCGGCGGCTCATTCTGCGGCTGGCTCTGCGGCGGGGCCTGCTGCCCGCAATTCTCTGCATCGACATCGGGCGGGAGGAGGCGCTCGCCGGACAGCACGCACGCGGCAGAGTGGTGCGTCCCGCTGCGTTCGAGGCCCACTGGAAGCGCTGGTAGGAGCTGCGTGCCCGCGTGCTCGCCGGTGGCGAGCTCTCACCCGGTGAGGAGTGGCCCGAGGCCCGCCTCGTCACCCGCGCGACCGCGGTGCCTGAGATCCTCAGGCGGGTGGACAGGGGCGGGAGGGACCGGGTGACGGACACGGCGCCCGCAGCGCACACCTGACATGCTGAGGGCACCGGAAGCCGGGCACCTGCGACACTCCGCCGCTCCCGCCGGCGCGGGCGACCGCTCAGCCGGAGACGGCCTCGGGTGCGGGGTCCTCCGTGCCCCGCACGGGCCGGCCGGCAGACGTGGCCGGC
>NZ_JALAHB010000043.1 GCF_022712115.1 Brevibacterium sp. | reverse complement strand
TCTCCTCCTGTCCCGCCGACGACCTGGGCCATCTCCCCCACCCTCGCGGCGGCCCCGCTCCCCCGTCGGGGCCCTACCGCTGTCACCGCACATCCGGGTGGGGAACCCCGATGCCGTGGAGGCCGTGAGCAGCGCAGGCGCCGCCCTGCACAGTCCGGATCAGACCCTGCGGCGGCGAGCGAGCACCACTGCCCCGGCACCCAGCCCGGCCAGGAGGACGCCGAGGCCGGCCAGACCTGCGATCTCCGTGCCGGTGCGCGGGAGGCGCGGACCTGCCTCCTCGTCACCGGAACCGTCGCTGTCGTCCCCACCGGGCTGACCGTTCGGCTCCTCGCTCGGGCCGTCTCCGGGATCGCCGGTCGGCTCGCCGCTGGGCCGGTCGCCGGGGTCGTCGCTCGGTTCCTCGCCGGGGCCGTCCGTCGGCTGCCCGGTGGGCTCCTCGGTCGGCTCCTCGGAGGGACCGCCGTCGCCGCGATCCAGCGTCTCCGAGGTCAGCACCCAGTTCTCCCGGAAGAAGCCGGACGGATCGATGACCTGGTTCTCCACCGTCCAGTCGATGAGCGCCTCGCGGATCTCCACCTGCTCGTTGTAGACCTCTTCGAGGTCTGCGACCGGGTAGCCGCTGCCGCCGGACTGACGATAGTTGTTGATGGCGAGGACGAACTCGTCGTCCTCCCCCACCTCGGAGCCATCGGCCATGCGGATGTTCTCGATCCGCTCGCCCACGGGCCGGGAGATGTTGATGTCGTAGTCCACGCCGGTGAGAGCGTCATAGGTGTAGTCGGGGCGGTCGCGACCGTCCCCCTCGTCGTAGGCGTTGGACACCTCGGCCGGATCGAAGTCCGCGCCCTCCTCGACCTGCTCGTAGAAGCTCGCCGCACGTTCGAGGTATGCCTTGAGCTGCGCACCGTCCAGCTTCACACCGGCGAGGGTGTTGTCATAGATGTAGAGGCCGCCCACGTCCGCGACGCTCACATCGCCGGCGTTGAAGACGGCGTCGCGGCTGAAGGGGGAAGTCTGCGCGAGCACGGGCAGGTCCTCGTACTCCGTGCCCACGAGCCCGGCCTCGGCGGTCTCCGTCATCACCATCCCCACGAAGTCCAGGATGGCGGTGTCCTCGTAGCGGGAGGTGGCACCGCTCATGGTCTCCGTGGCCGTGCCCACCTTCTGATTGACGTAGTCCACGGTGGCCTGGTGATGGGAGGAGATCGCGGAGACCATCTCCGGGCTCTCCTCCACGTCACCCTGGAGGTAGTGCGGGGTGACGCTGGGCGCCGTGTCCTCCCAGTCCACCTCGAAGCCCTCGCCGGACTCCTCCGGCACCAGGCTGAGCTCCACCTCGTTAAGCGAACGCCCCCAGTAGTAGGGCTGGGTGATGAGGGCCCGGGTGCCGTCCGTCTGTGTGACGACCTCCTCCGGCTCGTCCAGGTGCGAGTGGCCGGCGACCACCACGTCGATCTCCGGCACCTGCTCCGCGAGGGTGCGGGAGAGGTTCTCCTGGAGCTGGTCCGGGTCCCAGGTCTGGGACTGCGGGTCCTTGCCGCTGTGCGAGAGGGCGATGACCACGTCCGCGCCCTGCTCCTTGAGCTGCGGGGCGTACGTCTTGGCCGTCTCCACGATGTCGGCGAACTCGATCTTCCCGTCCAGGTGCTTCTTGTCCCAGACCCGCGAGCCCGGCGTGGTCAGTCCCACGACGCCCACCTGCACCGTCTCCCCGTCGATCTCGCGCTCGATCATGGTGGTGGGAGGGTTGTGTGGCTCGCCGGAGGCGACGTCCACCGCGTTGGCGGCCAGCACCGGGAAGTCCACCTGCGAGGCGTACAGATCGAGCATGTCCAGCCCGTAGTTGTACTCGTGGTTGCCCACCACCTGCGCGTCGTAGTCCATGACGGAGTTGGCCACGGCCATGGGGTGCTGCTCCCCCGTCTCCGTCACCGGCTGTGTTGCGGAGTAGTAGGAGGTCAGCGGGCTTCCCTGGATGGAGTCGCCGTTGTCGAAGAGGAGGACGGAGTCCTCGCCCTTCTCGCTGCGGACCTCGTCGATGACGGTCCTGGCCCGCGCCAGGCCCAGTTCCTCACCTGCCGGGTAGGGCCCGTTGGTGAAGTAGTCCCAGTTGAGGACGTGTCCGTGCACGTCCGTGGTGGCGAGGACGGAGAGGGAGAGGGGTGCAGCCGCCTCCGGGGCGGGCATGGCCGCGGCCGAGGTGGCGGGCAGTCCCACGAGGACGGCGGCCGCCAGCGCGGCGGGCATTCGCAGATGTGACATACAGGTCACTGTAAGCCAACGCACAGACACGGCGGAATCCTCCCGATGGACCCGGTGCGGACGGGAGGTGAACTGCGGCGGACCCTCCCAGTCACCAAGGACTATGCGGCCTTCCTCGGAGAGGTGGTGGTGCACGCCCAGGACATCGCCCGCCCGCTGGGACTCGCGCTCGAACCTGCAGCCGAAGCGGTGGGAGAGGTCGCACGGTGCTGGACCTGGTGATCGCCATGGCCGGCAGCTGTCCGAAGGCCGCTGTCAGCATCAGCTCGACGCCGATCACCAGTCCCGGCCAGGCAACCTCCCCCTGCTAGCATCACCGGCCATGAGCGGAATCAGCCGCCGGTCGGCGATCTCAGGCGGCGTGAGCGGGCTGCTGCTTCTCGCCGCAGGCTGCGCACCGCGCAGTGACATCGACGCGGTGACTGCGGCACTGCAGACCGCGGTGGAAGGAACCCCCGCGTACGTCAAAGGGAAGGTCTTCTTCCAGGACGGGTTTTCGCCCGGCACCTTCATGGGCGGCACCCTCATCGTGGACGCAGCGGACCGACAGCAGGCGGCTGACGTTCTGACGACGATCCTCGAGGCGGTGATCCGCACGTATCTGGACCAGCCGAACGTGCGCAATGCCTCGGTCGACATCGGAGTGCGGACGCAGATCGATGACCAGATCTACGTCCGGGCCCATGAGGTCATACCGCCTGCCGACAGAGCCACTGTTGACACTGACGATCTGATAGCCCACTTCGGCCTCGGCTGAGGCCCGCCCGATCAGCCGACCGTCGTGCCCTCGTAACCACCGGTCTTCACGTCATATCGCAGGACGTTGATCCGCCCGGTGGACTCGACCGCGCCGTCGATGTACCAATGCGACTCGCCGTCATGGAAGACCCCGTGGGAGCCGTCCGGATGGAGCAGGTGGGTGCGCACGTGCCCTGCGACGACCGTCTTGAGGAATGGGCCGGTCGTGGCCGGGAACTTCTCCGTCAGCACGTAGTCCGGCGTCGCCGCGCGCCACAGCTTCCCTGCCTCTTCGTCGACGCCGGCGTGCACGAAGATCTGGGTGGGCGTCTCATGGACGCGCGGCAGACTTCGCAGCCATTCGATCAGCCCAGCGTGCTTGGTGCGAACAGCGTCCTTGAAGCCGCGATTCATCGCCGGCCCGTCGAGCGTGGAGGCGTCGCTGCCGGGGTCGTCGTGCCCGAGGGCCTGTGCGAGCTCCCTCGGGTCGAGGAAGCTCTTGACGGTGACGAGGTCCGTGTCGGCCATGAGCCAGGTGAGATCTTCGTCGTCGCCGTCGAGCCAGTCCAGCATCCAGTCGTCGTGGTTGCCGAGCAGCGCGATCACGCGATCCGGGAAGCGCCGCTGCAGCGTCCTGACCGTCTCGAGCACCTCCCGGCTGGCGGGCCCGCGGTCGATGTAGTCGCCGAGCAGGATCAGCTGCGCCGCAGGATCGCCGTCGAGGTCCACGAGGTCGATGGCAGCGCGGAGCGGCTCCAGGCGGCCGTGGATGTCGGAGACGGCGTAGATGCGTTCGACCGCAGTGCGGTCCTCGGTGTCATCTGTGATGTGCTGTGGTCCTTCGCTTCCGCATGGAGTGTCTCCAGCTCTCACTTCCAGCCCAGTGCCCTCTCACTTCCAGCCCAGTGCCGGGGCCACCTCCGTGAGGATCGCCTCGAGGACGTGGGCGTTGTAGCCCACTCCGAGCATGTTGGGAACCGTGAGGAGGAGCGTGTCCGCCGCGGCGATCGCCTCGTCCTCGCGCAGCTGCTCCACCAGCGCCTCGGGTTCGTCCGCGTAGGACCTCCCGAACACCGCCCGGGTGTGCGCATCGAGCATTCCGAACTGATCGCTGCGCTCACCGCTGCCCAGGAAGTACCGGCGGTCCAGGTCGTTCGTGAGCGCGAAGATCGACCGGGACACGGAGACCCGCGGTTCGAACCCGTGGTCGTGCCGCGCCCACTCCTCGCGGAACGCCTCGATCTGCTTCCGCTGCTGGATGTGGAAGGGCTCACCGGACTCGTCGTCCTTGAGCGTGGAGGACATGAGATTCATGCCCGTCCGTGCGGCCCAGCGTGCGGTGGCATCGGAGCCGGCGCCCCACCAGATCCGCCGGCGCAGACCTTCCGAGTACGGCTCGAGGCGCAGGAGTCCGGGCGGATTGGGGAACATCGGCCGCGGATGGGGCTGCGCGAACTGCCTGCCGGAGAGCAGTTCGAGGGCCGTCTCCGTGTGCCGCCGGGCCATGTCCGCATCCGTCTCCCCCGCCGCGGGCCGGAAGCCGAAGTGCCGCCAGCCGTCGACCACCTGCTCCGGTGACCCCCGTGAGATCCCCAGCTGCAGGCGGCCTCCGGAGATGAGGTCCGCCGCGCCCGCGTCCTCCGCGAACCCGTGTGGTTCGGAGTAGCGCATGTCGATGACCCCGGTGCCGACCTCGATCCGGCTCGTCCTCGCGCCCACGGCAGCCAGCAGCGGGAAGGGCGAGCCGAGCTGCCGGGCGAAGTGATGGACGCGGAAATAGGCGCCGTCGGCGCCGAGTTCCTCCGCCGCGACTGCGAGGTCGATGCTCTGCAGCAGGGCGTCGGCGGCGGTCTGCGTGTACGAGGTGGGGTGCGGGTTCCAGTGTCCGAAGGACAGGAAGCCGATGCTCTTGCGGGTGCTCACGTCCGGCTCAACCCGGGCGCCACACGGCGTATTCCGCGGCGGCGGCCGTCCCCGTCCCGCAGACGGGCGCCCGGAGAAATCCGCGCCGGAACCGCCGCGGACGGCCGCTGACCTGCTAGACATTTCCCTATGAACGCCAAGGCACAGGGAAGTGCAGAATCGTACGTGTTCGGCCGTGTCGTCCAGCTCGCCGTCGTCGCAGCCCTGGGCGGCTTCCTCTTCGGCTTCGACACCTCCGTCATCAACGGTGCCGTGGATGCGATGCAGGGCGCCTGGGACACCTCCTCGCTGCTGACGGGCTTCATGGTGTCCTCGGCCCTGCTGGGCTGCATGGCGGGCGCCGCGATGGCCGGCGGCATCTCCGCGAAGATGGGCCGCGTGAAGGTCATGCTCATGGCCTCGGTCCTCTTCGCCGTCTCCGCGCTGGGCTCCGGTCTGGCCTTCGGCCCTGCCGACATGATCATCTGGCGCGTGGTCGGCGGACTGGGCGTGGGTGCGGCCTCCGTCATCGCCCCGGCCTACATCGCGGAGATCTCACCGGCCTCCGTCCGCGGCCGGCTGGGCTCCCTGCAGCAGCTCGCGATCGTCACCGGCATCTTCGCCGCGCTCCTCAGCGACGCCGCTCTCGCCGCTGCCGCGGGAGGGGCCGCCGAACAGCTGTGGCTGGGCCTGCCCACCTGGCGATGGATGTTCATGGCCGAGGTGGTCCCCGCCGTCATCTACGGCATCCTCGCGCTCACCATCCCGGAGTCACCCCGCTATCTGGTGCAGCAGGGACGTGAGGACGAGGCGAACAGAGTGCTCTCGGAGATCTTCATCGAGGGCGTGGCCCTGCGCATCCAGGAGATCAGGAAGACGGTGGACACCCAGCGCAAGCCGCGGCTGTCGGACGTCCTCAACCCCAAGCGCACCAATCTCCTGCCCATCGTGTGGATCGGCATCGTCCTGAGCGTCTTCCAGCAGTTCGTGGGCATCAACGTGATCTTCTACTACTCCACGACGCTGTGGAAGTCCGTGGGGTTCGACGAATCCGATGCGCTCACCATCTCCGTCATCACCTCCGTGACGAACATCGTGGTCACGCTGCTGGCCATCGCACTCATCGACCGGATCGGCCGGCGCCTGCTCCTCATGATCGGCTCCACGGGGATGACGGTGGCACTGGGGGTCATGACGCTGGCGTTCTCGCTGGGCATCAATCCGGCCGCGGAGGCAGTGGAGCTGCTCCCCGGCTGGGACACCGCCGCCCTCATCGCGGCCAACGCCTTCGTCGTCTTCTTCGGCATGAGCTGGGGGCCGGGGGTCTGGGTCCTGCTGGGCGAGATCTTCAACAACCAGATCCGCGCGTTCGCCCTCGGCATCGCGGCGGCGGCGCAGTGGCTGGCGAACTTCGTCATCTCCACCTCGTTCCCCAGCATGGCGGACGTGGGTCTGTGGTTCGCCTACGGCTTCTACACGGTGGCCGCGCTGGCCTCGCTCCTCTTCGTCCTCAAGTTCGTCAGGGAGACGGCAGGCAGGGAGCTCGAGGACATGGAGTGAGGGCGTGGGGCGTCCGCGCTCGCGCGCTGAGCTGGGCCGCAGCCCCGTCCTCCATCGGCCCTCGGCCGCGACCGCTACTCGGCGATGGGGAAGGAGATCGACGTAGGGCCGTCCTGGAACGTCAGGCCCAGTGGCACAGCGGGGTGCTGTAACCGCTCCAGCGAACCATCCTCGCGGATCCTGAAACTCACCAGCTTCACCGGCCACTTCCGCGCCTTCACGGGCGACCCCGTGACGAACAGCCAGGCGCCGTCCGAGGACTGCGCGAAGTCCATCGCAGCGCCTGGGCTGGGATACGGCGAGCCCGGCAGCGCGATGAGCTCACCGTTCTCACGCAGGGAGTACCCACTGATCGTCTCGTCGATCGGGTTGCCCACCCAGACGTATCTGCCGTCCCGGCTGAATGTGGGATTGTGCACCGCGCGGCCGGCGGGTAAGGGAGACGTGGGGATCTCGGTGAGCAACCCGTTGGGTCCGATCTCCAGCACACCGATCGAGCTGCTGCCCTCATTCGCCGTGAACAGGAACCGCTTGTCCGGCGAGTACACGGGGTTCACGGGCGTCCGGCCGGAGACCTGCAACTCGTGGATCTGTCCGCCGATGCCGCCATCGGCTTCGAGTGCGTAGGTGAAGATGGTGTTCGAGAAGGCGCTGATGACGAAGATCTTCGTGCCGTCGGGCGAGATCTTCGGCTGCACGAGGCCGTGCGAGAACTTGCCGCGTCTGCGGCGGGGGCCTGCAAGCGAGAGCACTCCGTCCTCGCTGAGGCGGAAGTGCTGGATCGAGCCCCAGAGCATACCGGCCAGGCCGCGGCCCATTCCCACGTACACGTCCCGGCCGTTGGCCGCGGTGTCGGTGCCGAGCGGCGTGGTGAGCCGGTCGAATCGGTACGTGCTGGCCTCGGTCACGGAACCGTCGTCCTCCACGCGGTACACACCGATCTCGGGCTTGAACGTCTGCCGCATGCCGCCGCCCATCGGCAGCCCCCAGTCCGCAGGGGCCAGAAGGTATTTCCCGTTCGGAGTCACCCGCAGGTCGACGCAGCCGGATCCCGTCCTGAAGGGAGAGCCGGGAAAGAGCTGTGCGCTGCCATCGTCGTAGAGATCCACCACGGCCATGCCGGGGCTCTGCGCGTTGACGTACAGACGGTCGGTGGCTCTGCGGTTCGCCGGAGAGGTCATGCGTGCACTGTTCCTTTCGAGAATCGGATGCGCACATGCATCGAGCATCATGGCGCCCCTTCGTCCTGGTGCAGTGACCCCACGCTATAGAGAGAGCGGCCTCCCAACGAGGGAGAGAACGTGACCATCTGTGCAGACGGCGGACCGGGGCGCTCGGAGCTAGGCTCAGGCCCGTGTGCCCAGCGGCCGGACGGTCCGCCCTCCCCGGGCGACCGACGCAGACAGACAGGCTCCGTCAAGTTACCAATTATTGGTAAGCTATGAGCATGAGCCCGAACACATCGATCAGCCTGGACTCACACTTCTCCGACTTCCTCGCCCGCGAGGTCGCGACCGGGCGATACAGCTCAGCGAGTGAGGTCGTCCGCGCGGGGCTGCGGCTTCTCGAGGATCAGGAAACCCAGATGTCGGCGCTGCGCTCAGCACTCGCCGCGGGTGAGGAGAGTGGAGCGCCTGAGCCCTTCGACTTCGATGCGTTCATCGAAGCGAAGAAGTCGTGAAGGAGTATCGACTCACGCCAGCAGCCAAGCGGGACATCTCCTCCATCTGGGACTTCACGCAGGAGCGCTGGGACGCCCACCAGGCAGAGACATACGTCACGGACATCAGGTCTGCGATCGAGCGCATTGCCGCCCAGCCCGACCGAGGGCGCGCGTGCGACGAGATCCGCCGTGGCTACCGGCGCTACAGCATCGGCAGCCATCTTCTCTTCTACGTGGAGAACGGGAACTACATCGATATCATCCGCATCCTGCACCAGCGGATGGACCCGAGCAGGCATCTGTAGGAAGACCCACGGGTGAGCACCAGCATTCCGCGCCCAGGTCTCTGGCGCTGCGCCTGAGCTTCAGTGCCATACTGAACCGCATGACCCTCTACCTCTCCACCGATGCCGAGGCAGACGCCCTCCTCGCCCACGACCGCTTCGCCCTCATGGTGGGCATGCTCCTCGATCAGCAGGTGAGCATGGAATCCGCATTCGCCGGCCCCTACAAGCTGGTGCAGCGCCTGGGTGATGTCACCCCGGCGAGCATCGCAGCCATGGACCCGGACGCCTTCCTCGAGGCCTTCCGCCAGTCCCCCGCCGTCCACCGCTTCCCCGGCTCCATGGCCGCCCGGGTGCAGAAGCTCGCGCAGACGCTCGTGGACGAGTACGGCGGTGACGCCGAGGCCGTCTGGACCGCCCCGGACACGGACGGTTCCGCGCCCTCGGGAGCCCTGATCCTGCGCCGGCTGAAGAAGCTGCCGGGGTTCGGCGACCAGAAGGCGAAGATCTTCCTCGCGCTGCTGGGCAAGCAGTTCGGACTGGAGGCCGAGGGCTGGCGCGAAGCGGCCGGAGAATACGGCCCGGACGATGCCTACCTCTCCATCGCCGATGTGCGCGACGACGCCACGCTCCAGCAGGTCCGCGCCAACAAGCAGGCCCGCAAGGCCGCGGCGAAAGCGGCCAAGGCGAAGAAGTAGGTGCCTACTCTCGCCGGTGTCTCACTCTGCATCGCCTTCGCCTCGAAATCTCGATGCAAATTGAGACATCGGCAGCAGGTGAGGCTCAGGAGCCGCCCGGCTCCTCGACCGTCGCGCCCGTGATCTCGACCTGAGCAGAGGCGGCCACTGCCGCTCCGTGCTCCAGGGTCCGGGAGACGGCGCAGATCCGCTCATGCGCGGCATCCATCAGCCGCTCCACGAAGACCTCCGGATCCTGCCGCCGCGTCCATTCCGTCAGTGCCAGGTCGAAGGTGACGTCCAGCCCGTCCAGACGCACGGGACCGGCGGAATCCTTGAGCTTGTCCGCGTCGACGGTGAACGCGAACCGCTCCGGCTCGCCGCCGCGGGTGAGCGGCTTGTCCACGCAGACAGCCATGCAGCCGGCGAGCGCGGCCATGAGCATCTCCGCGGGCTGCACGAGTCCCTCTCCCCTGCCGAACTCCAGCTGCGCGCCCGAGGCCGTCGTCACCCGATACCGCTCGAACCCTGTGCGGGCGACGGACACCTGCAGGTGTTCCGCCACTCGCTCATCCTCGGGCTCGTTCGCGCGGGAACTCGCCACGTGCCCGTCCTCGCTCATCGCGACTCAGACCGCCGAGGCGAGCGCCAGCTGCCAGCTCACGCCCAGCCGGTCGTTCAGCCACGCGTAGCGCTGCGCGAAGCCGTAGTCGTCGCGGTCCTCCATGAGGAACATGCCCCCGTCGGAGAGACCGGCGAGGACGGCCTCGTACTCGGCCGGGTCCTGGGTCTCGAAGTACAGCGAGGACGCCGGCGTGAAGGTGAACTGGTGGTGAATGGGCGAGTCGTTGATCCGCACGCGGAGGCCGTCCAGGTCCGCCACCGCCATCATGATGAGCGGCGCCTCTGTGCTGACGGCCGGGTTGGCCTCCGTCGCCGCGGCTTCCGCCTGCGCCGCGTCCTCCGCCGGGAAGTGGACCACGGACTGCACGGACGAGCGCGGGATGACGGAGGTGTAGAGGTCCAGCGCTTCCTGCGCGCGGCCCTCGAACATGAGGAACGGGGTGAGTGCCATGACGGTCTCCTTCTTCAGCCTGGAACCCTCTCAGCCTAGGACCTCGGCCGGACCCAGGTACATCCAGCGCCGGGCCCTGCGCACGAACCGCGCCACCTCGTGGAGCTCACCGCTGCTGCCGTCCGGTTCGCGATAGGCGGCGCGGTACTCGACGACTCCCTCCTCGTCCTGGACACCGCCGGCGCTGACGGCCTCCACGCGCAGGCCGATCCACTCCGCGCCGTCGCCCACGTCGATGCGAGCCGGCCGGGTCTTCGGATGCCAGGTGCGGAACAGGTGGTCCTCGTCGCCCTTGACATGGGCGGTGTAGCGGGAGCGCATGAGCTGCTGCGCCGTGGGAGGCCACGTCGTCAGGGTGAGCGCGGGCTCACAGCACTGTGAGTAGGTCGCTCCCTTCGGGTAGCCGCCGCAGGGGCACGGGGCCGAGGCCTGGGACGCCGAGGCCGGGGGCACCGGTGCCGAGGCTGTCTGGTCCTGAGCTGTCTGGTCCTGAGCAGGCTGGGCCGAGGCCAGCTTGTCCGGGGTGCGCGCAGTAGAGTCCGTCACGGGTCCAGACTAGTGGTCGCCGCACGCCGGCCCGCCTTACCGAGGAGAACAGACGCAGATGGATCGCACGCGCGCAGAGACGGAGCCTCCGGTGCAGAAGGTCGGAGGCTCAAAAGACGCGGGCCGGAATCCCACGGCGCAGCGATTGCGCCAGGCCGTGCGGGCCGTCATCCTGGACCCGGACGACCACATCCTCCTCGTCCGCTTCCGCTGGAGCCGCCAGCCCTCCGCCAATGGGCTCTGGGCCACTCCCGGCGGCGGGATCGAGGCCGGTGAGACGCACCTGGAGGCGCTGCGGCGGGAGATGCACGAGGAGACGGGCATGCCGGTGGCAGAGCTGGGACCTCTGCTCTGGACCCGCACGGCCCACCGCGCATTCAGCGGATGGACCGGCCAGACCGACCACGTGTACCTCTTCCGCACCGAGCGCTTCGACCCCACACCCGCGCTCACCCCCGCCCAGCTGCGGGACGAAGGAGTGCAGGAGGTCCGCTGGCTCTCCCCGCCGAGATCGCGGCACAGAACGCGGTCTTCGCTCCGCGCACGCTCCCCGGACTGCTCACCCGGCTCCGTGCAGAGGGACCTCCTCCGCAGCCGCTCCGCCTCGAGGAGTTCTGACCGAGGCGGAGGACTCCGGCCGGCGGTCCCCGGGGCAGCCAGCCCTGAAGCGAACGCCGGATCCCGGCACCGGGCACCAGTGCCGCAGATGCCCGGCGAACCCCGCCGAGGCCTCGGGCCCGCTCCTCATCAGCCCGTCTCCGTATGCTCCCCGCCGCCATAGCGCCGGTGCGCTTCCAGGAGCAGAGTGAGGACGTCCGCTTTGGGCACTGCGGGGAACGCGGCGACCTGGCCTCTCACTCTCGCCTCCGGATCAGCAGGACGCGCATGCCCCAGCTCCGTGCATGCGCCACCGCGCGCCCACGGAGCTGAGCGCCTCCTGCGTCACCACCAGCTCGGGACGCGTCCACGGCACCCACACCACCAGGAGAACACCGCCCCAGGCCAGCACGAGGACGAAGACCGCCGTCAGCAGCCCGATCACCACGATCGCCGCGGCCTCCGCGCAGCTCGCCGCCGCTGTGCCCTCCTGCGCCTCCCAGAACCTCAGCGGTGACATCGCACTGCCCAGCAGCAGCCAGACGAGCAGCGCACAGACCGCCCAGACCAGCAGCCCCGCGGCGGCCGAATCACGCACGCGCGTGTGGATGACGACCTCGCGGCCGTTCTCCAACTCACGCAGCCACCCCTCCACACGCTCCCGGCAGGCCTTGGCGCGCAGCACCTCCAGCGGCGGGTGCGAATGCCCGTCGGCGCGGAAGCTCCCGGCACGAGGGCGCCGAACCGGACGCCGTCCGCCCGGCGGCCCCTGCTCCTGCTCAGCCATCTGCGCCGTCCCGTCCTTCCACCGTGCACCAACCTCTCGTGCGCGAGCCCCCTTCTGTGTGCCCGCTCTCTCCTGTGAGGTGGGGACCCGCACACATCCGTTCCCCGCTCCCATCCTCGCCGCACTCAGCCGAGAACGGAACCGGCCACGGCTCGCTGTCATGCCCACCGACCTGTGCCGAGACGGCGGGCGCCGAGATGACGAACCGGCAACCGCCCGGCGAACTCTCCCACCTCCATGTCCAGCTGCGACACGATTCCCCCGGACCGCTGAAGCTCCGCCGCTACGCTGAATGACGACCCGCCCGCACCATTTCCGCCGCGCCCCCGCAGAGGAGCATCCGCATGCACCCCGACGGCACGAGCCGCACACCGGATCCGCCGGCCCACGAGGCTCAGCACCACGACGCGCAGCATCACGAGGCACAGGCCTCGGCCCCGCCTGCGCACAGGACGGCTCCCGCCTCCCCGGACGACCACAGGAAGTTCTCCCTCAGCGAGGACTGGCTGGCCACGGTCGCGGGCCTCCTGCTGTTCGCCGCCTGCATGGCGGGCCTCCTCACCCCGGAGATGCTCCCATGACCGGACCTCAGCCCTCTGCCGCGGGGAAGTCGCGCCCGCGGACCACCGCACCGACCGTCGCGCAGGCCACCGCACCCGAGGCCGAGGCCCCCGGACGCTCTCGCCTCACCGGAGCCTCGGTGCTGTGGACGCTCACAGGACTCGCCTTCGTCCTCGCACTGGCATGGGCGGTGCGGTTCCTCACCGACTGGGTGCCCGAGGCCGCTGCCGCGACCGGCTGGGGCGACGTCGCGAAGTCCGTCGAGTACCCCGTCTACGCGATCGTCCTGGGATTCGCCGCGAACGCGCTGGTGACGGCCACCGGCCTGCGTTCACGCCTCGAACCGGCCTTCCGCACAGAGCTGTTCATCAAGGTCGGTCTGGTGCTGCTGGGCGCCTCCATCGACTTCGCGGTGATCGCGCGCGCCTTCGGTCCTTCGCTCGCACAGGCGTGCCTGCTGGTCACCGCCGTGTTCCTCTTCACCTGGTGGATGGCGGGGCTCCTGGGCATCGACGACCGGCTGCGGGCGCTGCTGGCGACCTCTCTCGCCGTCTGCGGAGTCTCCGCCGCCGTGGCGGCGGCGGGCGCGGTGCAGGCGAAGAAGGAGCAGCTCGCCTTCACGGCCACACTCGTGGTGGTGTTCGCCGTCCCCTCGATCTTCCTCCTGCCCTGGCTGGCGGGGCTCATGGGTCTCTCCGATGCGGTCACCGGCGCCTGGATCGGCGGGAACATCGACACGACCGCGGCCGTGACCGCCGCCGGAGCGGTGGCCGGCGAGGAGGCCCTCCAGATCGCCTCCATCGTCAAGGTCACGCAGAACGCCCTCCTGGGCGTCGTGGCCGTGGTCCTCACCCTCGCCTTCGCGTCCCGCGGAACCGGGCGTGCGCACGCGCCGGGCGACGAGGACGTGCCGGGGACCACGGAGACGTCCGGCGGCACGGAGGAATCCGCGCGCCCGGGCGAGGGCTCCCCGGTGACCGGCGCCTCGGCGGAGACCCGGCCCTCCCTCCGCCGGCGCGCGGCGATGGTGTGGGAGCGCTTCCCCAAGTTCGTCCTCGGCTTCCTCGCCGCCTCCGCCGTCGCGACACTGCTGGGGCAGATGCTCCCGCCGGAAGCGCTGGAGCCCAGGCTGGAGGCCGCGAAGGAACTGCAGACCTGGGCCCTGACCCTGGCCTTCGTCTCCATCGGCCTGGAGTTCCGCGTCTCCGCCGTGCGCGAGGCGGGCTGGCGTCCCGTGGCCGTGTTCGGCACGGCGACGGTCTTCAACCTCCTCGTGGGCCTGGCCCTGGCGTCCCTCCTGTTCGCCGGGGTGCAGGTGTGACATGCCTCCGGCCAGGGAATTCCCATTCGCGGGCCCCATGCGGATCCGGCTCTCATGCTGTAGGCTGTTTTCAGGCGTTCGCGGACGACCGGTGCTCACACAGGACCGGAACTTCATGTGACGCGATTAGCGAATACACTCGCGGACGGATCCTCCCGGAACCGTTCAGCGACCTGAACGAATCGGTTTCTCATCTCTTCTGCATCTCCAGTTTCACCCGCACGTCCCCTGATTTCCTGGCAACGCGCCGCTGACGATGTTCACGCGGCCACCCTCACCGGCGAGTTCGCCGGCCACGTCGTCGAGAACGGCCTCGACTTCACCGCCTACGGCCCCAAGGGCCAGCGAATCAGCGCGCACGTGTCCCTCTCTGCGGCTCGGTCCGCACTCGAAGACTTCTCCCTGCACATCCCGGGTCCCGTTGCGGCCCTTCCGCGCACCTCTGGTGCAACCACAAGCTCCGCGACGGCGCCGTCGTCGCGGTTTCATGGATCACTCCCGTGGTCCCAGACAAAGAAGGAATGACGTCATGGCCACAGGCACCGTCAAATGGTTCAACTCCGACAAGGGCTTCGGCTTCATCGCTCCCGATGACGGCTCGAGCGACGTTTTCGCCCACTTCTCCGCCATCCAGGGTTCCGGTTTCCGCAACCTCGAGGAGAACCAGAAGGTCGAATTCGACATCGAGCAGGGCGACCGCGGCCCGCAGGCTGCGAACATCCGCGGCCTCTGATCTTCTGATCGATCCGGACCCGCAGACTCCCGCCGTTCCTCGCAACGGCTGAGCAGGACGGATCCCAGGGGCAGACGACTCTCGTCAGACGCGCCCCTCCCCTCGTGGGAGGCGAAGGGCCGGCATCGGTGACTCCACCGCTGCCGGCCCTTCGTCGCCTCATCCCTCACGCCAGACCCCGCGCACCCGGCGCACGGCCCGCCGCCGTCGCCGAGGACCGCGGGCCCGCCGTGAGTCCAGCGATCGGCAGACGCCCATTGCTCCGACGACGGCCGCCGCGACCCTTCCCGTCGCCGCGCAGGCCCCACAGCAGACAGGCGCAGCCATGACGCACTCGCCCCATGCCTCCCTCCTCCCCCGGCCCGTACAGGGCCCTCTCCGGCGCACATATGCACGCCGTGAGGACTTCCCCTCCCTCACCAAGGTCTACTCCCAGCTGTCGAGGACCGCGCGTGAGGCCGGCCTCCTCGACCGTGCCCCCTGGTTCTACGCGCTCACCGGTGCGGGGATCGCGCTGGGCCTCGGCGGTGCCGTCACCGGCTTCGTCCTCCTGGGCGACTCCTGGTTCCAGCTCCTCATCGCCGCGGCGCTCGGCATCCTGTTCACCCAGGTGGCGTTCCTCGCCCACGAGGCCGCCCACCGGCAGATCCTCGCCTCAGGCCCGGCCAACGACTCGCTCGCACGTGTGCTGGGCGGCATCGTGGGCATGAGCTACTCCTGGTGGGACTCCAAGCACAGCCGGCACCACGCCAATCCCAACCGGGTGCGCAAGGACCCGGACATCGAGGTCGACACCATCTCCTTCCTCGAGGAGGACGCCGCTGAGGCCCGCGGCCTGCGCCGCCTCCTCACCCGGAAGCAGGGCTGGCTCTTCTTCCCCCTGCTCACGCTCGAGGGGATCAATCTCCACTTCCTCAGCCTCAAGCACCTCGTCACGGAGAAGCAGGTGAAGGGCCGCTGGATCGAACTCGCCCTGTTCGCCGTGCGCTTCCCGCTGCTGCTGGTGCCCGTCTTCGCCTTCCTGCCCCTGGGCATGGCGTGCGCGTTCATGGGCGTGCAGCTGGCGGTGTTCGGTGTGTACATGGGCGCCTCGTTCGCACCGAACCACAAGGGCATGCCGGTCATCGCGCGGGACGCCAAGCTGGACTTCTTCTCCAAGCAGGTGCGCACCTCGCGCAACATCCGGGGCGGCTGGTGGGCCACATGGCTGATGGGCGGCCTCAACTACCAGATCGAGCACCATCTCTTCCCCAGCATGGCGCGCCCGCACCTGGCCCGCGCACGGGTGCTCGTGCGCGAGTTCTGCCGCACGCACGACGTGCCCTACACGGAGACCTCCCTGCTGCGCTCCTATGCGATCGTCGTCGGCTACCTCAACCGCGTGGGGCTCGCCGCGCGGGATCCCTTCGACTGCCCGATCACCGCGCAGTACCGCAGGGCGTAGACAGCAGGTGCTGTCGTCCGGCCCGACCTCCATGCGGGCCTCTCACGCGAGAGCGCGGGCTGCCTGCACACTGCCGGGCACGGATGAGCCGGGCGCTCAGAGCTGGGGGAAGCTCCGCTCCCCCGGGTGCTCGTCCGTCTCGTGGATGTCTGCGGCACGACCCACGATGAGAGGGTCGACGGTGCCGACGACCGCCGGATCCTTGTCCGGATAGTCGAAGAGGCTGAGGACGTAGCGCATGGCCTCCAGCCGGGCGCGCTTCTTGTCGTTCGACTTCACCACGGTCCACGGAGCCGTCTCCGTGTCCGTGTAGTAGAACATGGCCTCCTTGGCCTCCGTGTACTCGTGCCACTTGTCCAGCGAGGCGAGGTCCGTGGGCGAGAGCTTCCACTGCTTGAGCGGATCCTCGGAACGGGAGCGGAAGCGCTCCCGCTGCTCCGCACGGCTCACGGAGAACCAGAACTTGATGAGCCGGGTGCCGGAGTTCACCAGCATCCGTTCGAACTCGGGTGCCGCGCGCATGAACTCCGTGTACTGCTCGTCCGTGCAGTACCCCATGACCTTCTCCACTCCGGCGCGGTTGTACCAGGAGCGGTCGAAGAACACGATCTCGCCGCCGGCGGGCAGATGCTCCGCATACCGCTGGAAGTACCACTGGGACTTCTCACGTTCGGTGGGCACGCCCAGGGCCACGGTGCGGGCACCGCGCGGGTTGAGGTGTTCCGTGAAGCGCTTGATGGAGCCGCCCTTGCCCGCCGCGTCCCGGCCCTCGAACACGATCGCGATCTTCGCCCCGGAGGTGCTCACCCAGCGCTGGAGCTTGAGGAGTTCGATCTGCAGCTCGCGCTTCTGCGCCTCGTACTCCACGCGCTTGAGCTTGCGCGCGTACGGATAGTCCTGGCGCCAGGCGGGAAGCTCGGCGATCTCCGCGGCGCCGGCCGCGGCTGCGGACGAGGTATGCGTTTCTGCCATGTGCGAGCCTTTCATGTACCTGTGCCTGCGCCGGTCTGTTGTCGGAGCGATCAGAGATGCGGGGGCGAGGCGTTCTCCGCGTAGTCGCCCACCGTGTCGTCGTTGAAGGCCTTCCGGATCTCATCACGCCCAGCCTCATCCACGTTGAGGATCGCCTGCCCGTCCGCCGAACGGCCGGCGCCGGAGATGGGTGCGGAGAAGAACGTCACCTCGCCCGGCCGCACCTCGCGCATCTCGTAGCCGATGCTGGCGATCTTGGATGCGGTGAGCTTGTCGTCCACCGTCATGTAGGGAGCGAAGTCCCTCACCATGCCGGTGACCTTGTTGGGGTTGCTCAGCGTGTCCGCGGAGATGATCTTGGACGTGAGCGCCTTGAGGTAGGCCTGCTGGTTGCGCGCGCGCTGGAGATCGCCGTCCGCAAACCCCTTGCGCTCACGGACGAAGGCGAGCGCCTGCTCACCATCCAGCTCGTTCTCGCCCTGCGTGAATGAGTGACCGTCGATCTCGAACGCCTGCTCGGAGTCCACCGTCACGCCGCCCACACTGTCCGTGAGCGCCTTGAAGCCCTCGAAGTCGATGATCGCCACGTGGTGGATGGGCGCATCGATGAACTCGCTGATCGTCTGGTTGGCCAGCGGAAGGCCGCCGTAGCTCATGGCGGCGTTGATCTTCGCGTTGCCGTGGCCTTCCACGGGCACCCACATGTCACGCGGAATCGACATGATCTGCGCACCCTTCCGGTCCCCGTCCAGGTGCATGACCATGATCGTGTCGGAGCGAAAGCCGCGTGCCCCTCCCGCGTAGTCCACATCCTCGTCCCGGGCGTCCGAACCCAGCAGGAGGATGTTGATGGGGTCACCGGCCTCGGCCACGGGCTGCTCGCCGCTGTAGAGGTCGTCCTGCCCCAGCTGGTTCGAGTTGTCGTCGAAGAGCTTGCCAAGATAGAAGACGTATCCGGCCACCGCGGCGACCGCCAGGAGCACCAGCACCAGGAGGGTCACGAGGATCTTGCGCCCCGTCCGCTTCTTCCTGGGACGGCGGTCCCGGTGCGAGGGCTCGACCGGGTTGCCCTCGGGATCGTAGGCAGTCGCAGCCGAAACGCCGCCGGATGGTGCCTGGTACTCGGGTGTGTGGGACACGCTCAGACCTCTTGTGGTGATACGACGCAAGACCGAGGGGAACATATTTCGTCACAGTGCACGGCCTGCTGCAGACAGACCTTCCGAGTATAGACGGGCCGCGGGTACCGGCGTTGTCCACCGATGTTCAGCCGAACCCCACCGTCTCCGAAGTTCAGGGTGACTCACGCTGAGACAGGGAGGTCCACTCACGCCGAGACACCTTCCGTGCAGTGCTCTCGACGTCTAGCGTGGACGTGCACAGACGACATCGGCTCTGCAGGAGGCAGTGATGAGAGCAGCGCGCTTCTACGATCGCAAGGACATCCGGGTCGAGGACATCCCGGAGCCGGAGCTGAAGCCGGGCACGGTGGCGATAGACGTCGCCTGGTGCGGCATCTGCGGCTCCGACCTCCACGAGTACCTCGAAGGCCCCCTCTTCATCCCGGCGGCCGGACATCCGCACCCCATCTCCGGCGAGTCCGCGCCCGTGGTCATGGGGCATGAGTTCTCCGGCACCATCACCGCCCTCGGCGAAGGCGTGGACGACCTCGAGGTGGGCCAGTCCGTCGTCGTCGAGCCCTACATAATCTGCGGGGTCGTGGACACCGGGCCGGGCTAGAGCTACCAGCTGGACAAGGACATGAACTTCATCGGGCTGGGCGGCCGCGGCGGGGGCCTCTCCGAGAAGATCGTGGTGGAGCGCCGCTGGGTGCATCCGGTGGGCGACATCCCGCTCGACGAGGCGGCCCTCATCGAACCGCTCTCCGTGGCCCACCATGCGTTCGTTCGTTCGGGCGCCGCTGCCGGCCAGACCGCGCTGGTGGGCGGCGCCGGGCCCATCGGCCTGCTCACCGCCGCGATCCTCAAGGCGGAGGGCCTCACCGTCTACGTCTCAGAGCTCTCGGAGGCGCGGAAGGAGAAGGCACGGAGCACCGGCGTCGCAGACGAGATCCTCGATCCCCGCGACGGCGACGTGGCCGAGCGCGTCCGGGAGCTCACGGGCGACACGGGAACGGATGTCGCCTTCGAGTGCTCATCCGTGCCCGTGGTGCTCGACACCCTCATCGCCGCCGTGCGGCCCGGTGGCGTGATCGTGAACGTGTCCATCTGGGGGCACAAGCCGGAGGTGGACCTGCCCAGCATCGTGCTCAAGGAGATCGACCTGCGCGGCACCATCGGCTACTCCAACGACCACCCCGCGACGATCGAGCTGGTGCGCAGCGGCAAGATCGATCTCAAGCCGTTCATCACCAGCCGGATCGGCCTCGACGAGGTCGTCTCCGGAGGGATCGAGCAGCTCATCAACAACAACGAGCAGCACGTGAAGATCATCGTGAATCCGCGGGCATGAGGCCCAACTGCAAGGACAGCGGGAAGTCGGGTGCCGTATGCCGGCTCCCGGCTTCCCGCGTTCGCAGCCGGCAGCTGAGCGGACTCGGGGAAGAGAAGCGTCACGTGGGCCGGCGCGACGCACGCACTTGACGCTCCTCTCAACTGAGTGAACACTTGATCAGAGCCTGAGGAGGCCGACTGACCAGGAGGTACTGCAATGACGCAGGTGCACACACGATCCGGCATCGTCGAGGGAACGCGGGAGGCGGGTGTCCACGCCTTCCTGGGCGTGCCCTATGCCCAGGCCCCCGCGCACACCGGATCCCCCACGGGCGAGTTCGATCCCCCGCAGCCCGCCGCTCCCTGGGACGGGGTCCGACCTGCACGCAGCCACGGTCCCACAGTGCCGCAGTATCCCTACCCGCCCGTGCACGCCGAGCTGCTGGCGAATCCGCTGATCCCGGGCGAGGAGTACCTCAACGTCAACGTCTGGACCCCGGATCCCACCGCGTCGCTCCCCGTCTACGTCTTCATCCACGGCGGTGCGTTCGTCCACGGCTCCGGTGCCGTCCCGCAGTATGACGGCACCGCCTTCGCCCGCGACGGGATCGTCTGCGTGACCCTCAACTACCGGCTCGGCGCACACGGCTGGCTGCAGCTTCCGGACGGCCCCGCGAACATCGGTCTGCGCGACCAGATCGCCGCGCTCACATGGGTGCGAGAGAACATCGCGGCCTTCGGCGGCGACCCGGAGAGGGTGACGATCGGCGGCGAATCCGCAGGGGCCATGAGCGTGGGCGCACTGCTCGCTTCGCCCGCGGCCTCGGGCCTGTTCCGCGGCGCGATCCTCCAGAGCGGTGCCGGGCACCATTCCCTCCCGCCCGAGACCGCGCACCAGGTGACACTGGCACTCGCGGAGAAGCTCGGGATCGCGCCCACGCGCACCGCGTTCGCCGCCGTACCGCAGGCAGACCTCCTCACCGCGGTGAAGGCGCTGACGGTCCAGGTCCAGACCGAGAGGGACGTCGCACGCTTCCGCGAGGTTGCGGCGAACTCCATGCTCTTCTCCCCCACCGTGGACGGCGAGGTCCTGCCCACCGCCCCCATCACCGCCATGACGACCGGCACCTCGGCGGACGTACCGGTCCTCATCGGCACGAACACGGACGAGAACACGCTCTTCACCGTCCCCTCCGGCGCCTACGAGGCGGCGGACACTGCGGCTCTCCACGGAACCCTGCGCGGGCTGGGCTTCGCAGATCCGGAGGAGGCGGCCGCGCTCTTCGACGATACCGCTGACCCGCGCCCGGGAGCGGCCCTCACCGCAGTGCTGACGGACTGGATGTTCCGCATTCCCGCCGTCCGCGCCGCCGAGGCCCGCGCGGCCACCGCCACCTCCCCCTCCTTCATGTACGAGTTCGCCTGGCCCAGCGGCACGCAGGGCGGACGCCTGCGCGCCTGTCATGCCCTCGAACTGCCGTTCGCGTTCGACACGCTGGACGCGGAGCATTCGGCGGCACTCACCGGACCGGAGGCCCCGCAGGCCCTGGCGGACGAGGTGCACGCGGCCTGGGTCTCCTTCATCCGCGACGGAGACCCGGGCTGGGAGCCGTACAGTCCGGATCACCGCGCGGTGGAGGTCTTCGACCTGGAGCGCCGCACCTTCACGGATCCGCACAGCGAGCGCACCGCCGCATGGGAGGGACTCCGGTGAGCACGCAGCCGGACACCGCAGAGCACACCCGGACAGCACAGCACACTCGGCCGGCAGAGCACGCCCCGGCCACCGCGGAGGAGGTCTACCGGCGCTACGCGGAGGAGCGGGACAAGCGCCTCGCCGCAGAGGGCCAGCGCAGCTACGTCCGCATCCGCGATGCCTTCAGCGAGCAGCCCACGGACCCGTACATGCCCGTGGCACCCCGTGACGCCGTCCACGACGAGGTCGAGTTCACGTTCGTGGGCGGCGGCTTCGCAGGACTGCTCACCGCCGCCCGGGTGCGCGAGGCCGGCTTCACCGGCAACGCGGACGTGCGGATCGTCGACTCCGCCGGGGATCTGGGCGGCGTCTGGTACTGGAACCGCTACCCCGGCCTCATGTGCGACACCAGCTCGCTCATCTACATGCCGCTGCTGGAGGAGACCGGGCACCGGCCCACGGAGCGCTACGCCCACGGGCCGGAGATCTCCGCCCACTGCCGGCGGATCGGCCGCCACTACGGCCTCTACGACAACGCCCTCCTGCACACCGCAGTCACCCGGGCCACGTGGCTGGAGGACGAGTCGAAGTGGCTCGTGGAGACGAACCGCGGCGACGCCTTCCGCACCCGCTATCTGGGCATGGGCATGGGGCCGCTGAGCGTGGCGAAGCTGCCGGCCATCCCGGGCATCGAGGAGTTCGCCGGCGACTGGTTCCACACGAGCCGCTGGGACTACTCCGTCACCGGCGGCACGCCCGAGGGCGGCGAGCTCACGGGCCTGCGCGGCAGGCGGACGGCGATCATCGGCACGGGTGCCACGGCGATCCAGGCCGTGCCCGAGGTCGCCCGCGCCGGGGCGGAGCTGTTCGTCTTCCAGCGCACCCCCACGTCCGTGGACGTCCGCGACAACGGCCCGGTGGATCCGGAGTGGTTCGCACGGATCTCCGCGCAGCCGGGCTGGCAGGCGGCCTTCCTCGACAACTTCACGCGCAACTGGGACGGCCACATGCTGGGCGAGGAGGGAGACGTCGAGGACCTCATCCAGGACGGATGGACGGACCTCGGGCGCAGGCTGCGCGCGGCGGTCCGCAGCGTCCCGCCGGAGCAGGCCACACCGGAGTCCGTGGGCGCAGCCGTGGCTGCCGCGGACCTGGCGAAGATGGACGAGATCCGAGCCCGCGTGGACACACTCGTGGAGGATCCGCGGACCGCGGAGGGGCTCAAGGCCTGGTACTCCCAGCTGTGCAAGCGGCCGGGCTTCCACGACGAGTACCTGCAGTCCTTCAACCTCCCCCACGTGCACCTCGTCGACACCGACGGGCAGGGCGTGGAGCGCATCACCCGCGACGGTGTGGTGGTGAACGGCGAGGAGCACCCGGTGGACGTGATCGTCTACGCGACGGGCTTCGAGTACGCCAACGATCCCACCGCCGTCAACGGCTTCGACATCGTGGGCGCGGACGGACGCACCCTCGCCGAACACTGGGCCGGCGGCATGCGCACGCTCCACGGGATGCAGGTCCACGGGTTTCCCAACCTCTTCATCCAGCAGCTGACGCAGGGAGCCGCGCTGAGCTCCAACGTGCCGCACAACTACACCCATGCGGCACGCGCCGTCGGGGCGATCCTCCGCCGCGCGCAGGAGACCGGAGCCCGCCGCATCGAGCCCACCGCCGAGGCGGAGGCCGCCTGGGTGCGCATGCTCCTGGAGGAGAGCCGGCCCCGGGACAGGAGTGACTGCACGCCCGGCTATTACAACAACGAGGGCAGAGGCGCGGACGAGCGCAGCCGGTACGCGGTGGGCTATCCGGCGGGAGCCTTCGCATTCTTCCGCCACCTGGAGACCTGGCGGAGCAGCGGGGACTTCGCCGGCCTCGAGTTCTCCTGAGCAGGCTCCGAACGGTGACCAGCCCCGGCTGAGAGGCGCGCGGGCCGGCCCCGGTCACCGCGCACCCGACGGAGCACTCGGCCCGCACACCCGCCGCGCACACAGACGACGGCCGGACCCTGCAGGGTCCGGCCGTCGTCTGCGCCTGAGCGTTCAGGCAGGCGTCTTGTCCTTGGTGAGCAGTCCCCACACGAACGAGAACACGATCGCGCCGATGACCGCGATGAGGAAGGATCCCCACGACCAGGGCTCACTGAAGACCGCACCGATGCCCTTGCCGCCGAACAGCCCGAACAGCAGCCCGCCGACGAAGGCGCCGATGAGTCCGAGGATGATCGTGCTGATCCACCCGCCTCCCTGCTTGCCGGGGAGGACGAGCTTGGCCAGCGCTCCTGCCAGCAGTCCGACGACGATCCAGCCGATGACGACCATGATGCTGCTCCTTTCTCGATGCCCTGGCGACTGCCGGGCGATGAGCGGACCAGTCCTCGATGACGAGGAAGGCCTGCTTCCAGGGTAGACCTGCTGCGAGGAACTCGGCACCCCTCCTGCGAAAGAACCCCAGGTGACCAAGATGCCTTGTCCCATGACACTCACACTACGACGCACCCTCGCTGGTGTGAAGCCCTGTGAGCGGCGAGCGCCACGTGGTCGGAACCGCAGTCCGGACTAGTCCTCGTGCGGCTCCACGTCGTCGAGGGGCAGGCGCTCGCGGACCGGGGCCTCCTCCGGGGTGCGCGCCGGCAGCCTCCTGCTGCCGGTGCGGCCCGCGAGCGTGACGCTGCGCCGGGGACGGCGCCTCCCGTGCGGCACCGCGTCCACATAGGGATCCCGCATGACCGGCACCTCCGTGCGGGGCTGCGGCCGGGTGACGGCGTCCGCGGGGTCCGCATACTCGTAGCGGTCGGAGGAGCCCCTGCGCATCCGCCGGATGAACTCCTCCGGCGGCAGCACCCGGCGCCATTCCCGGGTGCGCATGGCCGGCAGCTCTCCGGCGTCCTCCCGGAGCGCGCGCCGGAGCGCATACATCTGGAAGAACGCGATGACGAAGAACGGCAGGCCGATGAGGATGCTGATGGACTGCAGCGCCTCCAGTCCGCCCTCCCCGGAGAACACGAGCAGCGTGGCGGTGATGAGACCCACCGCCAGCGCCCAGAAGAGGCGCTGTCCCAGCGGGTTGAAGTCCTCGTGCCCGTTGGCCATCGTGTCGATGACGAGCGCGGCGGAGTCCAGGGACGTGATGAAGAAGACGATGACCACGGCGATGGCGATGACGGAGACCAGCCACGCACCCGGATAGTGCGAGAGCAGCTCGAACAGCGCCCCGGGGATGTCCCCGTCGTCCACCACGCGCTCGACGAGACCGCCGGACCCGTTGAGTTCGATGTCCATGGACGCCCAGCCGAAGATCCCGAACCACACCACGGAGAACAGGGACGGCACCGCGCGCACGCCGATGACGAACTGGCGGATGGTCCGCCCGCGGGAGATGCGGGCGATGAAGATGCCGACGAACGGCGACCAGGTGATGGTCCAGGCCCAGTAGAAGACCGTCCAGGTGTTCTGCCATCCGGTGTCGCCCAGGGTGTCGTTCCAGAACGCGAGCTCCGGCAGGCTGAAGATGTACGTGCCGAACGACTCGATGGTCCCCTTGAGGGCGTAGAGCGCGGCGCCGCCGGCCACGAGGACGAAGAGGAGCAGCCCCACGGCGGCGACGATGTTGATGTTCGACAGCACCTTGATGCCGCGCTCCAGCCCGAGGCCCACGGAGATCATGGCGATGAGGGTGACGACCCCGATGATGATGAGCTGCCAGCCGGCGTTCTCCGGGATCCCGAACAGCTGTGAGAGGCCGCCGTTGATCTGCAGCACGCCCAGACCGATCGACACCGCCACGCCGAACACGGTCCCGATGATCGCGACGACGTCGATGAGCTTGCCGACGGGACCGTGGATCCGCTTGCCCAGGAGGGGCTGGAAGATCGAGGAGACCCGTGGTGGGAGGTTGCGCTTGTGGATGAAGTAGGCGAAGCACAGCGCGGGCAGCGTGAAGATCGCCCAGGTGTGGAAGGTGAAGTGGTACATGGCGAAGTTCAGCGCGTCCACGGCGGCGGCTCCGCTCTCCGGCTCGATGCCCAGCGACGCACCGCGGGGCGGCGCCCCGAAGTGGCTCACCGGTTCCGCCACACCCCAGAACAGGAGGATGGAGCCGATCCCGGCCGCGAACAGCATGGCGAACCAGGTCACGTTCGAGTGTTCCGGCGCCTCGTCGTCCGGCCCCAGCTTCACCCGGCCGAACCGGCTCGCGGCCATGTAGATGAGGAAGAGGAGAAACAGCGTCACGCCCAGGATGTAGAACCATCCGAGGTTCACCATGAGCCACTGCGAGGCGGCACCGGTGGCCGCGGAGAGCGGTTCCGTGAAGAGGATCGTGGCGACGACGAAGAGCAGGATGACTCCCGCCGCCGCGAAGAAGAGCGCAGGGGTGGTCCTCAGGCGCAGCAGGTCGTGCATGCGGTTCAACATGGAAACCAAACTTGCACATCACAGTCCGGAGAACAACTGTCCTTGCGTTTCGGGAAGATCGCCCGGGAATGGTTGAGCAGGAATGGAGAAGCGCATCCGCATCGCGGCTCCTATGCTGGAGTCCACAGTGCCGGACGGAACCCGGCCGCACGCCGCATCCCGGCTGCGGACCGGAAGCTGGGAGGACAGGACATGGCGACGAGGACGAATGCCGCGGCGGAGCGGGTGACCGGCAGCGCGCAGGTGAGCGGGCTGGGTGAGCGGCTCCTCATCCGCCTGCCGGACGAGGCCAGCCGGGCGCTGCCCTCACGCGGGCAGGTGGCGGTGCACGCGGAGCTGAACGGCCACGTCTTCGACGCCGTGCTGGAGCCGGACGGGAGGAAGGGCCACTGGCTCCCGGTGGATGCTCAGCTGCAGGCCGCCGCCTCGTTGCGGGAGGGCACCGCCGTCGAGTTCACGTTCACGCGCCGCGGGGACTGGCCCGAGCCCGAGGTCCCCGCGGACCTGGAGGAGGCTCTCGCCTCCGCGCCCGAGGCCCGGGCTGCCTGGCAGGACATCACGCCGATGGCCCGCTGGGAATGGGTCCGCTGGGTGGGCGCGACGAAGAACGCGCAGACGCGGGCGCGCCGCGTGGAGGTGACGATCTCCAAGCTGGAGGACGGCAAGCGCCGGCCCTGCTGCTTCGACCTCGCCTCCTGCACGGATCCGGAGGTGGCGAGGAGCGGGAAGCTCATCGAGCTCGGCTGAGTGCTCCCCGCAGTCGGGACAGCACGCGCCCGAGGCCGCCGTGCGTGCCGCCGACACCGGTCGCAGGGACGGCGCCGTCCGCCGTCGCCCAGCGGGCGCGCGTGGTCTCCGTGGGACCGTCGAGCTCCGTGAAGCCGGCGTCCGTGACGCTCACGGGCCGCCGTGCGGAGGCCCAGACCCGCGGATCCGCCTTCTCCACACGGACGCGGAAGCCGGCCTCGCGCCAGCGGCACCGCACGTCCTCCGGCATCTGCTCGTAGGCCAGCTGCGCCGCATGGCCGCACTGCGCGGCCGCTTTGCCGGAGGTGAGCCGGTGGTGCGGGGTCAGCTCGATGACCACCACGGCCTCGGCGGCCGGCACCGTGGACTCACCCTCGTCCGGGAACTCCGTCCCGCCCACCTGCAGCTTCTTCAGCTCCGCGGGCAGCGGCTGCACCGGGCCCGGCGGCAGTGCGAGCGCCTCGGCGACGCCCCACTCCCCCGGCCCCGGATGAGCCGCACCCACGCTGCCCAGGGCGCGGGCGTCCTCGAACTTCCTGCCGTCCCCGCGGCGCACCACCTTGCGGATCGCACCCTCGCGCCAGTGCCGCACCGCCTCGTGCCAGTCCCCTCCGGGCTGTGACCGGGGGTCGTCGAGGAGCCGGACCACGGCCTCGGCGGCGGCCTCCAGCACGTCCACCTCACGGGCGATGTGCGTCTTGGAGCGGCGGACCACCAGCGGCAGCGCCCAGGGCACCTCGTGGTCGAGCGCATGCCGGCGGAGCTCACGGGGGTGGGCGGTCTGCGCGGCCGCGGACTGCGACGCGGCGGCCTGCGGGTCTGCAGGCGACTGCTCGGCGGGACGGCCCTCAGGACCGGGCACGGCCTCGCTCACGGCCGCGCCGCCAGATGCTCGCGCACCTGACGCTGGATCCGCGCGAGCATCCCGGACATCCCGTTGAGCCGCAGCGGGCTCACCGCCTTCGTCAGCGAGAGGCGGAGGGGGAAGTCCGCGGGCACGGAGAGGATCTCCGCGGCGGTGTGGCCGTCGAGCCCTTCTGCGAGGATGCCGGCGAAGCCGCGGGTGGTGGGCGCCTCCGCGGGCGCGGAGAAGAACAGCCTCACGGGAGCCTCGGCGGAGGCAGTCCCCTCAGCCGCGCCGTCGTCCAGCTCCGTGAGCACGAAGATGGGCGACTGGCACTCCGGCACGGGCTCCAGCAGCTCCGGGTGCTCAGCCAGGCGCGGCGGGAGAGCGGGGAGCTCGTCGGAGAACTCGAGGAGCAGCTGGAGGCGCTCCCCCTCCGGCATGGCGGCGAAGTCGTCGGCGATCTCCTGCAGGGAGGCCGGCAGCGGGAGGTCAGCGGAAGCTGCAGCGGTGGGGGCGCTCATCGGGCCGGTGCCTCCCCGGGCTCCTCACCGGTGGCGATGGGCACGCGCACGGCATTGCCCCATTCGGTCCACGAGCCGTCGTAGTTCTTCACGCTGTCGAACCCCAGCAGGTGCTCGAGGACGAACCACGTGTGCGAGGAGCGCTCGCCGATCCGGCAGTACGCGATGATCTCGCCCTCCGGCTGCAGACCCAGCTCGTCGAGGTAGATCCGCCGCAGCTCCTCGGCGCTGCGGAACGTGCCGTCCTCGTTGGCCGCGGTGGCCCACGGAACCGAGCGCGCGGTGGGGATGTGGCCCCCGCGCAGCGCACCCTCCTCCGGGTAGGCGGGCATGTGCGTGCGCTCGCCCGTGTACTCCTGCGGGCTGCGCACGTCGATGAGCGGGATCTCGCCGATCGCCTCGCGGACCTCTGGCAGGTAGGCACGGATGCGCGAGTCGTCACGCTCGACGACGGGGTAGTCCGAGGGTTCGGGGGCCGGCTTGGTGCGGGTGAGCTCACGGCCCTCCGCCTCCCATTTCTGCCGCCCTCCGTCCATGAGGCGCACGTCCTCGTGGCCGAACAGCGTGAAGACCCACAGCGCGTAGGCCGCCCACCAGTTGGACTTGTCGCCGTAGACGACGATCGTGTCCGTGCGGGCGATCCCCTTGGCACGCATGAGGCGGGCGAAGCCCTCGCCGTCCACGTAGTCACGGGTGACGGGATCGTTGAGCTCCGTGTGCCAGTCGACCTTCACGGCTCCGGGGATGTGGCCGGACTCGTAGAGGAGCACGTCCTCGTCGCTCTCGACGAGGACGAGGCCGGGCTCCGTGGGTCCGTCCGCACCGAGACGGTCCGCCACCCACTGCGTGCTCACCAGCCGATCCTGCTTCGCATAGCCGGCGAACTTGGGATCGCCGGTGTCCGGGGCGATCTGCGGTGCGGTGTCAGTCATGGTTCCTCCGGGTCGTGCGGACTTCACGGACGCGGCGCGTCCACTCACTCAACCCTACGCAGGCCCGCGCGTATTCCGCGGCGAGGTCCGTCACAGTCACACGTCGTCACAGTGTCCGGACGTCGTGGTCACGGGCCGGTGGGGCCTGCGCGACGGGAGCCTTCGCCACCGGGGCCTCCGCCACCGGGGCCTGCGCGACGGGAACCTCGGCCACCGGCGCCGCGGCCACCGGAACCTCGGCCGCGCAGGCTCACAGCCCCAGGCTCCGGCGGTGCGCATTGATGAGCACGTCCACCGCCGGGCCCGCGTACACCCGCGATCCGTCGGGGAGGATGCGGGGCCAGTGCTCCCGGACCCGTGTTCCGTTCACCATCGCGAACCGCGCGCCGGTGACGGTGCTGGTGATCCGGCGCCCGTCGCGCAGGACCACCACCGCACTGCCGAGGTGCAGTCCGGACTGCGCGGCCTCGATCCGCGCCACGTCCGCCCAGCGGGCGCGCACCGTCCTGAAGCCCTCGACGACTTCCAGCCCCGCGGTCGTGACGAGCAGGTATCGGCGCCAGCTCCAGATGAGGAGGACGAACAGGCAGAGGTAGAAGAGCACAAGGAGAACGGCCATGACCAGCAGCAGAGGAGGAGCTGAGAAGCCCTCGGCGAGGTGGAACCACAGCAGCATCCCGAAGCCCGCGAACACCGCACCCGCGCACAGGGAGTACAGCACTGCGACGATCACGATGAGCACGCGGGTCAGCGGCAGCGCACAGACGAGCTCGCCCGGCCCGATCTCCTGTTCAAGGGCACGCAGCCGGCGGCGGATCCACCCGGCGTGCAGTGCCGGCCCCGCCGTTCCGGGAGCGTTCGGTTGTCTCCCTGAGCTCGGCTGGGCGACGGCACCCGGCTTCCCTCCGGTACCCGGCTGTCCTTCAGCGTCGGGCCGCCCTGCGACACTCACACGCTTCCCTCAGCCCTCTGCCGTGAGGAAGGCACGGAGCAGTCCGGCGAACTCCTCCGGCTTCTCCGAGTGGACCCAGTGGCCGGAGCCCTTGACCATGACCTTGCGCTCGCGCGGGAAGAGGGCGCGCATCGCCGGCTCCGCCTCCGGCGTGACGTAGGGCGAACGCGTCCCACCCACCCAGAGCACCGGCCCGGAGAACGTCCGTCCTTCCATGTCCGGGAAGGACGCCACCGCGGGCAGCTCGGCCCGCAGGAGGGCGAGGTTGGGCTGCCAGCGGAAGGCGGCCTCGGGCGCGGGAGCGCCGGAAGCGTCCCCGGCCGAGGCGCCTGTCTCACCCCGCCGGACCGGCCGGAGGTTCTGGAGCAGGAAGCCGCGCGTCAGCGGGTTGGGGATGGGCTCCTGCAGGAGCGCGTCCGCATCCGCACGGGTCCGCAGCGCCGTGAGGTCCACGCCGGCCAGAGCGCCGAGCAGGTGGGGGAACTCCTCCGAATCCGGGGACTGCGTGGGAGAGATGTCCACGACGACGAGACGGCGCACGAGGTCCGGGTGGAGCAGGGCGAGCACCATGACGGTCTTGCCGCCCATCGAGTGCCCGATGACGTCCACCGGCCCGTCCGCGGCGAATCCTTCCCGCAGCGTGCGGGCGAGCGCATGCGCCATGTCGACGTAGGAGAACCGCTCCGTCCACGGTGATTCGCCGTGGTTGGGCAGGTCCACGAGCAGGCTGGTGTGCGTGTCCGCGATGGCCTTCGCCGCGGTGGTGAAGTTCTTGCCCCGGCCGAAGAGACCGTGGACGAAGACCGCCCGCCCCGGTCCGCCCTGGACGGTCTGGGTGTGGAGGAGCGGGGTCTCGGGAGCGGCCGGAGCACCTGCCCGGTTCGCCGCGGTCACGTTCTCAGCAGTCACTCCCCCAGGCTATAGGGCCGGCAGCCTCCCCGTCCCACCCCCACAGCGAGGTTACGTCTGCGTAGCGGCCGTGCAGGGCGGCCGCTACGCAGACGTAACTTCACGGAGAAACGCGACTTCGTGGGTGAGCGCGGCTTCGTGGAGGAACGCGGGGAGGGGTGCCGCGGATCAGCGGATGGCTTCCGCGAGCGGGGTCTCCCCGTCGTAGAAGTTCACCGTCTGCCTGCTGGCCGCGCCCGTCTCCAGCACGTGCGCGATGGCCGCGGCGACATTGTCCCGGCTGGTGACGGCGGTCTCAGGAGTGAGCTCCACACCTGGCACCGCACCGGTCCGATCCGCGAGCATCACCTTCTCCGTGGCCTCCTCGAGCGTGAGGCGGCCGGGGCCCAGGATCGTGAAGTCCAGCTCCGTCTCCCGCAGCCGGGCGTCCGCATCGTGCTTGGCCTTCGCATAGGGGTAGAAGGAGTCCTCCGGGTCCAGCCGGTCCACGTCCACCGCGGCGCGCGCGTAGGAGACCATGACGAAGCGAGTGGCTCCTGCCTTCTCCGCGGCCTCGAAGGTCCGCAGCGCACCCTCGTAGTCCACCGCTCTCGTCCGTGCGGGATTGCCGCCGCCGGCACCCGCGGAGAACACGACGGCGTCCGCACCGGCGAACACCTTCGCGAGGTCCTCCACGCCGGCTTCCTCGAGGCTGAGGACCACGGGCTCCGCTCCCACAGCGTGGAGATCCGCCGCATGGTCCTGATTCCGGATGAGCGAGGTCACGCTCCACCCGGCGCGCCGCAGCCGCGGCACCGCCAGCAGTGCGATCTTGCCGTGTCCGCCCACGATCACCGCGCGCCTGTCCGTGCTCTTCTCGGCCATGCCCATGCCTCCTGTGCAGTCGGGTTCCAGGTCCTCTCCCCTCAACACGGCTGATCGCGCAGTATTCCGCGACGGACGTTCTGCGGCGGGCGGAATGCCGCGGGACGAGCCGGACGGCAGGCCCCGGAGATGCGCGCCGAGGACCGCCTCGCGCCCGAGCCCGGCAGGATCCCCCTCGCAGCGCGCCCGGCAGCCTCCTCAGCCGCGGAGCACGGCGGCGACCCACCCCTCGTCCGGCATGTCGCCGGCGCGGACGCCGCGGACGCGTCCGCCGGTCCGCAGCACCTGGGCGGCCACCTCGTCCACCACGCGGTACGCCTCCGGACCCGGCTCATCCACGAGGGTGACCACGCCGTATTCGTCGATCGTGCCCTCCTGCGCGGCCTCGATGTCGAACAGGAGCTCCGCCACACGTCCCTCCGCGGCCGCCCTGGCCACGTCCGAGAGCTGCGAGCTGGCCCTGCCCGCGGCGCGCTGATTGCCGAAGTGCTCCACCCAGTCCGCGATGCGCTGGGTGTAGTGCCTGTCGAGGATCTGCCGGGCGCGGACCTCCAGATCCTCGTCTGTGAGCGAGGCCGGATTCGCCGTGATGGACTCCTCCAGCAGCCGCGGATGGGTGTTCACGTCCCGGTAGGCGGGGTCGAGGTCGTTCGCAGCGGCCAGCAGCAGCGGCGCGTCCGCATCCCTGATCGCTGCGAGCACCGCCTTCTGCACCAGGCTCGCGTACCGCTTCTGCTCCGGTTTGGGGCCCAGTGTGCCGTCCGCCCGCTGCCGGTCGAACTTTCCCTCCTGCGGGGCGCGGGTGAGCGCGTCCGAGGCGTCCTCCGGCAGATCCGCGAGCTCCACGCGGCGACAGCTCGCGGAGGAGTCGAGGTGCAGGAGGCGCACGTTCCCCTCCGTGAGGGCCAGGACGTACCCGGTGTGGTCGAAGGTGACGGCGCGGACCATCGGACCCACGTCGAAGCGGTCGCCGGTGAAGTGCCCGGAGGCGAGCTCATTCATGAGCCGGAAGGCGCGCAGCCCCTCCGGAGAGACGAAGACCGCGATGCTGCGGGCGCCGGTGCCCCAGAAGTCGCGGTCCTGTTCGAGATCCTTGACGTGAGCGCTGAGCTTCTCGCGGTCCTCCTTGGGCAGACCGCCTGTCTCGAGCTCCGCGATCGCCGCGCCCGCCGCCGTGCGCAGCGCCAGATGGGCGGCCTCCGTGGCGTGGGCGACGGCGCGCGAGCCCCATTCCGCTGCACTGAGGTAGAGGGTCACACTCGCGGGGTCGCGGTGCTGTGTGAGTTCGGCCAGGTCCTGTCGGGTGGGGATGTCGATACTCATGACGCCATCGTAGCGACGCAGGTCACAGGAGGGAATGGGGTCAGGGGAACGCTACAGTGCGGGCATGCCCTCCACCCACGCCCGCAGCCCTCACCCGCACGTCCCCGGC
>NZ_JALAHB010000042.1 GCF_022712115.1 Brevibacterium sp. | reverse complement strand
TCCCGTCACTGTGCGGAGTACGGCTTGCCGGCGGCGGCCGGCGGGCGGACCCTGCCCACGAAGCCGGCGACGGCGAAGATCGTGACGATGTAGGGCAGCATGAGCAGCAGGTCGCTGGGCACCGGGGTGCCCATGGTCGAGAGCGTGTTACCCAGGTTGCGGGCGAAGCCGAACAGCAGAGCGGCGCAGACGGCGCCGACGGGGCTCCACTTGCCGAGGATCATGGCCGCCAGGGCGATGTAGCCCTGGCCCGCGGACATCTCCTTGCCGAACGCCAGACCGGAGCCGATGGTGAAGAAGGCACCGCCCAGGCCCGCGATGCCGCCGGCGATGAGCGTGTTGACCACGCGGGACCGGTTGACGTTGATGCCCACCGTGTCCGCGGCCTTGGGGTGCTCGCCGATGGCCCGGGTCCGCAGGCCCCAGCGCGAGTGGAAGAGGAGCACGTGGATGACGGCGACCGCGAGGTACATGAGGTACACGAGGATCGTCTGGTTGAAGAAGACAGGCCCCACCACGGGGATGTCCGCGAGCAGCGGGATGGGCAGCGAGGGCAGCGTCTGCCGGGCGTTCCAGGTCTCCGGGTTCGCGGTGAGCACGGTGGAGAACAGGAAGTTCGTCACACCCACCACCAGCACGTTGAGGACCACGCCGATGATGATCTGGTCGACCCAGTAGCGGATGGCGAAGAACGTGAGCAGGACCGCGACGAGCGCTCCGGCGATGGGGGCCGCGACGAGGCCCGCATAGGGGTTCTTGAGCGCGGAGGCGACCACCGCGGCGAGGAAGGCCCCCGCGAGCAGCTGACCCTCGATCGCGATGTTGACGATGCCGGAGCGCTCCCCGATGAGCCCGCCCATCGCGCCGAAGATCAGCGGCACGGACAGCGCCAGGGCGCCGGCGAGCAGCGGGGTCAGCGGGATGCGCCCGGTGTCCGCGCCGGCCCACGTGAGGAAGGCGAAGAGGAAGAGGACCCCGAAGACCACAGGGAACCAGAGACCCGGCTTCTCCCGCCGCGTCGCGAGCCATGCTGCGGCCGCGGCCATCATGAGGAGCACGATGCCCGCGCCCACGGAGGTCCCCCAGGCGGAGACCGTGAGGTCCGGGACGTGGAAGAAGTCGCGGCCGGAGGAGAAGGAGAAGACTGTCTGCTTGCCGCCGGTGCCGCTGAAGAGGCCGAAGCCCAGCAGGGTGACGAGGCCGAGGCCGCCGTACACGACCGGGAACTTCACGTCGACGGGGGCGCGGAGGGCCGGGTGGGACGCGGGGGCGGCCGGCCCCGCGGGCGTGGCGGTCATCGCGCTTCCTTTCCGGCGGGGACGGGGAGTCTGAACAGGCCGCGGACCAGCGGGGGCGCGGCGATGAGGAGGACGATCACGGACTGCACCACGAGCACGATGTCGATGGGCGTGCCCGTCTGCGCCTGCATGGTGTAGCCGCCGGCCTTGAACGCGCCGAACAGGAGGCCGGCGAGGAAGGTGCCCAGCGGGCGCGAGCGCCCCAGGAGCGCGACCGTGATGGCGTCGAAGCCCAGCGAACCGGCGATGCCGATCGTGAGCTTGTCCTCCGTGCCCAGCACCTGTGCCGCGCCCGCGAGGCCGGCCAGCGCCCCGGCCAGCGCCATGACGAGGAAGGTCACGCGTCCCACGGAGATGCCCGCGGTCCGCGCCGCATGGGGGTTCTCCCCCACCGCGCGGAACTCGAAGCCCAGGGTGGAGCGCTCGAGCAGCCACCACACGAAGACGGTCGCCGCGACCGCGAGCAGGAACCCCGCGTTGAGGCGGAACGGGTCCGGCAGCAGCGGGAACAGGGCCGCGGTGTCGTCCACGGACCGCGACTGCGGATTGGCGCTGCCGGAGCGCGTGAACCACTGCTGCTTGAGCAGATAGGCGATGAGGAACCCCGCGATGGAGTTGAGCATGATCGTGACGATCACCTCGTTGGCGCCGGTGCGGGCCTTGAGCGCACCGGCGATGCCGCCCCAGACCGCACCGCCGACCACGCCGCCGAGCAGCGCGACGAGCATGTGGATGCCCAGCGGCAGGGTGAGCCAGTAGCCGAGGAAGCCGGCGCAGACCGCACCGATGATGACCTGGCCCTGTCCGCCGATGTTGAAGAGGCCGGAGCGGAAGCCCAGTGCGATCCCGAGGCCGGCGAGGATGAGCGGCGTCGCGGCGACGAGGGACTCCGTCAGCGGGCGGACGGAGCGGACGAAGCTGGTCGCCTGCCAGTCGAACACGGCACCGCGGAAGAGCGCGAGGTACGCCTCAGTCACCACGTTCCACGTCGCGACGAAGAAGTCCGAGGGCCGGGCGAACAGGTAGCCGAGCGTGTCCTGGACGGCCGGGTTGGACGCCGCGATGAGCACGGCGCCCACGAGCAGGCCCACCACGATCGAAAGCAGCGAGACCATCCAGGAGCCGGAGAGGAGGTCGCGCAGGACGCCGGGCCGCGGCTCGCCGCGGCGCGCCGGCTGGCGGCCTCCGGTGCCGGGATCGCCGGTGCCGGAAGTCGCCCCGGACCCTGACGGGACCGGCGCCGGGGATGCGGTCTTCTCACTCATGCGGGGTCCTCCTCGGCCGCGGAGATCTCTGTGGCGTCCTCGCCGCTCGCCACGCGGGCGAGCGCCTCGTCCTCGGGCACCCCGGCCATCATGAGGCCGAGCACATCACGCGGTGTGGTGGGCGGGACGATGCCCATGAGCCGCCCCTTGTACATCACCGCGATCCGGTCCGCGAGGTTGTAGACCTCGTCGAGCTCCGTGGAGACGATGAGGCAGGGCGTGCCGGAGTCGCGTTCGGCGATGATGCGCTTGTGGACGAACTCGATGGAGCCCACGTCCACACCGCGGGTGGGCTGGCTGGCGACGAGCAGCCGCAGCGGCCGGCCCAGCTCGCGGGCGAGCACGACCTTCTGCTGGTTGCCGCCGGAGAGGGTGGAGATGGGATGGTCGATGGAGCTGAGCCGGATGTCGAACTCCTCGACCTTCTTCTCCCCCTCGGCACGGATCGTGGCGGGCTGCAGCGAGAGGCCCGAGGCGTACGGCTCCGTGTCGTAGAGGTCGAGGATCATGTTCTCGCGGATGGAGAAGCCGCCGATCACCCCGTCGGTGGAGCGGTCCTCCGGCACGAAGCCGATCCCGGCGCGCAGGCGCTCCTTCACGCTGCGGTGGGCGAGGTCCTCCCCATCGAGGACGATCGTGCCCGTGCGCGGCTCCACGAGCCCCAGGATCGCCTCGGCGAGCTCCGACTGGCCGTTGCCGTCGACGCCTGCGACGGCGAGCACCTCGCCCCGGCGCACCGAGAGGCTCACGTCGTCGAGCAGCAGGTTCTCCCCGCTGCCCACGACGGTGAGGCCCTCCACGGCGAACGTCTCCTCGCCCGGCTCGGACGCCTGCTTGTCCGTGGTCAGGTGCACCTCGCGGCCCACCATGAGGCCGGCGAGCTCGGACTCCGTGGACTCCGGCACCGCCGTGCCCACGACCCTGCCGCGCCGGATGACGGTGATCTGGTCCGCGATCGCCTTGACCTCGCGCAGCTTGTGCGTGATGAAGACGATCGAGGTGCCGCGCTCCTTGAGCTGGCGCATGATGCCGATGAGCTCGTCCGTCTCCTGTGGGGTGAGCACGGCGGTGGGCTCGTCGAGGATGAGGACCTCCGCGTCACGGGAGAGCGCCTTGATGATCTCGACGCGCTGCTGGGCGCCCACCGGCAGATCCTCGATGACCGCGTCCGGGTCGATGTGGAATCCGAACCGCGCGGAGATCTCCTGGACCCGTCGCCGGGCCTCGCGCAGATCCAGCATGCCCGCGCCGCGGGTGGGCTCGTAGCCCAGCGCCACGGACTCCGCGACGGTGAAGACGGGGACGAGCATGAAGTGCTGGTGCACCATGCCGATACCGGCGGCCACGGCATCGCCGGGACCGGAGAAGCGCTGGGCGGTCCCGTCGATGAGGATCTCGCCCTCCTCCGGCGCGTAGAGGCCGTAGAGGACGTTCATGAGCGTGGACTTGCCCGCGCCGTTCTCCCCCAGGAGGGCATGGATCTCTCCGGGTTGGACGACGAGGTCGATCGAGTCGTTGGCGGTGAACGAACCGAAGCGCTTGGTGATACCGCTGAGTTCGAGTTTCACAGGCGGGTGCTCCCGTTGACGGAGGGGGTGTGAGATGCGCAGGTCCCGGAGACCGGCGTCTTCCGGGCGAAAGCCTATAGGAAGGATCCGGGTCTCCGGGACCTGCGCAGAGTCTGACGATCAGGGGGTGGAGGGGCTCTCGACGACGATGTCGCCGGCGATGATCTGCTCCTTCAGCTCCTGGACCTTCTCATCGAGCTCCGCGGGGACCTCGTCCTCGAAGTCGTGGTAGGGAGCCAGGTCCACGCCGCCGTTCTCCAGCGTGCCCACGTACGGGTCCGCGGAGAAGTTGCCCTCGACGTCCTGGGCGATGGTGTCCTTGACGGCGGTGGCGATCTCCTTCTGCACCGTGGTGAGGATGATGTCGCCATACTCCGTGGACTCGTAGCCGTCCTGGTCGACCCAGACGATCTTCGTGTCTCCGGCGGCCTTGGCGGCCGAGGCGGCGCCGAGGCCCACCGGACCGGCGACCGGCATGATGATGTCCGCGCCCTGGGAGATGAACTGCTCCGTGAGCGCCTGTCCCTGGCTCTGGTTGTCGAAGTCGCCGGAGAAGGAGCCCGACTGGTCCTCCTTGTCCCAGCCGAGGAGCTTGACCTCGTCGTCGCCGTTGTCCTCGTTGTACTTCGCCACGCCGTCCGCGAAGCCGTCCATGAAGATCGTGACGGAGGGGATCTGGATGCCGCCGAAGGTGGCGACCGTGCCGGACTCCGACATCCCCGCCGCCAGGTAGCCGGCCAGGTAGGCGGCCTCGGCGGTGTTGAAGATGATGGGCTTGCCGTTGTCGAGCTCCACGGGGTTGGAGTCCTCGTCCGTGAAGGTCGCGTCGACGAGGCCGAAGTGGAGGTCCGAGTTGGCCTCCGCCGCCTCGTGCACCGCGCCCTCGAGGAGGAAGCCGACGCCCAGGGTGATGTTGCAGCCCTGGGAGATCATGTTGTCCACGTTGGGGCCGAAGTCCGAGTCCGCGTTGGACTCCGCCTCCGCGGACTCGATGCCGAGCTCCTCGACGGCCATGTCGAGGCCCTCCTTCGCGGACTGGTTGAAGGACTTGTCGTCCCATCCGCCCGCGTCGGAGACGATGCATGCCTTGTAGTCGGCGTTGTCGCCACCGCCTCCGCCTGCGGAGCCGCTCTCCTCCGGGGCCTCCCCGCACGCGCTGAGCACGAGGGCGCTGGAGGCGATGATCGCCGCAGCTGATGCGAGATGCTGACGCTTCACTTCTAACTCTCTCTCCACGATCACGAGAGTCCGCTCCGGGGAGACGGTGACTCACGGGCGCGCGCTCACGCGCAGGCTCGTGTGACGCACCGCGGCGCCGGAAGGGGCTCGCTGGTATCAGCTCACCGGGACCTGTGCACTCCCTGAGAGTCGCCCGTCAAGCCGAAGATCTATTCTCCACGGTCGGGGATCGAACTCTCGGAGAACTGACACTTTTTCAACCAATCGAAACCCAATCGTTGTGAACTACACTGGTCCCCATGCTTCCTGAACCACTGAAGGACCTGCTCCCGCAGGCATCCACCGACCCGAGCCAGCCTGCGAGCCACCGGGCGAAGGTGTACGACCTCATCCACACCAACCTCACGCAGGCGATGGCCTCGCGCACCTTCACCGCGCAGTTCGCCCACACGCACGGGCTCAACCTCATCGACTTCCACGTCCTCCAGGTCGTGGTGTTCGTCGACGACGAGGAGGGCACGGCGACGCCCGGCTACATCGCGCGCCAGCTCTCGCTGTCCGCCTCGACGCTCACCTCCATCCTCGAGCGCCTGGTGCGCGCGGACTACCTCCTGCGCGAGCGCGACTCCGCGGACCGCCGCCGCATCTCCATCTACGCGACGGACAAGACGATGGAGCTGCTGGCCTCCTTCTACTCGCACATCGCGGACGAGTACGAGTCCCTGTTCCCCGCCCAGGGCGACGAGCAGCTGGCCGGCTACACGGAGCTGCTCTCCACGCTCACAGAGGCCAACGGCGCGGTGGCGCTGGCCTTCGAGCGCAACGGCGAGAACCTCCGCAGCGCCACCCAGGGCCGCGCGCTCCAGGCGGAGCAGAGCGGTTCCGCAGGAAGCACGTCCGGCAGCGTCGCGAGCTGACAGAAGCGTGATGCCGCAGGGCCGCTGAGGCCGCGGCCTCCGGCCGCAGGGCCCCGCACAGGGAGATCTGTGCGGGGCCCTGCGCATGTCTGCGGCACCGCCCTCCGGCCGTCACCGTCCGGTGCGGAACAGGCCGTCGCGGAATAGGGCGTCGCGGCTCCCCGTTGCCCCGGACATGCGCCTCTCGCTGCTCGACCGCTCCCGCACCCGCGCGGGCCATCCGGACGGACAGGCCCTCCACGACACTCTCGCGCGCGCCCGCCGTGCCGAGGAGCTGGGCCTGCACCGCTTCTGGGTGGCCGAACACCATGCGGTGCCGGGGATCGCCTCGGGTGCGCCAGCCGTCCTGCTGGCCGCGCTGGGACAGGCGACGCAGCGGATCCGCCTGGGCTCCGGCGGGGTGATGCTGCCACAGCACCAGCCCCTCGTGGTCGCGGAGCAGTTCCGCATGCTCGAGGCCCTCCACCCGGGGCGCATCGACCTGGGAGCGGGCCGGTCTCTGGGCTTCACGGCCCCGGTGAGGCGGGCGCTGAGGCGCGAGGCGGCCTCGGCGGCGGACTTCGAGGCGAACCTCGCGGAACTGGGCGGCTACCTCACCGATGCGGGCGCGCTCACGGCGCGCCCCGTCACCGGCCCCATCCCCCTGCATGTGCTCGCGACCGGTGCGGGGATGGGGATCGCCGCACGGCTGGGTCTGCCCGTGGTGGTGGGCGGACCGATGGTGCTCAGCGACGACATGCCCGAGGCCCTGGCCGTTTATAGGCGGGAATTCCGCGCCGATTCCTCTCCTTTCTCGGACAGCGCACCCCGCGTGATCGTCTCTCTCGAGGTCTTCGTCGCGGAGACCGCGGACCGGGCGGAGGAGCTGGCCCTGCCCGAGGCCTGGGCCATGGCCCGCTCACGGGAGCTGGGGGCGTTCCCGCCCCTGGAACCGGCCTCGGCCATCCGTGCCCGGACGTGGCAGGACCGGACCCGCCGCCGGGTGGAGGAACAGCGTGCGCTGGCGGTCTCCGGCACCCGGGCGACCGTGGCGACGCGCCTGCGCGACCTCGCCGCCGCGGCGCAGGCGGACGAGATCATGGCGACGACTTCCACCTACGACCGCGAGGACCTCGCGGAGCTGGACGAGGCCTTCGCCGGACTTGCGGAGGAGCTGGGGTGAGGGTGCTGAAACCGATCTGCGCTGTCGACGGCTGAAGAAACACCTCTGGACGGCTGCACAAGGAGATTCTGCGATGAGACGATGTCTGGAAGACGGACGTGGCGGCGGTACTCCCTCGCCACGAGCCGCACCCTGAGGAGCAATGACAATGGACCGTGACGAAGTTCCTCCCCGGCCTTCGATCCCTCCCTCGCACGTCACCTCGCGCAATGCGGTGAATGTGCTCCGGCTACTGCTCGAGGAGCACGGGTATGTCGTGGACGAGATCGCGGGTACCAGCGACTTCGGCGAGGACCTACACGTGTCCTTCGGTGAGGGGAATGCCCGTACCGGCTACGTCGTCGCCGTCCAGGTCAAGGGCGGAGTCTCATATCGCCGCGGGCAGGGCTACCAGGTCCCTGTCGAGAAACATGCCGCGAACTGGAGCGAGAGCAATATCCCGGTGGCCTGCGTCGTCCATGACCCCGAGAAGCGATCCCTCTTCTGGGCGAACGCGAGCAAACAGCTCCGGCACGCGAAGCTGACGATGCAGGAGATACAGGCGATCACCGTCCCCCACAGTTCGCCGCTGACCGCGGAGAGCCTGCCGGCATTCGTCGCGGAGATGCGAGGCTACATAGACGGGACACGAGACATAGCGAATGCGATCGAGGAGCTGACCGGCATCGCGGTCAGCCCCCGCGACTACATCGCCTATTCGCCCAACATCTACGGAGAGCGCATGGCCTTCATCCAGCGTTTCGGCACCGATCATGCTCTGCTCGTCCACGACGACCTCGAACCGCACCCGATCCCTATCACTCCGGATGACCTGCTCCTGCCAGGAACCGACCGACACCGCCAGCTGGTCCCTCACGAATTGCTGAAACGCACCCCGCTGCTGGGCGAGTACATCCTCAACCCGGACGAAGCGATGTGGCTCATCTCCTGCTTCGCCAACAGCCAATGGAATCGCACACGTCACTCCACGGACTCGGACAGCTCCAGCCAGGCCTCCTCGAGCGCGGCCAGCTCCTCGCGATAGCCGTTCTGCTCCTGTGTGAGCTTCGTCAGCCCCTCGAAGTCCGACTGGTCGTGCGCGGCCATCTTCGCCTGCACCTTCTCCACGCTCTGCTCCAGCTTGCCCATCTTCCGCTCCAGAGCGTTCAGCTCCTTCTGCGCCGCACGCAGCTGGGCGCCGGACAGCCCGGACCCCTCCCCCGCGGCCTCGGCCGTGCCCGCTGCACCCGAGGCGCCGTCCGCCGGACCTGAGGCACCCGCCGCCCGCACACCCACGGCCTTCGCATCCCGAGCCCCGGCCTCGGCGTCGTCCGCCGCACTCAGCCGCAGGTACTCGTCCACTCCTCCGGGCAGGTGCCGCAGATGCCGCGCACGCACCGCGAACTGGTCATCCGTCACCCGCTCCATGAAGTAGCGGTCGTGGGAGATGACCAACAGCGTGCCCGGCCAGGTGTCCAGCAGGTCCTCCATCGCGGCGAGCATGTCCGTGTCCATGTCGTTCGTCGGCTCGTCGAGGATGAGGACATTGGGCTCGTCCAGCAGCGTGAGGAGGAACTGCAGGCGGCGGCGCTGGCCGCCGGAGAGGTCCTTCACCCGGTTGGCGAGCACATCGCCCAGACCCAGCTTCTCCGCGAGCTGTCCGGGTGTGAGCTCGCCGCCGGCCGTCTGGTAGGCCGCCTTCTTCTGCCCCAGCAGGGTGCGGACGAAGTCGTCCATGACGGGCTCGAGGTCGCGCAGCTGCTGATCCAGCACGGCCACCTTCACGGTCTTGCCGCGCTTCACCCTGCCCGAGGTCGCGGTGACATCGCCCGTGAGCAGGCCCGCCAGCGTCGACTTGCCGGCGCCGTTGCGGCCCAGGATGCCCACGCGGTCGCCCGGGCCCAGGATCCAGGTGAGGTCCTCGAGGACCGTGGTGTCCTCCTCCGTCTCCTCCCGGCCCGGGAAGGACACGCTCACGTCCTCGAGTTCGAAGACGTCCTTGCCCAGCCGGGCGGTGGCCATCCCCACGAGCTCCGTGGTGTCACGCACCGGCGGCACGTCCGCGATGAGCGCGTTGGCCGCCTCGATGCGGAACTTGGGCTTGGAGGTGCGTGCGGGAGCCCCGCGGCGCAGCCAGGCGAGCTCCTTGCGCATGAGGTTCTGCCGCTTCGCCTCCGCCTGCTCCGCCTGCCGGCGGCGCTCCACACGCTGCAGGACGTAGGCGGCGTACCCGCCCTCGTACTGCTCCACCGTCCCGTCGTGGACCTCCCAGGTCTGCGTGGTGACCTCGTCGAGGAACCAGCGGTCGTGCGTGACGACCAGCAGCGCGCCCTGGCCTGCGGGCCAGCGGCGGTTCAGGTGCCGTGCCAGCCAGGCGATGCCCTCGACGTCGAGGTGGTTGGTGGGCTCGTCGAGGAACAGCACCTCGTGCTCGCCCGCGAGCAGCGCCGCCAGGGCAACGCGACGCCGCTGCCCGCCGGACAGCGAGGAGATGGGTGTCTCGAGGTCCAGATCGCCCAGCAGGCCGCTCATGACATCGCGGATCTTGGGATCCGCGGCCCACTCGTAGTCCGCGGCCTCTCCCACGACGGCCTCGCGGATCGTCGCCCCGGGTGCGAAGTCGTCGACCTGTTCCAGGTAGCCCGTGCGCACGTCACCGCGACGGGTGACGCGGCCGGAGTCCGGCTGCAGGACACCGGCGAGGATCTTCACGAGGGTGGACTTGCCGTCGCCGTTGCGTCCCACGATGCCGATCCGGTCACCGGCCTCCACTCCCAGCGTGACGCCCTCCAGCAGGGGCCGGTTGGGGTTGGCGTGGCTGATCTCCTGGGCGCCGAGCAGGTGCTCGTGACTCCTTGGGTGTTGCGGGGTGGTGTAAGATGCGGCGGCCCCGGGCGGGCGGGGGGGGCGGCAGGGAGGCCCGGCCGCGACACCCCAGGGGGGGCGGGGGCCAGCGGGGGGCCCCGGGGGGGAGGCGCGCCGACCCCCCCCCGCCCCCG
>NZ_JALAHB010000041.1 GCF_022712115.1 Brevibacterium sp. | reverse complement strand
GCGGAGAACGGCTCCCCGGTAAGCGCCATGACCTCGAGCGCGCGGACCACCCGGCGGGTGTCGCCGGGGGCGATCTTGGCCGCCGCAGGCGGGTCCTGGACCGCGAGTCGCCGGTGCAGCGCCTCCGTCCCCGCTCCCGCCGCCTCCTCCTCCAGGGCCGCCCGGAGCGCCGGGTCCGTGCCGGGGAAGCGCATGTCGTCCGTGACGGCGCGCACGTACAGGCCGGAGCCGCCCACCATCACGGCGTGGTGTCCGCGGGACTCGATGTCCGCGACGGCCTTGCGGGCGGCGCGCTGGAACCCGGAGACCGAGGCCGGCTCATCGACGTCGAGCACGTCGATGAGGTGGTGGGGCACACCGCCGCGCTCCTCCGGCGCGAGCTTGGCCGTCCCGATGTCCATCCCCCGGTAGAGCTGGAGCGCGTCCGCGTTGACCACCTCCCCGCTGAGCCGCCGGGCGAGACCGATCCCGAGATCCGATTTGCCGGTCGCGGTGGCCCCCACCACCACGACGAGCGGGCGGGGACGGGAATGCCGGCAGGATGCGCCGTCCACCGCCGTCACCGGGCCGCACCCGTGGCTGCGACACGGTCCTCCCCGCTCGCCGGCGGGAGCGGGGACGCGGGCCTGGCCCGGGACGCCTCGAGCCCGATGAGCCGGTATCGCACCCTGTGGCAGTCCGTCGCCGCCCGCACGGTGCCGCGCAGCCGAGACGGGTCCCCAGAGGCCCCCAGGGCTGCGACGACGCCGTCCGTCCATGCCGCCGCAGGGCCCGCGTCCAGGCACGAGAGCGCCTCGCGGTCCACGGCTCCGGTGAGCGCCTCCTCCAGGGCTGCGTCGAAGGCCGCCGCGCCCTCGCGCGGCGCGAGGGGTGCGTCGGGGTCGGCGGCACCGGAGAAGTCGAGGGGCACGAGCAGAGGCGCCGAGGGCGGCGCGGATGCGCGCTGCAGCCGGACGGAGACGCCTGCCTCCAGCGCGCACAGCGCAGCCACCGTGAAGCCGATGTGGACCCGCGCGGATCGCTGCGCGGAATCCGGGGCCTGCCTGCGGAGCGAGGCGACTGCGGACGCGAGCTCCTCACCGCCGCGCACATCTGCCGGGCTCAGCTCCGCGGCTGCGCCGGGGACGCACGGCACCACGACTCCGCGCGGCACCCCCAGACCGCCGAGGGAGAGCACGCCGGGCAGCAGAGGCTCCTCTGCCGCAGCAGAACCCGTACCGGCGGAAGCGGAGCCGCCTGCGCTGCTGGGGGGTTCGTGAGGCGGCAGCAGCACAGTCCACACCGGTGCCCGTCGCAGCGCCGTGTGCACTGCGGAGCGGAAGGCGGTCATCGCCTCCGGCTCTCCGGGGTCCACCCCACGCAGCAGCAGCGGCGTCCCCGGAATGAGCAGGCCTCGGAGGGCATCGGCCGCGTCCACTTCCGAGGACGACGCCGGCCGGCCGGAGGTGTCTCGCATACCGGTGTCAGAGCCCGGCGCGGAGCGTGGGCATGCCGAGCGTGGTGGGGCCGGCCGCGGCAGGTGCGGACCCGCCTGTCCCGCACGACTCCGCCTGCGCCCGGTCGTGGGCGTCGCCCGCGCGCGTGCGCCGGAGCGCGTACCCGGAATCGGCGAGCAGGAAGTAGGGCTTCGCCGCGTCGATCCGCGCGCTCACGACGTCACCCGGACGGGGCATCCCGGCCGAGTCCTGGACGCGCACATGGACGAGGCGGTTGTCCTCGGACCGTCCGCTGAAGCGACCGTGCTCCTCGTCCGGCTCCCCGGTCACGAGGATCTCCTGCCGGGTGCCCACGAGCGCTCGGTTCTCCTCCCAGGCGATCTCATCCTGCAGCGCCGTGAGCCTCTCGAAGCGGCGCTGCACGATCTCCTTGGGCACCTGGTCCTCCATCTCCGCCGCCGGGGTGCCCGGCCGGATCGAGTACTGGAAGGTGAAGGCCTGTGAGAAGCGAGCGGCGCGCACCACCTCCAGCGTCGCCTCGAAGTCCTCCTCGGTCTCGCCGGGGAAGCCCACGATGATGTCCGTGGTGATGGCGGCGTGCGGGATGTGCTCGCGCACCTCCTCGAGGATCCGCAGGAAGCGGGAGGAGCGGTAGGACCTCCGCATTGCCTTGAGGATCCGGTCCGAGCCCGACTGCAGCGGCATGTGCAGCTGCGGCATGACGGTGGGCGTCTCCGCCATCGCCTCGATGACGTCCGTGGAGAACGCCGCCGGGTGCGGGCTCGTGAAGCGGACGCGCTCGATGCCCTCGACGCGCCCCACCGCACGCAGGAGCTTGGCGAAAGCGCCCTTGTCCCGGAACTCCGCGCCGTAGGAGTTGACGTTCTGGCCGAGCAGCGTCACCTCAATGACGCCCTCCGCGGCGAGTGCCTCCACCTCCGCGAGGATGTCCCCCGGCCGCCGGTCCTTCTCCTTGCCGCGCAGCGACGGGACGATGCAGAAAGTGCACGTGTTGTTGCAGCCCACGCTGATGGAGACCCACGCGGAGTGCGCGGACTCACGGCGGGTGGGCAGGGTGGAGGGGAAGACATCGAGGGACTCGAGGATCTCCACCTGGGCCTCGCTGTTGTGCCGCGCACGCTCCAGGAGCACGGGAAGCGAGCCCATGTTGTGAGTGCCGAAGACCACGTCGACCCACGGCGCCCGCGCGACGATGGCGTCCCGGTCCTTCTGCGCCATGCAGCCGCCCACGGCGATCTGCATGCCCGGCCGCTCCTCCTTCACCTTGGCCAGGCGGCCGAGGTTGCCGTAGAGGCGGTTGTCCGCATTCTCCCTCACCGCACACGTGTTGAACACGACGACGTCGGCCTGCGACCCGTCCCCGGCCGGCACGTATCCGGCGTCGTCGAGGAGACCCGAGAGCCTCTCCGAGTCGTGCACGTTCATCTGGCAGCCGTAGGTCCGCACCTCGTAGGTGCGGGATGCGCCGGCGGTGTCTGGAGCAGGGGCGGGAGCAGAGTGTGTCATGGCCCGCCCAGTGTACCGAGTGCCGACGCGCAGGGCGCACTCCCGCGGCTCGGACGAGCCCACCCATGCGGCGTTCAGCCGCCTGCGACGCCGCTGATCCCCTCACCCGCGGCAGCGCGTCCCAGGCGCTGTTCGAAGCGCACGGCCTCCTTCACGCCGGCGGCCAGGCGCACCGCTGCCTCGTGGTCGAGAGGCCCCCCGCCGGCATCCAGGGACACCGTGATGGAACCGCCGGGTTCGGCCTGGACGAACCGCATCATCGTCCCTCCGGCAGCACCGGCTCCCACTCCCGCGAGCACCGTGTAGGCGAGGGACCAGCCGGGTGCCGTGACCGGCACGACCCGCACGGCCGGGTGGTCGTACTCCGCCCGCACGGCGTCCAGATCGCCGCCCGCGCAGCGCGTGGCGCGAGAGAGCGTGAGGTCTATCCGCGAGGCGCGTCCGTGCGGCAGCCGCGCCACCCGCGACCGCGGACACCAGTAGGAGGCGAACACACTGCTGTCGTCGGTGTACCAGCTCACGGCCGAGGCCCCGACGGCCTCCGGAGCCACATCGAAGTGGGCTCCGGCGAGTACGAGGATGGCGCGCTGATCCTCTGCGGATTCCGCGAGATCGATGAACTGCCCGCCCACACCCCCGGGGTGCATTGCTGTCATCGCGCTCCTCCCTGCACACGCCCGACGGGCCCGGCCCCAGCGCCGGCGGTGTGCTCCTCCGCACAACATCCTACGCTATCTGGAACGTCCGACGGGATGCCCCACGGGTGCCTCCGGCCCTGCTCAGCACTCCTCGTCCAGGGCCTCCTGCGCGGCGCGCATGGCCGTTCCCCCGGCGAATCCGCGCCGCCCGAGCACGCCGAGGATCCTGCGCAGCCGGGTGTCCCGGTCCAGCGTGCGGGTGGACGCCGCCTTCCTCCTCGCGAGGGCCAGGGCGTGCGGGAAGTCGTCGTCGAGGTCCTCCAACGAGGCACGGGCGTCCTCGTCGGAGACGCCCTTCTCCCGCAGCCGCCGCTGGAGTGCGGATGCGGAGAGGCCCTTCTGCTCACGCTGCACGCGGACGAGCTGCTGGGCGTACCGCCTGTCGTTCAGCAGGTCGGAGGCCTCGAGGCGGTCGAGGAGGATCTCGACGGAGTCCCCTGCATGCTCCTTCCGCAGGAGCTTCTCCCTGAGCTCCGCCCTGCTGTGATCGCGCATCGCCAGGAGCGAATATGCCCGCTTCCTCGCCGCCCGGTAGTCAGGATTCTCCGGGCTCCCGGGCGCGGACGGATCTGCGGCGGCCCCGGCTGCAGCGGGCGCACCCCCCGAGACCGCGGTGTCTCCCGTGCCCTCTGCGCCGAGGGGCCCGTCCCCGCTCGCAGGCACCGCTTCCACGGCGGCCTGCAGGGAGGCGATCAGTTCCTCACGCGGGTCCGGGGCCATGACCGCTCACCCTCAGAACTCCGCACCGGCCGGCACGGGCGCACCCTTGGGCTCCGCGGGCTTGGCCGCGGAGGCCTTGCCCGCTCCGGGCCCGGCCGGGCCTCCGTCCACCTCCGGTGCCTCGGCCTCCTCCGGCGCGGCGAAGAGACCCAGCTTCTCCTTGATCTTCGTCTCGATCTCCTCGGCGAGTCCCGGATTGTCCTTGAGGAAGTTGCGGACGTTCTCCTTGCCCTGGCCCAGCTGGTCGCCGTCATAGGTGAACCAGGACCCGGACTTGCGGACGATCCCGTTGTCCACGCCCATGTCGATCAGGCTGCCCTCGCGGGAGATCCCGTGACCGTAGATGATGTCGAACTCCGCCTGCTTGAACGGCGGCGCGACCTTGTTCTTCACGACCTTGACGCGCGTGCGGTTGCCCACTGCGTCACCACCCTCCTTGAGGGTCTCGATCCGGCGCACGTCCAGACGCACCGAGGCGTAGAACTTCAGGGCCTTGCCGCCGGAGGTGGTCTCCGGCGAACCGAAGAACACGCCCACCTTCTCACGCAGCTGGTTGATGAAGATCGCCGTCGTCTTCGACGCGGCGAGGGCGCCCGTGATCTTGCGCAGCGCCTGCGACATGAGACGGGCCTGGAGACCCACGTGGGAGTCGCCCATCTCCCCCTCGATCTCCGCCTTGGGCACGAGGGCCGCGACGGAGTCGATGACGATGACGTCGAGGGCGCCGGAGCGGATCAGCATGTCCGCGATCTCCAGCGCCTGCTCGCCGGTGTCCGGCTGCGAGACCAGGAGCTGATCCGTGTCCACGCCCAGCGCCTTGGCATACTCCGGGTCCAGGGCGTGCTCCGCGTCGATGAAGGCCGCGATGCCCCCGGCCTTCTGCGCGCTCGCGACGGCGTGCAGGGCCACGGTCGTCTTGCCGGAGGACTCCGGCCCGTAGATCTCCACGACACGACCGCGCGGCAGACCGCCCACGCCGAGTGCGATGTCGAGTGCGACGGAGCCGGTGGGGATCGCCTCGATGGGCTGGCGCTTCTCCTCCCCCAGGCGCATGACAGCGCCCTTGCCGTACTGGCGCTCCACCTGCCCCATCGCCGCTTCCAGGGCCTTGCTCTTGTCTCCGCCGGCGGTCTGTGCGCCGCGGGTGGTCTTCGCTGCCATGTCTCCTCCAAGATCAGTACGTCGATGCCTGTCTGGGACCAGAGTAGACACCGGCACGGACACAGCTCCCCGATCCGGGTGAACCTGTGTACAGCCCGCTCGCACATCCACAGCAGGGATGACGCGGGGCGGTCAGGGTTCAAGCATACCGCGAGGGGAACACGTGTTCTAATCGTCTCGTGCGGCGTGTCGCCCCCGGCCCGCACGCCGCCGGGAACGCATCCGCCCCACCTGCACGAGCGGGTGGGGCGGATGCGGCATCTGCCTGCCGCGTCCGGGGGCGGGAAGGGACCGGGCACGGGCTCCTGTCCCGAGCGGCCGGAGGCTCACATCGGGGTGGCCGCGGGCTTGTCCCTGCCCAGTCTGCGCTCGGCGGGGACCCCGGCGGCCTCGCAGACCGCAGCCCAGACCTCCTTGGGCCCGTGGCCGGCCTCGAACGCCTGGGCGGGGGTGAGCGAGCCCAGCGTGCTCAGCGCGAGGTCCTCGTGCAGGGAGGCCGCGCGCATGCGGCCGAACTCGTCGTCCATGAGCTCCCAGTACAGCGCGTGCCGCATGGGATCAGGGCCTGCCCGCCAGCGCGGGCTCGTCGTCAGCGCGGCCGCCGGAGAGCACGCGGCGCGCGAGCTCGACGGGGATGGTGTCCGGGATGTCGACGCCCTCGTCCAGGGCGAAGCGGTCGCTCACATCGCGCAGCAGACCGGACACCGGCATGTCCAGTGCCTCGCAGATGGAGGCCAGGAGCTCCGAGGAGGCTTCCTTCTGCCCGCGCTCGATCTCGCTGAGGTAGCCCAGGGAGACGCTCGCATCCGCGGAGACCTCACGCAGCGTGCGGCCCTGGCGGCGCCGCGCGGTGCGCAGTGCGTCGCCGATCTCGATTCGCAGGAGAGTCACGCGGTTCCCTTCCTCACTGGCCAACGTGTGCAGGCCGTCCCCGGCACCGGGTGCGGGACCGACCGATCATGCAGGTACGACTGGATATCCGACCTCACTGTGACTGCAACCGCAGCCGCTCTGCGGTTGTTCCCCAGTCTACAGGTGGGGTGGGACACAGGCGTCGACGGTTCTCTCAGGCATCCTCGGCGCACGCCGCGAGGACGAGGTCCAGGCACGCCCGGACCGTGGCCTCCCGGATCTCCCTGCGGGAGCCGGTGAGGTCGAGCTCCGCCGTCCGCACTCCGCCGCAGCTCCGCGCGAGCGCGAGGTAGACCCGGCCCACGGGCTTCCCGTCCTGCGGGTCCGGCCCGGCCACCCCGGTGCAGGAGACCCCGAGGTCCGCTCCGCACGCGCGCACCGCGCCACGCGCCATCTCCCGGGCCACCTGCGGGTCCACCGCTCCGTGCGCGGCGAGCAGGTCCGGGTCGACGCCGGCCAGCTCCGCCTTGAGCGCGGTCGCGTACGTCACGAGTCCCCCGCGCAGCACCGCCGATGCGCCCGGAACCTCCGCGAGGGTGGCGGAGAGCAGTCCCGCCGTGAGCGACTCGCACGTGGCGATGGTGAGGCCGCGCTCCCGGAGTGCGCCGATCACCGCGGCAGGCCCGACCGCACCCGCCTGTGAACCGGCCTCCGGACCCTCAGCGCTCACCGGCGCCGCCCCGGGCCTTCGCCTCACGCACCAGCGCGGCGGACTTCACGCAGTAGTCCGCCCCCGTCACCAGCGTGACGACGATCGCGGCGGTGAGCAACAGCCAGGAGACCACGAGCCAGCCGGCGAGGATCCCCGGCAGCCACACCGCGACCGGGGCCTGGAGCAGGAAGAGGCTCAGCGCCCCCGTCTGCAGCACGGTCTTGAGCTTGCCGCCCTTCGAGGCCGGCAGCACCACCCAGCGGATGATGACGAAGCGCAGGACCGTGATGCCGAGCTCGCGGACGAGGATGACCACCGGCACCCACCACGGCAGGATCCCCACGAGCGCCAGCCCGATGAGCGCCGAGGCCATGAGCGACTTGTCCGCGATCGGATCCGCGATCTTGCCGAAGTCCGTGATGAGGTTCCAGCGCCGGGCGAGGAAGCCGTCGATCCAGTCCGTGACCATCGCGACGACGAACACGATGAAGGCCCAGAGCATGCGCTGGGGATCCAGCTCCGTCCACGGCGCGCCCAGCGCGCCGCCGCCCAGGAGGAGGACGAGGAACACGGGGACCAGGAGGATCCGCACCACGGTGAGGGCGTTGGGGAGATTGAGGCTGCTGGGCCCGCTGTCCGCTGTCTGAGTGCTCACGGCACCACCCTAACCGCTGCGGTTCCCGGACGCCCGGCCGGTGCCGGGAGCCGCAGCGCGGGCGGCCGGGCTACCTGCCGGTGAGCTCCCACGCATCGTCGTCGCCGGCCTCCACGATCTCCAGCCCGGTCGCGTCGTCGTACATCCTGCCGTCGGCTCCCAGGTGGGTGTGCTCCTCGTCCCCCATGCCGCGGGGGCCGCCCGTCGCGTAGAGGTCCTCCGCGGGCAGCCGCGCACCGGCGGGTCCGCCTGCGTCCGGTTCCGGCTGTGCGCCGGCGGGAGCTCCGCCGTCCCCGGGGTCCTCGCCGCGGATGACGGCCAGCGTGCCCGGCAGGTCCTCCGGCCGGACGAGCACGTCGCGGGCCTTCGAGCCCTCGGAGGGCCCCACCACACCACGCGACTCCATGAGGTCCATGAGCCGTCCCGCCTTGGCGAAGCCCACGCGCAGCTTGCGCTGGAGCATGGAGGTGGAGCCGAACTGGGTCGTGACGACGAGCTCCGCGGCCTGCAGCAGGAGGTCGAGGTCGTCCCCGATCTCCTCGTCGATCTGCTTCTTGGGGGCCTCGACGGCCACGTCTTCCCGATAGACCGGGGAGAGCTGGCCCTTGACGTGCGCGACGACCTCCTCGATCTCCGACTCGTTCACCCAGGCGCCCTGGACGCGCATGGGTTTCGCTGCGCCCATCGGCAGGAACAGCGCGTCGCCCTGACCGATCAGCTTCTCCGCGCCGGGCTGGTCGAGGACCACGCGGGAGTCGGCCAGCGAGGAGGTCGCGAAGGCCAGCCGCGAGGGCACATTGGCCTTGATGAGACCGGTGACGACGTCCACGGACGGCCGCTGCGTGGCGAGCACCAGGTGGATGCCTGCGGCGCGGGCCAGCTGCGTGATGCGCTGGATGGACGCCTCCACGTCACGCGGGGCGACCATCATGAGGTCCGCGAGCTCGTCGACCACGACGAGGAGGTAGGGGTACGGGTGCAGCTCCCGCTCGGAGCCCGGCGGCGGGGTGAGCTTCCCCTCCCGCACCGCGCGGTTGAACTCCTTCACGTGCTTGAACCCGAAGTGCGCGAGGTCGTCGTAGCGGGCGTCCATCTCCCGCACCACCCACTCGAGGGCCTCGGCGGCCTTCTTGGGATTGGTGATGATGGGGGTGATGAGGTGCGGGATGCCCTCGTAGGTGGTGAGCTCCACCCGCTTGGGGTCGACGAGGATCATGCGCACCTCGTCCGGGGTCGCCCGCATCATGATCGAGGTGATCATGGAGTTGACGAAGCTCGACTTGCCGGCGCCCGTCGCACCGGCCACCAGCAGGTGCGGCATCTTCGACAGGTCCGCGACGACGAAGCCGCCCTCCACGTCCTTGCCCACGCCCATCACCATGGGGTGGTCCGTCTTCCGGGCAGCGTTGGAGCGCAGCACATCGCCCAGGGAGACCGTCTCCCTGTCCGAGTTGGGGATCTCGATGCCGATCGCCTTCTTGCCCGGGATGGGCGAGAGGATGCGCACGTCCGCGCTCGCCACGGCGTAGGCGATGTTCTTGCTCAGCGCCGTGACCTTCTCCACCTTGGTCCCCGGTGCCAGCTCCACCTCGTAGCGGGTGACGGTGGGCCCGCGGGAGAAGCCTGCGACCTCCGCGTCGATCTTGAACTGCTCGAACACGTCGCGCAGCGCGGCGACGACCCGGTCGTTGGCCTCCGAGCGCTCCTTGGGCGGCGGACCCGCCGCCAGCAGCTCCGAGGAGGGCAGGGTGTAGGTGACGTCGCCGCCCAGCTCCAGCTGGGCCACGCGCTGCGGCAGCTCGCCGGTCGCCTGCGGCGCCGGGGTGCTGACTGCGGGCACCTCCGCCGTGTCCGCCTCCGAGGCCGGGGCGGACTGCCGGGTCTGCGCCGCGGCGCCGCCGAGCACGGCGGTGGGCTCGTCCATGCCCACCTCCCGGCGCAGCGCGGCGGCCTCCCGCTCCGCCTTCGTGGGACGGCGCTGGCCGGGCCGGTACTGCGGCTCGGCCTCCGCATCGACGTCGTAGACCTCCGGCGCCTCCGCCGCCGTCTCCTCCGGCTGGGCCCGCTTTCCCCGTCCCCTGCCGCGGGAGGGTGCCGAGCCGGCGGCCTCCTCGGCCTCGACGTCGTTCTCGTGGATGTAGGCCTTGTCGTAGGCGGTCTCCTCCTCCGCCTCGTGGGCGCGCGCCTCCTCGGCCGCCTTCCGCTTCGCCCCGCGGCGGCGTCCGAGCGGCCTGAGGGTGGAGGTCGTCCTGCCCTCGGCGACGAGGTCCTCGGACTCGGGTGCGTCCTCGCGCTCCCCCGCGGGCGCTGCCGAGCCCGTGAGCCGGGCGTAGGCGGCGCGGACGCGCTCGGGGATCCGCCGCACCGGGGTCGCGGTGAGGATGAGGAGGGAGAAGAGCCCCAGCAGGGAGAGCAGCGGCACCGCCACGTACACCGTGGTGGCCGCGACGAGCGGCGAGGACACGATGTACCCGAGCGCGCCGCCCCCGTTGGCCATCGCCTCCCGCGAATTCACGAAGCTGGGCGAGCCCGCGGTGATGTGCGCGAGACCCGCCGCCGCGAACAGAGCGGCGATGATCCCGATGAGGATGCGGTTGTTCCCGCGGGTGTCGTCCCCGCGGAGGAAGAGCCGGACGGCATAGCCCACGAGGACCAGCGGCAGGGCGAGTGCGACGCGGCCGAACGTGCCCTCAACGACCGCGCGCACGCCGCTGCCGAAGGCGCCGGGGATGTTCCACCACTCGAAGGCGGCCACGAGGATCGCGAGCGCGAGCAGGGCGAAGCCCGTGCCGTCGCGGCGCATGGGGGCCGTGTGTGAGGGGTCCTCCGGATCGAGCGCCCTGCGGGCGCGGCTGCCTGCCATGTGTGACACTCCCATCCATGCACCGGTGAGGAGGCCGCCGCGCGAGCGGTCCTCCGTGTCCGTGGCCCGTCCGCCGGCCGAGGCGCCCCCGGTCTTCGCGGCCGGGCCCGAGGTGCGGCGGGCGGGCGCGGAGCCCGTCGCCTTGGCCTTGGAGCCCCGGGCGCGACCTGTCTTGGCGGGGGAAGTCGTACTGGTCGCCATGATCGCCCATGCTATGAGGCGGACGGCTCCAGGTGTGGGAGGCAGGGCCTCGGGCGTTTTGGCCGGAGGGTCTGCGCGACGGCGCGCACCCCCTCACGGTCCGCGCCGTCGGCCGCCGCCTCGCCTTCCCCGCCCAGTATCATCGGTGCAGTCCGCTGCACACCGACGGAAGGGCACTCCGTGACGCATGTCCCCAGCCACACACCCGCGGCTCCGCCCACGGGGTTCGACCGGGAGCGCTACATCGCACTCCAGTCCGAGCACATCCGCGCGCGGCGGCGGGAGATCGGCGGGAAGCTCTACCTGGAGATGGGCGGCAAGCTCTTCGACGACATGCACGCCGCACGCGTGCTGCCCGGATTCACTCCGGACAACAAGATCGCGATGCTCGAGCAGCTGCGGGACGAGCTGGAGATCGTCATCGCCGTGAATGCGCGGGATCTTCTGCGGCAGAAGGTGCGCGCGGACCTCGGCATCACCTACGAGGAGGACGTGCTCCGGCTGGTCGACGTGTTCCGCGAGCGCGGCTTCCTCGTGGAGAACGTGGTCTTCACGCAGCTCGAGGACGACAACCAGGCCGGCATGGCCTTCCGCCGCAGGCTGGAGCGGCTGGGGCTGCGGACAGCCCGGCACCGCATCATCCCCGGCTATCCCACCGACACGCGGAGGGTGGTGAGCGAAGCGGGGTTCGGCCTCAACGAGTACGTGGAGACGAGCCGCGATCTGGTGGTCCTCACGGCGCCCGGCCCGGGCTCCGGCAAGCTCGCCACCTGCCTCTCGCAGATCTACCACGACCACCAGCGCGGGATCGTCTCCGGCTACGCCAAGTTCGAGACCTTCCCGGTGTGGGGGCTGCCCCTCGAGCATCCCGTGAACCTCGCCTACGAGGCCGCGACGGCGGACCTCGACGACATCAACGTCATCGACCCCTTCCACCTGCAGCGCTACGGCACGCAGGCGACGTCCTACAACCGCGACGTGGAGGTCTTCCCGCTGCTCGCCGCGCTGCTGGAGCGGATCGCAGGCAGGAGCCCGTACGCCTCCCCCACGGACATGGGCGTGAACATGGTGGGCAGCTGCATCGTCGACGACGCGGTGTGCCGGGAGGCCGCCCGGCAGGAGATCATCCGCCGCTACTTCAAGGCGCTGGTCGACGAACGCCGCAGCGATGCCGACGCCGTCCTCTCGGAGAGGGTGGCCCTGATCATGAGCAGGGCCGGCGTCGAGACCTCCGACCGCGCCGTGGTGGGCCCGGCGCTGGAGCTCGAGGAGGAGACCGGCGCGCCGGCCTCTGCCCTGCAGCTGCACGACGGCACCCTCATCACCGGGAAGACCTCTCCCCTCCTGGGCTGCTCCGCGGCGATGCTGCTCAATGCGCTCAAGCACCTTGCGGGGATCGACGAGGAGGCGCATCTGCTCTCGCCGGAGTCCATCGAACCCATCCAGACGCTCAAGACCGAGCACCTGGGCAGCCGCAATCCCCGGCTGCACACGGACGAGGTCCTCATCGCGCTCTCCGTCTCCGCCGGCACGAACGAGGTGAGCCGCTCCGCGCTGCGCCACCTCCGGGAGCTCGAGGGGACGAACGCGCACACGACGACCGTCCTGGGCTCCGTGGACGAGGGGATCTTCCGCAGCCTGGGCATCATGGTCACGAGCGAGCCCAAGTACCAGCGCCGGACGTCGCTCTACCACAAGCGCTAACCCTGCCTCGCGCCGCGCGGGTCCGCCCCACACCCACGTTTCGCACCTTCTGACGGTGTGCGCATGTGTACGCGTACGCACACCGTCAGAAGGTGCGAAACGTCGCCGGCCGGTGGAACTCCCGGCGGAGTTCCACCGGCCTGTGAGGCTCAGCCCAGCAGCTCGTAGGCCGGGACGGTGAGGAAGTCCGCGTACTCCTCCTGCGTCGCCATCTGCTGGAACAGGCGGCGCGGGGTGACCCAGGCCTCGGGCTCGCCGGGCAGCTTCGCCACCTCCTCCTCGACGATCCTGTCCACGAGCTCCTTCGTCACCTGCTCTCCGGAGTCCTGCAGCGTCACGCCGTAGTGCAGCCACTGCCACACCTGCGAACGGGAGATCTCCGCCGTGGCGGCGTCCTCCATGAGGCCGTGGATCGCCGCGGCGCCGTTGCCGCTCAGCCAGGCGGCGACGTACTGGATGCCCACGTTCACGTTCTGCCGCAGGCCGGCCTCCGTGATCCGCCCGGGCGTGTCCTTGACGCTGAGGAGGTCCGCCGCCGTCACGGCGACGTCCTCACGGGTGCGCTCGAGCTGGTTGGGACGCTCGCCCAGCACCTTCGTGAACTGCTCCCGGCAGGCCTCCACCATGCCCGGGTGCGCCACCCAGGAGCCGTCGAAGCCGTCGCCGGCCTCGCGTGACTTGTCCCGCTCCACCTGTTCGAAGGCCCGGCGGTTCGCCTCCTCGTCCTTGGACGGGATGAACGCGGACATGCCGCCGATCGCGTGGGCCCCGCGCTTGTGGCACGTGCGCACCAGCAGCTCCGTGTATGCCCGCATGAACGGCACCGTCATGGTCACCTGGCCGCGGTCCGGCAGGATCCAGTCCTCGCCCTTGGTCCGGTGGGTCTTGATGACGGAGAAGATGTAGTCCCAGCGCCCCGCGTTGAGACCCGCGGAGTGCTCGCGCAGCTCGTAGAGGATCTCCTCCATCTCGAAGGCCGCGGGGTAGGTCTCGATGAGGCAGGTCGCGCGGATGGTGCCCCGCGGGATCCCGAGAGCGTCCTGCGCGTGGACGAACACGTCGTTCCACAGGCGCGCCTCGAGGTGCGACTCCATCTTGGGGAGGTAGAAGTAGGGTCCGCGGCCCTTGGCGATCTGCAGCGGGCCGGTGTTCGCGACGTACAGCGCGAAGTCCACGAGCGAGCCCGAGGCCACCCGGCCGTCGATGCGCATGTGCTTCTCCTCGAGGTGCCAGCCGCGCGGACGGACCACGATGGTGGGCAGCTCCTCGTCCGGGCGCAGACGGTACTCCTTGCCCTGCTCACTCACGAAGTCGATCTCGCGGCGCACGGCCTCGAGCAGGTTCACCTGCCCGCCGATCACGGAGTCCCAAGCCGGAGTGTTCGCGTCCTCCTGGTCCGCGAGCCACACCTTGGCCCCGGAGTTGAGCGCGTTGATCGTCATCTTCCTGTACGTGGGCCCGGTGACCTCCACCCGCCGGTCCTCCAGCCCCGGGGCCGGGGGCGCGACCCGCCAGCTGGGATCGTCGCGGATGGCAGCGGTCTCCGGCAGGAAGTCGAGCTCCTCGCCGGCCTCCAGGCGCGCCTGACGCTCACGGCGGGCGGCCAGGCGCTCCTCGCGGGTGTCCGCGAACGCACGGTGGAGGGAGACGATGAGGTCCAGTGCCGCCGGTGTGAGGACCTTCTCGGAGCCCTCCGGCAGTTCGGCGGTGATCTCGAGGCCCTCGGGGAGCTCGATGCTGGGAGCGGTCATGCTTCTCTCCTCTTCTCTACTCCGGGTGCGGGGCATCCGCACCCGGTGGACCCACCGCGCAGGAGGGCGCGATAGGCGGTCTGACGGTCGGCGTGTGCGCGGCGCAGTTCTCAGCGGGCGTGCGCACGAGGCGGCTGGGCGAACATCACTCCGGGGTTGAGGATGCCTGTGGGATCGAAGGCCGCCTTGACCATGCGGTTGAGGTCCATGACGTCCTCGCCCAGGTACCCGGCCAGCCAGGGCTCCTTCAGCCTGCCCACGCCGTGTTCGCCCGTGATGGTGCCGCCGAGGGAGACGGCGAGGTCCATGATCTCGCCGTACGCCAGATGCGCCCGCTCCCGCTGCCCGGGGTCCGCGGGATCGAACACGACGAGCGGGTGGGTGTTCCCGTCGCCCGCGTGGGCCATGACGGCGACGACGACCTCGCGCCGGCCGGAGATCGCCGCGATCCCCTCGACCAGCGCGCCCAGTGCGGGAATGGGGACGCCCACGTCCTCGAGCAGGATCGTGCCCTTCTTCTCGACCGCGGGGATCGCCAGGCGGCGTGCGGCGACGAAGGCCTCCCCCTCCTCCGGGTCGTCGGTGGAGAAGACCTCCGTGGCGCCCGCCGCCTCGCAGCGACGCGTGATCTCCGCGACCTCCGCAGCGGCCTGGTCCGGCGATTCGTCCGACTGCACGATGAGCATCGCCGCGGCATCCCGGTCGAGCCCCATGCGCGTCTCGTCCTCCACCGCGTTCAGCGTGGGGCCGTCCATGAACTCGAGCATCGAGGGCCGCATGGTGCGGGTGATCGCGAGCACGGCGTCCGTGGCGGAGGCGAGGGTGGGGAACGTCGCCACGAGGGTCTGCGGGGCGCGCTGGGCGGGCACCAGTCGCAGCGTCACGTCCGTGATGATCCCGAGCGTCCCCTCGCTGCCCACGAACAGCTTGGTGAGCGGCAGCCCCGCCACGTCCTTGAGGCGCGGGCCGCCGAGGGCCACGCTGCGCCCGTCCGCGAGCACCACGGTCATCCCCAGCACGTAGTCGGTGGTGACCCCGTACTTCACGCAGCAGAGGCCGCCGGCGTTGGTGGCGATGTTGCCGCCGATCGAGCAGAAGGTGTAGGAGGCGGGATCCGGCGGGTACCAGAGTCCGTGCGCGGCGGCGGCGTCCTTGACCTCCCCGTTGAGCGCGCCGGGCTGGGCCACGACGGTGCGGGTGACCGGGTCGACCGTGATCTCGCGCATGCGCTCGAGGGAGAGCACGAGGCAGCCGTCCTGGGCGGTGGAGCCGCCGGAGAGGCTGGTCCCGGCGCCCCGCGGCACGATCGGCGTGCCGGTGGCGCGGGCGAAGCGCACGGCCTCCTGCACCTCCTCCGTGCAGGTGGGCCTGACGACCGCGAGCGGCACTCCCGCGTCAGGGTCCTCCGCCCTGTCCCGGCGGTAGGCCTCGGTCTTCACGGGGTCGGTGACCACCGCGCCGTCCGGCAGCCTGCTCCGCAGCTCCTCGAGGGTCTCCGCGGCCTCGCCGGACCCGTGCTTCGTCGTCACCTGTTCGCCTCCCACTGCGCCCGTCACTGTGTCTTCGCTCACGCACTGGGACGAGGCTAACACCCGTTTCCCGCCGAATGAAATCACAATTCCATATTGCGAAATCACTTGCCAGCCGCCGCAGTGATCCCACGCGAATCCTGTGACTGGGATGCCACGGTCCTCACAGAACGCTGGACAGAGATGTGATCCATACCGCATCATGGAATCCGGCCGACCACCCCACGGAACTCCCGAGGCACCTCGGCCCGCCCCTGCTTCCCCCGTGCGCCGCTGCAGCCGCACGGGCCACCGAGAGGTTCACATGGACGCCCTGCTCGCCGCTTCCCCCATCCTCGTCGCCGGAATCCTCCTGCTGGGGTTCCGGGCGCCGGCCACCGTCGCCATGCCCGCCGGCCTCGTCGTCGCCGCGCTCGTCTCGTTCTTCGCCTGGAAGGTCGAGTGGATCACGATCGGCGCCTCGGTGATGCAGGGGATCCTCGTCGCCGTGGGTCTGCTCTGGATCGTCTTCGGCGCCCTCCTCATGCTCGCGACGGTGACCAAGTCCGGTGCCATCGAGACCATCAAGGCGGGCTTCGTCTCCGTCTCCGCGGACCGGCGCGTGCAGGTCATCATCGTCGCCTGGCTCTTCGGCAGCTTCATCGAGGGCGCCGCCGGGTTCGGCACGCCCGCGGCCGTCGTCGCCCCGCTCATGCTCGCGCTCGGCTTCCCGGCCGTCGCCGCGGTGCTCGCGGGTCTGCTCATTCAGTCGACCCCCGTGAGCTTCGGCGCCGTCGGCACTCCCATGCTCACGGGCATCGGCACCGGCCTCCAGGACAGCACCGGAGGCCTCTCCGCGGACGTCTCCGCCCGCGCCGCGGAGCTCGGCGTCGACGCCTCCGGCTTCGTCGCGCACACCGCCTTCCAGGTGGCCGCGCTGCACGCCGTCTGCGGCATCTTCATCCCGCTCACACTGGTCTGCTTCATGACCGGATTCTTCGGGGAGCGGAAGCGGTTCGCGGACGGCCTCGCAGTGGCACCGTTCGCCGTCTTCGCCGCCGTGGCCTTCATCGTCCCGTACCTGCTCGTCGCCTGGCTCCTCGGCCCGGAGTTCCCCTCCCTGCTGGGCGGTCTCATCGGCCTGCTCATCGTCATCACAGCGGCGCGCAAGGGCTTCCTCATGCCCAAGCAGATCTGGGACTTCCCCGCCCGGAACCGGTGGCCGGAGCGGTGGATGGGCAAGGTCGATCCCGAGGACGAGGCCAAGCACCTCGGGAAGCGCATGCCGCTCGTCCAGGCCTGGGCCCCGTACCTCATCGTCGTCGCCCTGCTCCTGCTGACCCGCAACGTGCCGGCGCTCAAGGAGTTCTTCTCCGTCACCGCGGTGGTCAACGTCGAGGACATCTTCGGCACCGGCATCGCACAGAAGATGGACCTGCTCTACTCCCCCGGCTTCCTCTTCCTCCTGGCCAGCATCGCCACCTACGGCATCCACCGCATGACCAGGAGGCAGATCGCCGATGCCTGGTCCCTGGCAGGGAAGCAGCTCGCCGGAGCGGCGTTCGCCCTGCTGTGCTCCGTGCCGATGGTCCGCGTCTTCATCAACTCCGGGCAGGAGTACAACGCCTCCGGTCTGGACTCGATGCCGCTCACCCTGGCGAACTCCGCCGCGGAGGCGATGGGTGCGAACTGGCCGCTGCTGGCGCCCTTCGTCGGAGCGCTCGGCGCATTCATCGCCGGTTCCAACACGGTGTCGAACGTGATGTTCTCCCAGTTCCAGTTCTCCACCGGGGTGAACATCGGGGTGTCCTCACCGGAGACCGTCGTGGCCGCGCAGGCGGTGGGCGGTGCGGCCGGCAACATGGTCGCGGTCCACAACGTCGTCGCGGCCGCCGCCACCGTGGGCCTGCTGGGGCGCGAAGGCGATATCATCCGCCGCACCGTGATCCCCATGCTCGTCTACAGCCTCACCGCCGGCTGCCTCGCCTACATCTACGTCTGGGGCCCCGGACTCAACCTCGGTACGATCCTGCTGGGCGTCGTCCTGCTGGGCGTCATCGCGACGTTCTTCCTGCTCACCCGCGAGAAGGGACGGGAGAACACGGATCTCGCACCGGCCCGGGCCTGAGCCCGGCGCCTGCGGGGAGCGAGCCGGACCACGGCCCTCCCTCCGCGCCCGCCCCGCTTCCGAAAGGAGAGACCGTGTCGCAGACTCCGCGCACGCCCGAGCCTCCGCGGACCGGGCGCCGGCCGCAGCGCGTCCAGTCGGTCGACCGCACCCTCGACGTGCTGGAGGCACTCGCAGCGGCAGGCGGGGCGGCGAGGTCGAAGGAGGTCGCCGAGGCCGCAGGACTGCCCATGCCCACGGTGCACCGCCTGCTGGCCACCCTCGTGTCCCGCGGCTACGTGCTCCAGCTCCCGGACCGCAGCTACTGCCTGGGTTCGCGCCTGGTCCGTCTGGGCGCGGTCGCCGCACGGCAGTCCGGCGTCCATCTCCAGCCGGTCCTCGACAGGCTGGTCGACCGGCTGGAGGAGACCGTCAACCTCGCCTTCTTCACGCAGGAGGCCATGACCTACGTGGCGCAGTCGGCCTCGCACCGCTCCATGCGCATGTTCACCGAGGTGGGGCGCCGCGTCGCGATGCACTCCTCCGGCGTCGGCAAGGCGGTGCTGTCCACCCTCCCGCAGGAGGAGGTGCGGCATCTGCTGGCCGCCGCAGCACCTCCCGCCGTGCGGGAGACCGTGCTGGCGGAGGTGCTCCGGGCACGGCGGTGCGGATACGCCATCGACGACGAGGAGCAGGAGGCCGGCGTCCGCTGCCTGGCGGTGCCGGTGCTCGGCGGGCCGGCCCCGGCCGCGCTGTCCGTCTCCGCGCCCAGCTCACGGCTGGTGCCCGAGGTCTACGAACGGGTGGCGAACCAGCTCCGTGCGACCGCGCGGGAGCTCACCGCGCAGTGGGCGGCCGACTAGGACGCACGCGCAGACGCCTGTCGCCTCCTCCCGCCGTCACGGCGGGAGGAGGCGACAGGCGTCTCGTCCTCAGCGCGGGAGGTCGCTCAGATCATGACCACCATGGGGACGATCATGGGCTGGCGGCGCAGCTTCGAGGAGATCCACCGGCCGATCGTGCGGCGGATGATCTGCTGCAGCTGGTGACGGTCCTTGGTGCCGTTGCGGACGGCCTCGAGGACGGCGGCCTCGATCTTGGGTGAGATCGCGGAGAACACGTTCTGGTCCTCGGCCACGCCCCGGGTGTGGATCTCCGGACCGGCGACGATCTGCTTGCGCGAGAGATCGACCGCCATGAACACGGAGACGAAGCCCTCGCCCGCGAGCGTGAGGCGGTCCTTGAGGTCCGCCTCGGTGATCGCTCCCACCGTCGAGCCGTCCACGAACAGATCCTGCGTGGGGTAGGCCCCGGCGATGTGCGGGGTGCCGTCGATGAGGTCCACCGCGTAGCCGTTCTCCGCCAGCACGATGTTCTCCTCCGGCACGCCCGTCTGCTCGGCGAGCTCGGCGTTCGCCAGCAGATGGCGCCACTCCCCGTGCACGGGCATGACGCCGGCGGGCCGGACGATGTTGTAGCAGTAGAGGAGTTCGCCCGCGGACGCGTGCCCGGAGACGTGGATCTTCGCCGAACCCTTGTGCACCACCTTGGCGCCGAGCTTCATGAGGCCGTTGATGACGCGGAAGACCGCGTTCTCGTTGCCCGGGATGAGCGAGGAGGCCAGCACGACCATGTCGTCCTCACCCACCTCCACGCGGTGGGAGCGGTTGGCCATGCGGGACAGGGCGGCCATGGGCTCGCCCTGGCTGCCGGTGCTCATGAGGACGATCTGGTCGTCCGGGTAGTCGTCGACCTTCTTGAGGTCGATGAGGATGCCCGGCGGGACGTCGAGGTAGCCCAGCTCCTGGGCGATCTTCATGTTGCGCACCATCGAGCGGCCCACGAAGGCGACCTTGCGGCCGTGGGCGTGGGCGGCCTCGAGCACCTGCTGGACGCGGTGCACGTGCGAGGCGAAGGAGGCGACGATGATGCGCCGGGTCGCCTGCCCGAAGAGGTTGACGAGGACGGACTTGATGTCCTTCTCGTGTGCGGTGAAGCCGGGCACCTCCGCGTTGGTGGAGTCCGTGAGGAACAGGTCCACGCCTTCCTCGCCGAGGCGGGCGAAGGCACGGAGATCCGTGATCCGGCCGTCGAGCGGGAGCTGGTCCATCTTGAAGTCGCCGGTGTGCAGCACGCTGCCCGCGCCGGTGCGGATCATCACCGCGAGCGCGTCCGGGATCGAGTGGTTGACCGCGACGAACTCCACGTCGAACGGCCCCAGCTGGTCCTCGTCGCCCTCCGCCACCACGCGGGTGACGCCCTTGATGCGGTGCTCCTTGAGCTTCGCCTCGACGAGGGCGAGGGTGAGCCGCGAGCCGAGGATCGGGATGTCCTCTCGGCCGCGCAGCAGATACGGCACGGCGCCGATGTGATCCTCGTGGCCGTGCGTGAGCACGAGGCCCACGATCTGGTCGTAGCGGCCCTCGAGGTAGGTGAGGTCCGGGAGGATGAGGTCGACGCCCGGCTGCTCCTCCTCGGGGAACAGCACGCCGGCGTCCACGATCAGCAGCTTGCCGTGGTACTCAAACACGGTCATGTTGCGGCCCACCTCGCCCAGACCTCCGAGGGCTACGATGCGCAGCGCCTCCGGGTCGGCCTTGCGGGGTTCGCCGATCTCAGGAAGAAAGGTCTTCACGTCAGGTATTCGCTCCTTTGGAGAGCCCGGCGCACGAACTCCATCTGTCCTGCGTCGGCCGGCAGCAGCGGAAGCCGGGTGGCCCGCGTGCCGATGACGCCTTGGAGTTCGAGGGCCGCCTTCGCGGCGACCACACCGGGCATGTGGTTCATGATCGCGTCCACGAGAGGGACGAGCTCCCACGCGAGTGCGCGGGCGGCCGCGAAATCGTCATTCGCGGCATGGGAGACGAGTGCGCTCAGCCGGTCCGAGGCGACGTGTCCCACGACGGACACGATGCCCACGGCGCCGATGGCCAGGAGCGGCAGGTTGAGGGCGTCCTCGCCGGAGTAGTAGGCGAGGGTGCCGTGGCTGAGGACCTCGCAGGCAGCGTCGAGGCGGCCCTTGGCGTCCTTGACCGCGAGGCTCCGGGGGTGCTCCGCGAGCTCCAGCAGAGTGGGCGTCTCCAGCGGGACGCTGCTGCGGCCGGGGATGTCGTAGAGCATGACGGGCAGGTCCGTGGAGTCCGCGACTGCGCCCATGTGCGCGACGATCGAGGCCTGGGAGGGCTTCGAGTAGTACGGGGTGACGAGGAGGAGGCCGTCCGCCCCCGCCTCCGCCGCACTCCGCGCCAGCGCGATCGAGTGGGAGGTGTCGTTGGTCCCCACGCCTGCGATCACCTTGGCCCGGCCGGCGGCGACCCCGCGGACGATCCGCACGAGCTCGGCCTTCTCCGCATCCGAGGTGGTGGGCGACTCCCCCGTCGTGCCGGAGACCACGAGCATGTCGTTGCCGGCCGTGATGAGGTGCTCCGCCACGGCCTCGACGGCCTTGCGGTCCAGCGCACCCTCAGCGGTGAACGGGGTGATCATCGCAGTTCCCACGCGTCCGAACGCGGAGAGGGCAGCACGCGCCGCGGAGTCATCTATCATGGCCATGCCCAGATCCTACCCGCCGCGGGCGGCAGAGAGGCACAGGCTCCCGGTGCACAAGACAGATCGCCGCGTGCTCGGCATCGACATCGCCCGCGGCATCGCCCTGTTCGGCATGATCGCCACGCACGTCCTCCCCCGCATGGACGCTGAGGGCGAACTCACACTCACCGCCCTGCTCCAGGGGCGCGCCTCGGCGCTGTTCGCAGTGCTGGCAGGGGTCTCCATCGTCCTCTCGACGCGCGGAGCGCTGTCCGTCCCGGGCATGCGCGGCTGGGCCGCGGCGGCCTCGGGCCTGTGCGTCCGCGGCCTGCTCATCGCCGTCCTGGGGCTCGCGCTGGGCGAGCTGCCGAGCGGCGTGGCGGTGATCCTCGTGAACTACGGCGCGCTGTTCCTCGTCGCGACGCTGTTCCTCCGGCTGCCCACGTGGGCCCTGGCGGCGGGAGCGGCGCTGTGGTTCCTCGTGACGCCGCAGCTGTCCCACGTGCTCCGGGGCGAGCCCGCACTCGCGGATCCCCTGCTGCTCGTCCCCGCGTTCACGCATCTGGCGGACCCGGACATGTGGGTGGGCCTCGTGCTGACCGGCTACTACCCGCTGCTGCAGTGGACGGGATACATCCTGCTGGGGATGTGGGTGGCGCGCATCGACTGGACGGCGCGGGACAGGCGCGTGCTCCTCGTCGTGCTGGGGCTCGCGGCCTCCGTGCTGGCGAAGTCGCTCTCCTCCCTCCTCATGACCTTCCGCGGCATGGAGGTGCTGGAGTCCCTGTACCCCACCGGCGTCATGGCCGACGGCCACTCCTACGTGGAGCGGCTCATCATGCTCGGCGCCTACGGCGTCACCCCGCCGGACTCACCGTGGTGGCTCGCGACCTCCGGCCCGCACTCCGGCACCACGTTCGACCTCGTGCACACCTCGGGGATCGCACTCACCGTGCTGGGCCTGTGCATGCTCGCCGGCCCCCGGCTGGAACGGCACGCCTGGCTGCACGCGTGGATCTCCCGACCCGGCTCCATGCCGCTCAGCATGTACACGCTCCACATCCTGCTCGTCTCCGCCGTGACCGGCACGGCGGGCGAGGGCGACGTCGACCTCGTGGCCGCAGTCGGCTTCGCGGTGAACATCGCCGCAATCGTGCTGGTCAGCTGCCTCTGGGCCGCGCTCATCAGCCGCCGGGGCCCTCTCGAGCAGCTGGTCTCCCTCGCCAGCCGCGGCGTCTCGAACCGGGTGCTCCGCCGGCCCTGAGACCGGCTCTCAGCTCGCGGGCGCCGGGCGGGGGTCGTCCCGGTGCATGCGGATCGCCTGCCGCATGGTCGCGCGGGCGCGCTTGCGGTCGCCGGCGGCGTCGTAGGCGCAGGAGAGGCGGAACCAGGACCGCCAGTCGTCCGGGGCGGCCTCGGCCTCGGTCCGGTACTTCTCGAACTCCGCGTCCGCGGCCTCACGGACGATCCGGCCGCCGGGGGTCCGCGGCAGGGTGTCCGGGGGCAGTCCGCCCTCGGTCTCGAGGATGCCCGCGAGCCTCTCGGTGCCGGCGCCGAAGAGGAGCTCGCGGATGAGCGTCCACGCGCCCACCGCCGGGAGGGCGAAGAGCGCGACTCCCAGCGCCTTGGCGACGAGTGAGTCGTCGGCGAGCATGATCCAGCCGCGCTGCACCGTGAACACCAGGTAGAGGGCCAGTCCCAGCGTGACGACGGCGACGCCCAGCTTGGCTCTGCTCATGCGAGGTCCAGGTAGGACTCGAGTCCGTGGTCCAGGCCGCGGCGGTCCCCGATCTGCCGCACGGCGGTGAGGATGCCGGGCATGAAGGCCCGGGTGGAGCAGGTGTGGGTGCGCAGCGTGGGGGCCGCGCCGTCGGAGCCGAACATGAGCTCCTCGTGGGCGTTCATCCCCTGCTGGCGGACGGCGTGGACGTGGATGCCGTCGACGACGGCCCCGCGCGCACCCTCGGGGTCCTGCGCGGTGGCGTCGGGTACGGCTCCCAGACCGGCCTGTGCACGCGCCGCTGCGATCCGCTGCGCGGTGTGCCGGGCCGTGCCCGAGGGCGCGTCGAGCTTGCGGGTGTGATGGATCTCCAGGATCTCCGCGGAGTCGAAGTGGGGGGCTGCGAGCTCCGCGAAGCGCATCGCGAGGACGGCGCCGATGGAGAAGTTGGGTGCGACGAGGACCGCCACGTCGGGGTGTGCGGCGAGGAGGGCGCGCAGGCGCTCGAGCCGGTCCTCGGTCCAGCCGGTGGTGCCCACGACGGTGTCGATGCCGTGCTCCACGAGGAAGCGGACATTGGCCTCCGTGGAGTCCGGGACGGTGAGCTCGACGGCGACGTCGACCTCCTTCCCGGTGAGGGTCTCGAGGGAGTCCGAGCTCCCTAGCGCGGCGACGAGGGAGAGGCCCTCGGCCTCCTCGATCGCCTCCACTGCATGGGAGCCCATGCGCCCCTTCGCTCCGATGACGGCGACGCGGATATCGCTCACGTTCTTCACTCTCCTGCGGTGGGGACGGGTTCGGACCGCGCGGCCGGCCGCGGCCGCCGCACAGGGATCGGCACCAGTCTACGAGGCGAGGGGCGTGCGGGGATCAGCACCCGCGCTCCGTGCGCCTGAGGAGACTCGCGTTCCGCGGATCAGCGCAGGACGCCGAGGATGAGCACGACCGCCCAGAGCATCTGACCGGCGAACCCCACCGCCAGCGCCAGCGCGTCCCCGGTGCCCACGGCGTGGGCCGGCAGCATCGCCAGCACCCCCGCGAGACCCGTGAGCAGTCCCGCGCCCACGGCGAAGACGACGGGCAGCGTCCCCGTGCGGCCCGCGCACCGCTGCCACGCGAGGACCAGGATCCCGAATGCGCTGAGCACCACACCGACCACGCCCAGCGGAACCGGGTCCAGAGCCGTGGCGGTCCAGGGGACCAAGGCGAACCAGACCAGCACGGCGCCCCCGGCCAGCACCGACGGGCCGGACCGCGACCGCGCGACGCCCTCGGCACGCCGCTGCGGGCGGTCGATCCGGGCGGGGGCGGAAGGCGAGGCGGTCATGCATCCAGTGTCCGCCGCCGCGGCCGCCCTGTCGTCATCCGTACGGATGATCTTTCCGGCCTGCTCCTCCCCCCGGAGTAGGGGCGGCCGGGAACGCCGAAGGGGCGGAGAGCACTCCCGCCCTCCGCCCCTTCGCACTCACTGCGCCGCGAGACTCACGTGAGCAGTCCCGGCCTCCGCTCTCAGGCGATGAGCCCCGGGGTCTGGGTGCGCGCGCGCTCGAAGCGTGCCTGCACGTCCTCCCAGTTGACGACGTTCCACCAGGCCTTGACGTAGTCCGGCTTCACGTTCTGGTAGTCGAGGTAGAAGGCGTGCTCCCACATGTCCAGCTGCAGCAGCGGGATGTAGCCGACCTGCACGTTGCCCTGCTGGTCGAACAGCTGCTCGATGGTCAGCCGCTGCCCCAGTGCGTCCCAGCCCAGGATCGCCCAGCCGGAGCCCTGGATGGAGGTCGCGACGCCGCTGAAGTGCGCCTGGAACTTGTCGAAGCCGCCGAACTGGTCGTCGATCGCGGCCGCGAGCTCGCCGGTGGGCTTGTCGCCGCCGTCCGGGCTCATGTTGTTCCAGAAGATCGAGTGGTTGACGTGACCGCCGAGGTTGAAGGACAGGTCCTTCGACAGCTTGCCGACGTTGCCGAACTCGCCCTTGTCACGCGCCTCCGCCAGCTGCTCGAGAGCGGTGTTCGCGCCCTTGACGTAGGTGGCGTGGTGCTTGTCGTGGTGCAGCTCCATGATGCGGCCGGAGATGTGCGGCTCGAGTGCTGCGTAGTCGTAGGGAAGATCGGGAAGGGTGTACTGCTCCACCATGTGTTCCTCCTGCGGTCGTTGACCATCTGTGCGGGTGCTGGCCCCGGGTCTCATGCCCGGGGCCACACCATCGACCCTAGTCCAGGGTCCCGCTCAGGTAAACGCAGAGGTCATATGACGTATTCCATCTGCGCGGCGAGGCGCGTTCACAGCACCCGCGGCACCCGCAGGTCGCCGCGCGGGCCCACGGACGCGAGCGCCCACGGCCCGGCGAACACCGAGGCGGCGTGCTCCCGCACGGCCTCCGGGGTGACCGCGCGCACGCGGGCGATGAGCTCGTCCGGCTGCAGGAGCGGCGTCCCGCGCATCTCGTGCCGCGCGATCCGGTTCATCCGCACCGCCGTGGACTCCATGCCCAGCACCGTCGAACCGGCCAGCTGGGCCACCACGTCCTCGACCTCGTCCGCCGCCGGCGTCTCCTCCGCCACACGGCGCAGCTCCCGGGCCACCAGCTCCAGCACCTGGTCAGCCGCCTCCGGCGCGCAGCCGGCGTAGACGGCGAAGGTGCCGGCGTCCGAGTACTCGCTGAGCACGGTGTGCACCGTGTACGCGAGACCGTGCTCCTCGCGCACGGTCTGGAACAGGCGCGAGGACATGCCGCCGCCCAGCAGGTTGGCGAGCACGATGTTGACGAAGCGGTCCTCGTGGCCGTCGGGCAGCCCCTCGGCGCCCAGCAGGAGGCCCTGCTGCTCCGTCGTCCGCACGCGTGTGCGCAGCCCCGGGGTGAAGCGGGCCGGGCCGGCACCCGCACCGTCCGCGGCCTCGGGTGCGGCCTCCGTCCCGGCGGGACGGGCCCCGCTCCCCCGGCCGTCCAGACCCGCGGCCGAATGCCGCCTCACCTGCTCGACGACCTCCTCGTGCGTCGCGCCGCCCGCGGCGGCGAACACGAGGCCGGGACCGGCATAGGCGGCACCGTAGTGCTCCAGGAGCACGGAGTGGTCCAGACTGAGGATCTGCTCACGCGTGGCGCCCACCGGGCGGCCCAGGGGCTGCCCGGAGAACACGAGTCCCTCGTAGTCCTCGTAGAGCTGGTCAGTGGGGTCGTCGGCGGCCATCGCGAGCTCCTCGACGATGACCCCGCGCTCCCGTTCGAACTCCTCCGGCTCCAGCTGCGAGTCCAGCACCATGTCCCACAGGAGCTCGCTCACGCCGTCCAGGTCCGCGACGAGGCAGCGCGCGTAGTAGCAGGTGTGCTCCTTGGCCGTGAGGGCGTTGGAGTCCCCGCCCGTGCGCTCCAGCCCCCGGGCGATGTCCCGTGCGCTGCGCGTGCGGGTGCCCTTGAACAGCATGTGCTCGAGGAAGTGGGTGGAGCCCTCGGAGCCCGCGGCCTCGTGGCGGGAGCCGGAGCCCACCCACACGCCCACGGTCTCCGACTGCAGGCCGGGGACGGTCTCGGTGATGACGCGAATGCCGCCGGGGAGGACAGACCGCTCGATGCGGCTGCCCTCCCCGGCGTAGAGAAGAGTGCTCACGATGCGGTGATCAGTCCTCGTTCTCTGCCTCGGCGGTCTCGTCCTCGTCCACGACGGGCACGAGCGAGAGCTTGCCGCGGTCGTCCACCTTGGTGATCTCGACCTGGATCTTCTCGCCCACGCCGATGACGTCCTCGACGTCCTCGACGCGCTTGCCGCCATTGAGCTTGCGCAGCTCGGAGATGTGCAGCAGACCGTCGCGGCCCGGGCTCAGCGACACGAACGCGCCGAAGCTCATGAGCTTCACCACCGTGCCGAGGTAGCGTTCGCCCACCTCCGGCACCTGCGGGTTGGCGATCGCGTTGATCGCGCTGCGCGCGGCCTCCGCCGCCGCGCCCTCGGACGCGCCGATGAGGACGGTGCCGTCGTCCTCGATGCTGATGTCCGCGCCGGTGTCCTCCTGGATCTGGTTGATCATCTTGCCCTTGGGCCCGATGACCTCGCCGATCTTGTCCACCGGGATCTGCACCGAGATGATCCGCGGCGCGGTCGGCGCCATCTCCGCGGGAGCGTCGATCGCCTCATTGAGGACCTCGAGGATGGCCAGGCGGGCCTCGCGCGCCTGCTTGAGCGCAGCGGCGAGCACCGCCGCGGGAATGCCGTCCAGCTTGGTGTCGAGCTGGATCGCGGTGATGAACTCGCTGGTGCCGGCGACCTTGAAGTCCATGTCGCCGAATGCGTCCTCCGCACCCAGGATGTCCGTGAGCGCCGCGTAGGCGGTCTGGGGACCGTCCGGGGTGTCGATGACGTCCGAGACGAGACCCATCGCGATGCCGGCGACGGGCGCGCGCAGCGGCACGCCGGCGGACAGCAGGGCCATCGAAGAGGCGCAGACGGAGCCCATCGAGGTCGAGCCGTTGGAGCCCAGCGCCTCCGAGACCTGGCGGATCGCGTAGGGGAACTCCTCACGCGTGGGCAGGACCGGGACGATCGCCCGCTCCGCGAGAGCGCCGTGGCCGATCTCGCGGCGCTTGGGGCTGCCCACGCGGCCCGTCTCACCCGTGGAGTACGGCGGGAAGTTGTAGTGGTGGATGTAGCGCTTGGACTTCACCGGCGAGAGAGAGTCGAGCTGCTGCTCCATCTTCAGCATGTTCAGCGTGGTGACGCCCAGGATCTGGGTCTCGCCGCGCTCGAACAGCGCCGAGCCGTGCACCCGCGGGAGCACCTGCGTCTCCGCCGCCAGGGGCCGGATGTCCTTGAGGCCGCGGCCGTCGATGCGCACCTGCTCCGTGAGGATCCGCTTGCGGACGACCTGCTTGGTCAGCGCGTTGAGAGCGCCCGCGATCTCCGACTCGCGGCCGGCGAAGCGCTCGCCCAGCTGCGCGTAGAGCTCTGCGAGCAGGGCGTCGCCCGCGCGCTCGCGCTCCTGCTTGTCCGCGATCTGGAAGTTCGCGGTCTGCTTGTCGAAGGCGAGCTCCTCCACGGCCGCGTAGACGTCGTCCTCGTAGTCCTTGAACACGGGGAACTCCGCGACCGGCTTGGCCGCCTTGTCCGCCAGCTCCTGCTGGGCGCGGACGAGCTCCGTGATGAAGGGCTTGGCGGCCTCGAGACCGGAGGCCACGACCTCCTCCGTGGGCGCCTGCGCGCCGCCGCGGACGAGGTCCACGACGCGCTCGGTGGCCTCGGCCTCGACCATCATGATGGCGACGTCCCCGTCGACCACGCGGCCGGCGACGGCCATGTTGAACACGGCGTCCTCCAGCTGCGCATGCGTCGGGAACGCGACCCACTGCCCGTCGATGAGTGCGATGCGCACACCGCCGATGGGGCCGGAGAAGGGAAGGCCGGAGAGCTGCGTGGACATCGACGCGGCGTTGATCGCGATCGTGTCGTAGAGGACGCCCGGCTCCACGGCCATGGCCGTGATGACGATCTGGACCTCGTTGCGCAGACCCTTGACGAAGGACGGACGCAGCGGACGGTCGATGAGGCGGCAGGTGAGGATGGCGTCCGTGGACGGCCGGCCCTCGCGGCGGAAGAACGAGCCGGGGATGCGGCCGTCCGCGTACATGCGCTCCTCGACGTCCACCGTGAGCGGGAAGAAGTCGAAGTGCTCCTTGGGGCTGCGGCTCACGGCGGTCGCCGAGAGCAGCATCGTCTCGTCGTCGAAGTAGACGGCGGCGGAACCGGCGGCCTGCTGGGCGAGCCGGCCCGTCTCGAAGCGGATGGTGTGCGTGCCGAAGCGACCGTTGTCGATCGTCGCCGTGGCGGTTTCAGGGTTGATACCCACGTTGTCTCCGTTCTGCCCGCACGGTGCACAAGCGTGCGCAGGGCGGGCGCAGGGGATGTCCTGCGGCCGGTAGACAGTCGTGAGGCGGCCTTCGATCGAGGCCCACACACGTCCGGCGCCGTCCGCCTCCGCTCGGGGCGGAAGTGCGGGGCGCGGATTGCGGAGGCCACTACCGAGGACCGATGACTCCGGTCGCAGGGATTGGACGCACCCACTCTACCAATCGGAGCCGCGGCGGGCGAAGACGCGCGCGGATGCGTGAGGGGCGGCAGCGGAGAACCCGGCGGGCGCAGGACCGGCCGGGAACGGCGAAGGCGCCTGTGCGGACGGTGAGTCCGCGCAGGCGCCTTCGTGCTGCAGCCGTGTCAGCGGCGCAGGCCCAGGCGGGCGATGAGCGCACGGTAGCGCTCGATGTCCACGTTCTGGAGGTACTTGAGCAGACGCCGGCGCTGGCCGACGAGGAGGAGCAGGCCGCGACGCGAGTGGTGGTCGTGCTTGTGCTCCTTGAAGTGCTCCGTGAGATCGGAGATGCGACGGGTGAGGACCGCGATCTGGACCTCCGGAGAGCCGGTGTCGCCCTCGTGCGTCGCGTATTCCTTGATGATCTCCTGCTTGACCGATGCGTCAAGTGCCATGGGGTTCGCCCTCCGGTGTCGTTGCGCGGCGCCCGCACCTGGTGAGCGAGCACTGTGGAACCGCGGCCGGTCATGAAAACGGCGTCTGCAAGCCTAACACAGCCCGGGCGCGGTCCACGTCCGCGTGCATCTGCTCGATGAGAGGACCCATCCCGCGGAAGGCGACCTGGCCGCGGATCCGCTCGACGAACTCCACCTCCATCGTCTCCCCGTACACGTCCAGGTCCGCGAACTCGACGTCGATCGCGTAGCCCTCCACGGTCCGGACGCTGCCGTGGAAGGTGGGGTTGGTGCCCACGGAGATCGCCGTGGGCAGGCGCAGGTCCCGCGCCGGGAAGTGCATCCAGCCCGCGTAGACGCCGTCGGCGGGCACATGGCCGTCCGCCGCCACGTCCAGATTGGCCGTGGGGAAGCCCATCTCCCGCCCGCGCTTCTCCCCGTGGACCACCGTGCCCACCAGCGTGTGGTTGTATCCCAGCTCCGCCGCGGCCGCACGCACCTCGCCCGCGTCGATGAGCGCGCGGATGGAGGTCGAGGAGTAGCGGGAGCCCTCCCCCACCTCGTCGATGACTACGACGTCGAAGCCGTGCTCCGCTCCGAGCCGCCGCAGCGTGGACAGGTCGCCGGAGTTGTCGCGACCGAACCGGACGTCCGTTCCCACCACGATCGCCGCGGCCCGGAGCCCGCGGACCAGGTAGTCCAGCACGAACTCCTCCGCGGACTGGTCGGCCCATTCCAGCGAGTAGGCCTGGACGACGGCACCGTCGACGCCCAGCTCGGCGATGAGCTCGAGGCGCTGGGACAGGCTGCAGATCTGTTCGACGGCGACGTCCGGCTGGTGCACCGTGCGCGGGTGCGGGTCGAAGGTGACGACCAGCGACCTCAGGCCGCGATCCGCCCCGACGCGCACGAGGGTGGAGAGCACCACCCTGTGCCCCCTGTGCACCCCGTCGAAGTTCCCGATCCCCACGACGGTCGGACCGTAGTCCGCGGGAATGTCCTCCGGATTGGCGAAGATGTCCACCTGCGCCCTCTCAGTGTGCCGATCGATTGCCGTGCGTACGCACCCGGTACACGTTAGCGCAGGTGCTGTGTGCTCCGGACACGGGGGACCGGCGGGGCGCGGGCCTCAGGCCGGGAAGACCAGTCTGGGCTTGAGCGCCTCGCCGCGCGGCTCGAGCACCGCCACGAGCGAGCCCCCGCTCACGGCGGCGAGCAGTCCGCCCGCACCCGCGGGTGCGGCCTCGAGGAACTTCCCCTGCCGCAGCCGTGCGGCGTCCTCCGGGGTCACGGAGAGCACCGGGAGCAGACGGGCCGCCGCCGAGGCCGGATCCAGCAGCGCGGCTGCGGGTTCCGCGGGCGGAACCTCCGCATCCGGGTCCGGGAAGTCCGGGACCTCCTGTGCCTCGGCCAGGGAGAAGGAGCCCACGCGGGTGCGGCGCAGCGCGGTGAGGTGACCGCCCACGCCCAGCGCGGAGCCGAGATCGCGGGCAAGCGCACGGATGTAGGTGCCGGAGCTGCAGTCGACGACCACGTCAACGTCCAGGACCGGGTGGCGGCCGCCGGCCGCATCGCCCGCCTCGGCGGGGCGCAGCGGGCTCGTCGTCTCGAAGCGGGACACCGTCACCGGCCGCGGCCTGAGCTCCACCTCCTCACCGGCGCGGACCCGGGCATAGGCCCGCCGGCCGTCCACCTTGATGGCGGAGACGGCGCTGGGGATCTGGGAGATGTCGCCCCGCAGCGGTTCCAGCGCACGCTCCAGCGAGTCCTCCGCGATCTGCGCGAGCGCACCCGGAGCGGCGAACCGGTCCGGTGCGGAGTCCGCGTCGTCGGTGGGCGTGGAGGCTCCCAGCCGGACGGTGGCGGTGTAGGTCTTCGTCTCCCCCACCGCGAAGGTCAGCAGGCGGGTCGCCGGACCGACACCGACGACGAGGACCCCCGTCGCCATGGGATCGAGGGTGCCCGCATGTCCGACCTTGCGGGTGCTGAGCCACTTGCGCACGCGGGACACGACGCGATGGCTGGACCAGCCGGCGGGCTTGTCGAGGACGAGGAACCCCGAAGGGCCCCCCGGGGAGCCGTGCGTCACTTGACGGAGACGTGTACGTGATCGAAGTGGTTGGCGGTCACGGAACCGCGGTCCTCCATGCCGCGGCCCTGCCAGCCGGTGTAGGACGCGTAGATCTTCTGCTCGAAGATCACGTAGTCCACGTTCAGTTCGTCCTTGTGGGCGATGAGGAAGTCGCGGATGCGGTCGCCGGTGGCACCGGTGATCATGATGTCCACGGCCCGGCCGCTGTTGTGGTCCGAACCCGGATCGGCACGCTTGCCGCCGTAGGTCTTGACCTCCGGGAAGTTCGCGCACACGGCACGATAGGCCGCGACGCCGTTGGCCGTGAGGCCGGACTCGATCGAGGACGACACGGAGCAGGGTGCATCGGAGACGCCGCCCCCTCCGGACCCGGCCTTCTCCTCGCCGTCTCCCCCATCGCCGCCCTCTGCGGAGCCGCTGGAGGCCGCAGCCGCCCCGGCGGTCGGGGACGGGGTGGGCTCCGGGACCTTCTCCATGCTGGAGGAGCCGCTGTCCTCGTAGCGCTCGTCGTCCTTGAGCGAGGACACGTACTTCTCGTAGTCCTTCTGCTGCTGGGCCTCGATCTCCTCGGCCGAGGCGGAACTCGCGGAGGCCTCCGGGGTGGGGGTCGAGGTCTGGGCGGATTCCGCGGAGACGGTGCCGCCGGACTCCGGCGACATCGCCAGGGTCGAGGCCACGATGCCGGCGGTCGCGGCCGCGGGCAGCGCGATGGCCGCGACCATGGGCCGGCGACGCACGGTGCTGAGGACTCCGGTGGCGGTGAGCTGTTCGTCCGACCGCGCCGAGGAGTACCGTCCCTGCGGCTTGCGGTTGAACGTCACGACCGCGGCGGCGAAATCACGCGCGGTGCCCGCCCATGACTGCTTGGAATCCGAGTGCTTGCCCAAATCGACCGTTCCTTCACACAGTTGTGATCGTTCCGTTACCTCGACCCAGTGTACAGAGGTCCCGGACGATCACAACCCCGCAACGGCGGCGCTCAGGGCCGTGGGACCTCGTCCTGCCCCTCAGGGTCCTCGTCGACCGTGTCCGCGCTGCGGTAGGGATCCGCCTCACCTGCAGGAACGGCATCGCGTGCGAGTTCCGCCACCTGCGCATCGTGTTCTTTGGCACGTCGCAGCAGCGCATCGAGCTCCGCAGCGGCCGCCGGCACGGAATCGGCCACGAACTCGAGGCTCGGGGTCAGCCGGATGCGCAGCCCCTTGCCCACCTCGGAGCGGATGAGGCCCTTCGAGGACTCGAGCGCGGCGCGGGTGCCCTCGAGGTCCGCGTCGTCGCCGAACACCGTGTAGAACACCGTGGCGTTCTGCAGGTCTCCGGTCACGCGGACCTCGGTCACGGTGACGAACCCGAGGCGGGGGTCCTTCACGCGCTTCTCCAGCGTCTGCGCCACGATGACCTTGATGCGGTCGGCGATCTTGCGGGCGCGGGTGGCGTCAGCCATGGCGTTCTCCTCGATGGTGGTGGTGGACTCTCCCCGTCCTGCGGAGAGAGAAACCGGGCGGGCCTGCGGAGCGCAGACCCGCGATCATTCTCCCCGTCCGGCGGAGAGAGAAACTGGGCGGGCCTGCGGAGCGCAGACCCGCCCGTGAGCGACCGATATGTCAGTCGCGCGGCTTCTCACGCATCTCGAAGGTCTCGATGAGGTCACCTTCGCGGATGTCGTTGTAGCTGCCCAGGCCGATGCCGCACTCGAAGCCCTCGCGGACCTCGGTGACGTCGTCCTTCTCGCGGCGCAGCGACTCGACCGTGAGCTTGTCGCCGATCACCACGCCGTCGCGGGTGACCCGTGCCGAGGCGTTCCTCTTGATGAGGCCGTCCTTGACCAGCGAGCCGGCGATGTTGCCCCACTTGGACGAGCGGAAGACCTGGCGGATCTCCGCGCTGCCCACGTGGACCTCTTCGAACTCGGGCTTGAGCATGCCCTTGAGCGAGCTCTCGATGTCCTCGATCGCGTCGTAGATGACCGAGTAGTACCGGACGTCCACGCCTTCGTCCGCGGCGAGGTCGCGGGCCTTCGCCTCGGGACGCACGTTGAAGCCGATGACGATCGCGTTGTCCACGGTGGCGAGGTTGATGTCGTTCTCCGTGATGGCACCCACACCACGGTGGATGATCCGGAGATCGACCTCGTCGCCCACGTCGATCTTGAGCAGCGAGTCCTCCAGCGCCTCGACGGCGCCGGACACGTCGCCCTTGAGGATGAGGTTGAGCATGTCGACCTTGCCCTCCTCGAGCGCCTTCGTGAAGTCCTCGAGGCTGATGCGCTTGCGGCCGCGGGCCTGCTGTGCGGCGCGTTCGACCGCATCGCGCTTCTCGGCGATCTGCCGCGCGGTCCGGTCATCGCTGGTCACGAGGAAGCTGTCGCCGGCACGGGGCACCGAGGACAGTCCGAGCACCTGCACCGGACGGGACGGGCCCGCCTCGGAGAGCTGCTCCCCGTTCTCGTCGAACATCGCGCGGACACGGCCGTGAGCAGTCCCGCAGACGATCGCGTCGCCCTGTCGCAGCGTGCCGGACTCGACCAGGACGGTCGCGACGGCGCCGCGGCCCTTGTCCAGCTTCGCCTCGATCGCGATGCCGCGGGCGTCCTTGTCGGGGTTGGCCTGCAGCACCAGAGCGGCGTCGGCGGTGAGGAGGACGGCCTCGAGCAGCTGGTCGATGCCCTCGCGCTTGAGTGCGGAGATCGGGACGAACATCGTCTCGCCGCCGTACTCCTCCGCCACGAGGTTGTACTCGGTCAGCTGCTGCATGACCTTCTGCGGGTTCGCACCCTCCTTGTCGACCTTGTTGACGGCGACGACGATCGGCACGTCCGCAGCCTGGGCGTGGTTGAGCGCCTCGATGGTCTGCGGCATGACGCCGTCGTCGGCGGCGACCACGAGGATCGCGACATCCGTCGACTTGGCACCGCGGGCACGCATGGCCGTGAACGCCTCGTGGCCCGGGGTGTCGAGGAAGGTGATCGCACGCTCCTCGCCCTCGTGCTCCACCTTGGTCTGGTAGGCGCCGATGTGCTGGGTGATGCCGCCGGACTCGCGGGCCGCCACGTTGGACGAGCGGATCGCATCGAGCAGCTTCGTCTTGCCGTGGTCCACGTGGCCCATGACGGTGACGACGGGCGGACGCGGAGACATGTTCTCCTCGTCCTCCTCCTCGTCCAGATCGATGTCGAACGTCTCGAGCAGCTCGCGGTCCTCGTCCTCCGGGGAGACGATCTCGATCCGGTAGCCGAGCTCCTCGCCGAGCACCCGGAAGGTGTCCTCGTCGAGGGACTGCGTGATCGTCGCCATCTCACCGAGGTGGAAGAGGATCGTCACGAGGTTGGTCGGGTCCGTGTTGATCTTCTCCGCGAAGTCCGCCAGCGACGAGCCGCGACGCAGCCGCAGGACGGTGGAGCCGTCGCCGCGGGGAACGGAGACGCCGCCCACCGAGGGCGTCTGCATCTGCTCGTACTCGGCGCGCTTCGCCCGCTTGGACTTGCGCCCACGGGCCGGACGGCCGCCGCCGCGGCCGAATGCGCCCTGCGTGTTGCCACGACCCCTGCCGGAGCCGCGACCGCCGCCGCCGGGACGACCGCGACCGGCGGGTGCGCCGCCGGGAGCACCGGGACCGCCCTGCCCGCCGCCCGGACGGCCGCGACCGCCGGGACCCGGCTTCGCGAGCGCCGAGTTCTTGAGCATGCCGGGATTGGGACGCGGAGCTCCGGGACGCGGACCCGCCGCACCCGGACGAGGGCCTGCCGCACCGGGCTTGGGAGCGCCCGGACGGGGACCCGCCGCACCGGCACCCGGCTTGGGGCCACCGGGACGCGGTCCCGCGCCGCCGGGCTTGGGACCGGGCTTGCCGCCTGGTTTGGGCATCCCCTGCGCAGCCGCGAAGGGGTTGTTGCCGGGACGGGCGCCGCCGCGCGGGGCACGGGGACCGGGCTTGGGACCCGGCTTCGCGCCGGACTTGGGCATCCCCTGCGCAGCCGCGAAGGGGTTGTTGCCGGGGCGCGCGCCACCGGGCTTGGGCGCGGGCGCCTCCGCACGCGGTGCCGGCTCCTGAGCCGCGGCGGGCTTGGGCGCCGGCCTGGCACCGGGCTTGGGTGCCGCGGGAGACTGCTTGGGCGCAGGCTTCGCCGCGGGCTTCGCACCCGGCTTGGGCGCCGAGCCTCCCGCGGTGCCGGGCTTGGGCGCCGGCTTGGCACCGGGCTTGGGCGCACCGGGCTTCGCGGTGCCGGGCTTGGGTGCGCCGGCTCCGTTCGAGGCGGCGCCCTTGGCGCCGGATCCGTAGGACTCCTTCAGTCGGCGCACGATCGGCGCTTCGACGGTGGAGGAGGCGGAGCGGACGTATTCGCCCATCTCCTGAAGTCTGCTGAGCACTTCCTTGCTCGTTGTGCCGAGCTCCTTGGCGAGCTCATGGACACGGGGCTTAGCCACTTTTCTCCTGTCCGGGTCCTTCCGGACAGGAAGGACCACATCAGGGTCGCGCAGTTCTCATCTCACTGCTCACGACCGTTCCTCGAGTGGGTCATCGTGTGACACTCACTATTCGGCGTCCATTCGGGATACCTGCTTCCTCTGGTCCGGTTCCCCCACCGTCGTCTGCGGTCCGGCCAGGCCGGGCCTGCGCAGAGCGACGGAGAAGGCCTTCTTCGCACGCGCCCTCTTCCAGCACGCGGCCGAATCATGGATCCAGGCCCCCCTTCCGGGGAGCCTGCGCTGGGCGTCGACGACGATTCGGGGTTCGTCCGCGACGAGCACGGCGAGCCGCAGCAGCTGCGACTGGGGTGCGCGTTCACGGCAGGCGATGCACATCCGGATGGGCTCCGGGGGTTTCTGCACGGCCGACGACACCGGTCCAGTCTACAGCACCGCCCCCGAGCCGGGGCCCAGGGGCAGTGTGGCGTACGTGACCCGGGAGACTTCCGGGCTCCCCGGTCGGAGGGACATCCAGGCGGTGTGGCGTACGCGACCAGGGAGCGGACCCGGAGCGGGTCTGCGCGGATCAGTCCGCGGTGATGTCGATCTTCCAGTTGGTGAGGCGGGCGGCGAGGCGGGCGTTCTGCCCCTCCTTGCCGATCGCGAGGGAGAGCTGGTCCGCGGGGACGGTCGCCCGCGCGGAGCGGGCACCCTCGTCGAGGACCTCGACGCGGAGCACCTTCGCCGGCGACAGCGCCTGCGTGATGAAGGCGCGCGGGTCGTCGGAGTAGTCGACGATGTCGATCTTCTCCGGCCCCAGCTCGGCCATGACGGAGCGCACGCGCGAGCCGAGCTCGCCGATGCAGGCGCCCTTGGCATTCACGCCGGGGCGCATGGCGCGGACGGCCATCTTGGTGCGGTGCCCGGCCTCGCGCGCAAGCGCCACGATCTCCACCGTGCCGTCGGCGATCTCCGGCGATTCGTGCGCGAAGAGGCGGCGGACGAGCGCGGGGTGGGTGCGGGAGACGGTGATCGAGGGGCCCTTGGGGCCCTTGCGGACGTCCGTGACGAGCACGCGCAGGCGAGTGCCGTGCTCGTAGGACTCCCCGGGCACCTGCTCGTGCGGAGGCAGCAGCGCCTCGATGTCGCCCAGGAGCACGTGGACCATCTCCGGGTCCCGCCCCTGCTGGATGATGCCCGAGACGATCTCGCCCTCGCGCTCCCGGAAGGAGCCGAGGACGCCCTCGTCGGACACGTCGCGCAGACGCTGATGGATGACGTTGCGCGCCGTCATCGCCGCGATCCTGCCGAAGTCCTCCGGCGTGTCGTCGAACTCGCCGATGGGGTTGTCATCGTTGTCGAACTCGACGGCCCAGATCGTGGCGGTGCCGGACTTGGTGTCGATCTCCGCACGGGCGTCCTGCCACGCACCGGGGGTGCGCTGGTAGGCCAGCAGCAGGGCCTGCTCGATGAGCTCGACCAGAGTCTCGAAGGGGATCTCCTTGTCCGCCTCGATCATGCGGAGAGCGCTTAGGTCGATGTCCATCTCATCCCGTCCTCGTAGCGTGGCCCGCATCGGGCCGCGGCGTCGTCATGGTCTCCAGGCGCGCACGCCCATAGGGATTCCCCACTATATGCGAGCTGACCGGCGGGTTCTGCCGCCGCGGGGCCTGCGGGCACGTGATGTGCGACGGATTCCCGGGCACGCGCCTCAGCGCAGGGCGACCACCACCTTCGCGTGCGTCACGTCCGCGAGGGCGATCCTCACCGTACCCGCCGTCTCCGCGACGGCGATCTCCCCCGCTTCCGCGTCCACGGACTCCAAAGTGCCCTCGGCCGTGCCCGCACCGTGGGCCACCTGCACCCGCCGGCCGAGCGAGCGCCGGTAGTGGCGGACCTCCCGCAGCTCCCGCTCCGCACCGGGCGAGGTGACCTCCAGGTCGTAGGGGCTGTCCTTCCAGATCACCACCTCGTCGAGGAGTTCGCTCACCAGCCGGGTGGCCTGCTCCACGAGGTCGAAGCCCACCGGTTCGCTGGATTCCGCGTCCAGGTCCACCGTCACCGTCACCTTCCGGTGCCGGCCCGCCGCGTGCGCGCGGACGTCCTCGACGAGGAGGCCGATGCCCTCCAGCGGTCCGGTGATCTTCTCGCGGATGACGTCTGCCTCGTGTGCCATGGGTGTCCTCGCTGCTCTGCCGGGCCCGCGCTGGGAGGGTCCCCGCGCTGGTGGTGGGCCTGTCGGCGGTTCGCGCCGCATCCTATCGAGGTCCGGCTACGATTGTCTGCATGCACGCACCTGCCCCTCGCTCCGCACCGCTGTCACGGACGGAGCCCCGCGGAGGTGCCGCGCCCGCGGGTCCTCCGCGGAGGACGGTCCTCGCCGCGGCTCTCGCAGGCACCGGACTGCTCGTCGCCGCGACCTCCGGGTGCGGCCTGCGCCTGGACCGGGATCCGGAGATGCCCGCACTCGGTCCCGCGGACGTCCTCCGCGACGCCGTCGCACGGATCCTCGCCGCGGCAGGTGCCGGGGACGGCACGGATCCGGCCGGGGACGCGTCGTCGCCCGCGGCCGCCCTGCGCGTCTTCGCCGCCGCGGTGGGGCCTCCCTGGAACCCCCCGGAGGGCCTGCGCAGTCCGGTGCCGGCCCCCAATCCCGACCCCGCTCCGCTGAAGCCCGCCGCGGCGCTCGAGGCGCTCATCACCCGCATCGCTAGCGACGCACCGGAGCTGCCCTTCGTCTCCCTCGCCGCGGAGGGGGCGGACCCGGAGGAGGAGCCCTCCGCAGAGCACGCGGACACCTTCGCCGTGCTCGCGGACGTGTCCGCCGGCGCCCTGCTGCGCCTGTACCGCGCGGACGCGGACGCCGCCCGTGCGGCCGCGGACCGCATCCGCGACTCCGCCGAGGCCGCGCTCGCCTCCCTCCCGCGCCCGGCGGACGGCGTGGGGGCCGAGGCCTCAGGCTCCGAGCAGGCAGAGACGGACCTCGCGGCCGCGGGGCTGGCCTCACTCGTCACCGCGGCATACCAGGCGGAGTACGCCTACGAACGCGCAGCCGTGCACCTGCGCGAGGACTCCCCGGCGGCTGCGGGGGCGCGGGAGCGCATCACCGCTCTCGCCGCCGTCGCCGCCCAGGCGTCCGCCCTCATGGCACCTGCCGCACCGCCGGCGAACAGCCCCGCATGGGAGCTGCGCACGCCGCCGCGGGACCACGCCTCGGCGCTCACCGTGCTGCTGGAGGCCGAGGACGGCCTGGCCGCCGCACTCCATGCCGCCCGCGCCCAGACCCCGCCGCCCGTGCTGCTCGACTGGCTCACGGACAGCACCCTCGCGCGGGCGGCCGCGGGCGGCGGGCAGGATCTGCGCTGGGACGGCACGGCCGCATCGGCCACGGCCGGGGAGGCGCGCGGATGAAGGTTCCCAGCGTCCTCTACGAGACCGCCAGCGAGATCATCGGCACCCATCATGCGCACGCGTGGACCCGCGCCCTCGACTTCATGCTCATCGAGCTCCAGGAGCGGTGGTCGCTGACGCCGGACCCCCAGCCCGGCAGCCCCTGGGCGGGGTGCGAATCGCTCGTCCTGCCCGTGCGCACCGCGGACAGGCAGCCCGCGATCATCCGCTTCGCGGCGCCCAACACCGACAATCCCGGCGTCCATGCCCAGATCCTCGAGGCCCTGCGGCGGTGGAACGGCCACGGTGCGGTCAAGGTGATGGCCGAGGACTCCAGCTTCCGGGCCACCCTGCAGGAGCGCCTCCGCACGGACATGAATCTGTCCTCACTGCCGCTGGAGGAGGTGCCCCCGGTGTGGGGCCAGCTCGCACGGGCCCTGCGGGTGCCCGGGATCGACGGCCTCGTCCGCGTCCAGGACATCGCCGCGAGCTGGCTGGACCGCTTCCCGGCGGACACCGAGCTGCTGCGCGACTTCCCGGACTTCACCCCCGCGGACTGGGCCGTGGTCAACGGTGCCCGGATGTGGATCGAGCGGCTGGCCTCGCACGAGGACTCGTGGCTCCTGCACGCGGATCTGCACTACTACAACATCCTCGCGGGCTTCCCGGAGTCCGGCGGCCCCGCGACGTGGAAGGCGATCGACCCGCAGCCCCTCAACGGCCCCGCGGAGTACATGGTCGCCCCGCTGCTGTGGAACCGGCTCTCGGAGATCCCGGAGGGGCACCCGCAGGCGCAGGCGGCCTGGCTGCACTCCTTCGCCGCCGAGGTGTGCCGGCAGGCGGGCGTGGACGTGGCCCTCGGCGTGGGGGCGGCCGTCGCCCGCGAGGTCGAGAACCTCTTCTGGTACCTCCGCACGGCGCGCTCCGGCAGCCAGAAGGCCTACGGCGACGCCCTGCGCTCGCTGTGGGTCGCGCGTGCGCTCTCGCAGGTAAGCGTGCGGGGAGTGGGCGCCCATCAGCTCAAGCCGCTGGGCTGAGGGCCTGCCCGGGCCCCGGGCCGGTTCAGAACACCGCGGAGAGCATGTCCCATCCCATCGTGAGCACGAGCAGACCCGCGACCACGATGAAGACGATGCGGACGAATCCGCTGCCCAACCGGATGGCGGTGCGCGCGCCCAGCCAGCCCCCCGTGATGTTGCCGACCGCCACGGCCAGCCCGAGGGGCCAGATGACGTGCCCGGCGGGGACGAAGAACAGGAGCGCGCCCAGGTTGGTGGCCCAGTTGACGATCTTGCCCGAGGCCGAGGCCTGGAGGAAGCTGAAGCCGATCAGTGCCACGAGCCCGCTCACGAGGAACGAACCGGTCCCCGGCCCCCGCACGCCGTCGTAGACCCCCAAGCCG
>NZ_JALAHB010000040.1 GCF_022712115.1 Brevibacterium sp. | reverse complement strand
TCACCGCCCCGGACGGCACCCAGAGCATCGCACTCGTCCCCCTCCGGCAGGGCGGGGTGACGCTCACGGACGACTGGGACGGGTTCGGCCAGCGCACCACGGGCACGGGGACCGCGGTCTTCGCGGACGCGGAGGTGCCCGCCGAGGACGTCTACCCCTTCGCGGAGCGCTTCACCTACCAGACCGCGCTCTATCAGGTGGTGCTGCTGGCCGCACAGGCCGGGATCGCCCGCGCCGCCCTCCGGGACGCCTCGGCACTGGTCCGCGACCGCACCCGCTCGTACTCCCACGGCAATGCCGAGCGCGCGGCGGAGGATCCGCAGCTGCTCGAGGTGGTGGGACACCTCGCCGCCGCAGCACAGACGGCCGAGGTGCTCACGGCCGACGCGGCGCAGGCCCTGCAGCGGATCCACGAGGCGGAGAACGGCGATCCCACGGTGCGGGACCGGCTCGGCGAGGCCGCGGAACTCGCCTCTGCGCGTGCGCAGGTGGTGGTCTCCCAGCTGGTCCCGGCCGCGGCCACCCGGCTCTTCGACGCACTGGGCGCCTCAGCGGTGCGCGAAGGAGCGGCGCTCGACCGCCACTGGCGCAATGCCCGCACCGTCGCCAGCCACAACCCGTGGGTCTACAAGGCGCGGATCGCCGGCGAGCACGCCGTCCACGGGCATGTGCGCACGGACACCACCTGGAGCGTCGGGGTGGCTTCCCGCTGAGCGGGGTGGAGTGCGCCGAGCGCAGTGGCCTGCGCCGGGTGCCGAGCCGGGGCTCAGTCGTGCAGCAGCCCGGCCGCGAACTCCGCGGCCTCGGCCCGGGTGAAGGTCCGGCCGGCCAGTGTGAGGGCCGTGGCCTCCGGGTCGGCGAACTTGGCGGCCACGGGTTCGATCCGCGCGTCGCGCATCATCGCATCGAGGTCGCGGGTGATGCCGCCGCCGCGCACCGCGATCTCCTCGAAGTGGGAGCGGACGCGGCGCACGGTGACGGTGAGGCCCGAGGCCGTGGTGGGGCCCGTGCGCGCTCCGGCGTCCCGGCTCGCGGCCCCGGCGTCCGCCCCCGGCCCGGTCTCGGCCGGAGCGGCGAGGATCGTGAGCGTCTCGGTGCCGTAGGCCCCGAGCGGCACTGCCGCCTCGGCATCCTGGAGCACCACTTCGAGCCCGATCCGCAGCCCCGCGAGGACCGCGAACGTCCGCGCCGGGTCCGGAACCGCATGCTCGACGACGAGCGCCGTGGCACCGTCCGCCCCCAGCACGCGGAGGACTCCGCCGAGCTTGGCCGTCCGGTCCAGCGCCTCCGCCCGGGTGATGTCCTCCGGGACCGAGAGCGCCTCCACCAGTCGCGGATCCGTCACCGGCCGGCCGTGCAGGGTGGGTGTCCGGGCCGGAGGCGCCGTGAGCACGACGTCATCGGCACCTCCCAGCGCGATCCGCCGGTCGAGGAGGTCGAAGGTGGGGTCGATCGTCTCCGTCACGGCTCAGTCCACGCTCGCCATGACTTCGACCACGCGGTCGATGAACGCGTCCACCTGGTCCTCGTCGTACGCCTGCTCGCCCTTGCGCGTGCGGAAGAGGACGCGGCGGACCTCGTCGACGCTCATGGGCTGTCCCTGGGTGAAATAGGCGTTGATCCGGTCGCACAGCGCATCGACCTCGGTCACGTCGTAGCCGACGGTGCCCTTCTCCGCCCGGTTGAACCGTTCCCCCGGCTCCCGCACGAGGCGCCCGCGCAGCGAACCGGCCGCACGGGTGAGCTCGTTCACCCACGCCTGCTCGCCGGACTGGGCGACCATGCGATCGCGCGCCTGCTTGGCGAAGGCGTCCTCCAGACGATCCAGCGCCGCGTCGACCACGCCCACGTGATAGCCCTTCCGCACGAGGTCGAAGCCCACGGTCCGGACCGCACGGGCGTCCAGGTCGCCGGGCTGGGGCGTCTCCCTGCTGTACGACTCACGCGCCCGCTTGAAGAAGCTGTCGACCTGGGCGGGGTCATAGCCGGACTTCCAACCCGTCATCCGGGGGAAATTCGTGTCCATTCCTCTCCTCACTCCGTCTCTGCGACGGACGTCGCCAGCTGTCCGCAGGCTCCGTCGATGTCCTTGCCGCGGGTGTCGCGGATGGTGGTGGGCACCCCGGCGTCCCGGAGCACCCGCACGAATTCTCCCGCCACTTCCGGCTCCGACGCCGTCCACACGGAGCCGGGAGTGGGATTGAGCGGGATGGGATTCACGTGCACCCAGCCCCTGCCGCGCGCGTTGAGCTTCTTGGCCAGCAGCGCCGCACGCCAGGCGTGGTCATTCATGTCCTTGATGAGGGCGTACTCGATGCTCACCCGGCGCCCGGTCCGCTCGAAGTAGGCGTACGCGGCATCGATCGCCTCGTCCGCGTTCCAGCGCGTGTTCACCGGGATCATCTCGTTGCGGAGACCGTCGTCCGGGGCGTGCAGCGAGAGCGCGAAGGTGACGGGGATGTCCTCCATCGCGAGCTTGTTGATGCCGGGGACCAGCCCCACCGTGGAGATCGTGATGCGCCGCGCAGACATGCCCAGGCCCGCCGGCTGCGGCTCCGTGAAGCGGCGGACGGCGTTCATCACGCGCTTGTAGTTGGCCAGCGGCTCGCCCATGCCCATGAAGACGATGTTGGTGACCCGTTCGGCTCCCACGGGTGCCGGCGCCGGACCCGCGACCGCCGAGGCGTCTGCCGGCGACGCATCGGCCTCTCCGGACTCGTCGCCCACCTCCGCCGCGACCTCGCCCAGCATGTTCTCGTCCGTGCCCGCCGTGGGTGCGAGCTCACCGGCGGCGATCACCTGGTTGGCGCGCACGACCTGCTCGACGATCTCCGCGGCGGACATGTTGCGCGTGAGGCCCTGCTGGCCGGTGGCGCAGAACGGGCAGTTCATGCCGCAGCCGCACTGCGAGGACACGCACAGCGTGATGCGGTTGCGGTACCGCATGAGGACGGACTCCACGAGGGAACCGTCGAACAGGCGCCACAGGAACTTGATGGTGTCGCCGTTGCCGGTGCGCAGGCGGTGCACCTCCGTGAGCAGCGGCGGGAAGAAGCGCTCCACCAGCTCTCCGCGACGGTCCTTGGGCAGATCCGTCATCCGCTCCGGGTCCGTGGTGCAGTGCACGAAGTAGTGGGTGGAGAGCTGCTTGGCCCTGAAGCCCGGCAGCCCCATCTCCTTGACCGCGGCGACGCGCTCGTCCATGGACATGTCCGCCAGATGCTGCGGCGGCTGGCTCACCCGGGGGCCGCGGAAGTCCAGCAGCGGCCGGCCCCCGCGGGTGGGAGTGCGTGAGGTGGACCCGTCTTCGTGCTCGACGACGGGGCGGACCTGCTTCCGTGAGGAGGTCCGCTGGGGTGCCGTGGTTGCGCTCTTCTCTGCCATACTGCACCCGATTATCGCACGCGCCGGCCTGAAAGGGCTCTCAGTCCGCCGCCGGGAGGAAGCCCGGGAGGAAGATGAAGAGAATGAGCGCCACCGGCGCGGTGGGCAGGATCGAGTCCAGGCGGTCCATGACGCCGCCGTGGCCGGGCAGCAGGGTCCCCATGTCCTTGAGCCCCAGATCGCGCTTGATCATGGATTCGGAGAAGTCCCCCAGCGTCGCGAACGCGGGGATCACCACGCCCAGCACCACGCCCGTCCAGAGCGGTGCCTCGAACGCCCAGTGGGCCATTCCCATGCCGACCGCGGTCGCCATCAGGACCGAACCGGCGAAGCCCTCCCAGGACTTCTTGGGCGAGATCGAGGGGGCGATCGGGTGCCTGCCCAGCGCCGTCCCCGCGAAGTACCCGCCGATGTCGCTGGCGACGACGAGAGCGAGGAAGCAGATGACGAGGAGATTGCCCTTGTCGAAGCTGAGCAGGTGCACCACGAAGCTCACCATCAGCCCCACGTAGGTGAGGGCGAAGAGGCTCAGACACACGTCCCTGACGGCGTTCCCGCGCCGGTGCAGGTCCTCGAGCAGGGTGAAGAGGAGGACCGCTCCGGCCCCGGCGGCGAACGCCACCCACAGCGCCTCCTGTCCGCCCAGGGCGGTGGCGACCACCATGCAGCCCGCGGCGACGATGGTGGAGACGGTGGAGACCCGGGCGCCGGACTGCTTGAGCGCGTTCGAGAGCTCCCACATCGCCAGGCACACGCCCAGCAGCGCGATCGCGACGAAGGAGACCGGGAGGAACACGAGGGAGGCGAGCACGCCGCCGCCCAGCAGTGCGCCCACTGCGACCGCCACAGGCAGATTGCGCCCGGCCCGGCCGTAGTCCTTCTCCGCCGGGGCGGAGTCCGCTCCGGGGGCGGCATCCGCCAGTGGCGCCTCCCTGTCCTCGGCTGCGGCGTCCCCCGAGACGGTGTCCGCGTCCGAGGAGGCATCCTCCTGCGAGGGTGCGGACTCCTGCTGAGGAACGGAGGCGGGCGCCCCCGGCACCGGCGGAGCCTGCGGAGGCAGGGGCGGCACGCGCTCCCCGTCCGGAGCTGCCGCGTCCGCCGGGGACGTGTCCGGCTGCGCCGCAGAAGGGTGCGCCTCGGGCGGCCCTGCCGTGGATGCGTCCGCCTCCCCCGCGAGTGCGGCCTGCGCGCGGCGCAGGACCTCCTCCGGGGTGAGCGGTCCCTCGCCGGCGGCCTTCGCCTCCTCCTCCACCTGCCGCAGCAGGCGACGGGTGGGGAGGGGTGCGGAGGTCGCCGGCGAGGGCGATGCGGTGTCAGTCACGTGCGCCTCAGACCTCGAGCAGCTCCGCTTCCTTGGCCACGAGGAGCTTGTCGACGGCCTCGACCTTGGACTTGGTGATCTCGTCGAGCTCCTTGATCCCGCGGTCCACCTCGTCCTCGCCGGTCTCGCCGTCCTTCGCGAGCTTCTCCAGCGTGTCCTTCGCCTTGCGGCGGATGTTGCGGATGGAGACCTTGCCGTCCTCGGCCTTGGTCTTGACGATCTTCACGTACTCCTTGCGGCGCTCCTCCGTGAGCTGCGGGAGCACCACGCGGATGATGTTGCCGTCGTTCGCCGGGTTGGCGCCCACGTCGGAATCGCGCAGTGCGCGCTCGATGTCGCCGAGGGCGGCACGGTCGTAGGGCGTGATGAGGATGGTGCGGGCCTCCGGCACCTGGAAGGACGCGAGCTGCTGCAGCGGCGTCGGCGCGCCGTAGTACTCGACCTCGATGCTGGAGAACAGGGCCGGGTTGGCACGGCCGGTGCGGATGTTGCCGAACTCCTCCTGCGCGACCTCGATGGCCCGGTCCATCTTCTGGCGCGCCTCTGCGAGCGTCTCCTGAATCACTGTGTCCTCGTCTCTGTGGTCGTGGCGTCTATCCCGGCCATTCTATTGCGTGCGGCACACCGCGCAGGGAACGGGTGCGACCGGCGGCACCCGCCGAGCGCCGGTGAGCTCGACGGGTCCGGCAGGCGGCGGTCGCGGTCAGGCGGTGACGATCGTGCCGATCTGCTCGCCCGCGATGGCGCGCGCGAGGTTGTCCTCCCCTTCCATGCCGAACACTCGCATGCGCTGCCCGTTGTCCATGCAGAGCGAGAAGGCGGTCGCGTCGACGACCTTGAGCCCGCGCACCAGCGCCTCCTGATAGGTGATCGAGTCGAGCTTGACCGCGTCCGGGTTCGTCCGCGGATCGTCGGAGTAGACGCCGTCCACCCCGTTCTTCGCGATGAGCACCTCATCCGCATGGATCTCCAGGGCGCGCTGCGCGGCGACGGTGTCCGTGGAGAAGTAGGGCATGCCCGCTCCGGCGCCGAAGATCACGACACGGTCCTTCTCCATGTGGCGGATGGCGCGGCGCGGGATGTACGTCTCCGCCACCTGAGACATGGGGATCGCGGTCTGGACGCGCGTGTCCACACCCGCCTGCTCGAGGAAGTCCTGGAGGGCGAGACAGTTCATCACGGTGCCGAGCATGCCCATGTAGTCGGCACGGGTGCGGTCCATCCCGCGGGAGGAGAGCTCCGCACCGCGGAAGAAGTTCCCGCCGCCCACCACGATGCTCACCTCGACCCGGCTCACGACGCTGGCGATCTGTTTGGCCACCCCGGAGACGACGTCCGGGTTGACCCCCACGGAACCTCCGCCGAACACCTCACCGGAGAGCTTGAGGAGCACGCGACGGCGCTCGGTGCGCAGCGGTGCGCCGGGCATGCGGGGGGCGTGTGCGGTGTTCTCGGACATGTCTGCGATCTCCTGGCGTGCGTGAAGCGGAAGCGGACCGCCGCTGATTCTACCCATTCGCGGCAGGCCTTCCGAGCGGAGAGGCCGGTCGCACGACACACGTGGCGAAGCGCACGCCCGGGAGGCCGCCCGCGGGCCGGGCACCACGGCACCGTGCGGCCGCACCCCTGGCGGCCTCCCCGGTGATCCCTCCACCCGCACACCGCCTCCGGCGCGCAGACGCGCCCGAGGCGGCCTCCCCGGGTGAGGGAGACCGCCTCGGGTGCGATCAGCTCGGACTGTGCGCAGAGGGCCGCGGCACGCGACTCCTGCGTTCAGACGAGCGCAGCGGATCCGACAGGCGGATCAGGCGCCCACGCGGAAGCGCAGGAAGCCGGTCGCCTTGACTCCGCCCTCTTCCAGGACGGAGGCCACGGACTTCTTGGGCTCCTTGGCGAAGCCCTGCTCCAGGAGGCAGTTGTCCTTGAAGAAGCCGTTGACGCGGCCCTCGATGATCTTGGGCAGCGCCTGCTCCGGCTTGTTCTCGTTGCGGGCGGTCTCCTCGGCGATCTGGCGCTCCTTCTCCACGAGCTCCGCGGGGACCTCGTCGCGGGAGAAGTACTGGGGCGCCATCGCGGCGATGTGCACGGCCACGTCGTGGGCGACCGTCTCGTTGTCGCCCTCGAACGCGAGCAGCACACCCACCTGCGGGGGCAGATCCTTGTTGGTGCGGTGCAGGTAGGACTCGACCTTCTGGCCCTCGATGCGGCCGACGCGCTTGAGCTCGACCTTCTCGCCCAGTGCGGCACCGCCCTCGGTGATGATCTGCGAGACCGGCTTGCCGTCGACCTCCGCGCTCAGCAGGGACTCGGCGTCGGCCGCACCGTTCTGGACGGCCAGGTCGAGGACCTGGTTCGCGAGCTCGATGAACTTGTCCGACTTCGCCACGAAGTCCGTCTCCGAGTTGAACTCGATGATCGTGCCGACCCCGCCGTCCACGTGGGTGGCCACGAGTCCGTCGGAGGTGGAGCGGCCCTCGCGCTTGGTGGCGCCCTTGAGGCCCTTCACACGGAGGATCTCGGTCGCCTTCGCCTGGTCGCCGTCGGCCTCGTCGAGGGCCTTCTTGACGTCGAGCATGCCGGCGCCGGTCTTCTCGCGGAGCTCCTTGATGTCAGCTGCGGTGTAGTTGGCCATGCGCTCTCCTTCAGTAGGGAGGTGTGGGGCCCGGCCGTCCCCCGATCGGGGGACGGCCGGAAGGGGACGGATCAGGCTTCGGTGGCGGCCTCGGCAGGCGCCTCGGCGGACTCCGCGGCGGGGGCCTCGGCACCCTCGCTCTTGCCCTCGAGGAGCTCGCGCTCCCACTCCGGCAGGGGCTCGACGGCGGAGACGTTCTTCTCCCCGCCCTCGTCGACGCCGTGGCGGACGATGAGGCCCTCGGCCACCGCGTCGGCGACCACGCGGGTCAGGAGGTTGACCGAGCGGATCGAGTCGTCGTTGCCCGGGACCGGGTAGGTGACCTCGTCCGGATCGCAGTTGGTGTCGAGGATCGCGATGACCGGAATGCCCAGCTTGCGCGCCTCGTCGACCGCCAGGTGCTCCTTCTTGGTGTCCACGATCCACACGGCGGAGGGCGTCCGCTGCATGTCGCGGATGCCGCCGAGGGTGCGGTCGAGCTTCTCGAGCTCACGGCGGAGGAGCAGGAGCTCCTTCTTCGTGTACATCGAACCCGCGACATCGTCGAAGTCGATCTGCTCGAGCTCCTTGAGGCGCGAGAGACGACCGGAGATGGTCTGGAAGTTCGTGAGCATGCCGCCCAGCCAGCGCTGATTGACGTAGGGCTGACCCACGCGCTTGGCCTGCTCGGCGATGGACTCCTGGGCCTGCTTCTTGGTGCCCACGAAGAGGATCGAACCGCCGTGTGCGACGGTCTCCTTGACGAACTCGTAGGCGGAGTCGATGTAGCCCAGCGTCTGCTGGAGATCGATGATGTAGATGCCGTTGCGCTCGGTGAAGATGAAGCGCTTCATCTTGGGGTTCCAACGACGGGTCTGGTGTCCGAAGTGGACGCCGCTGTCGAGCAGCTGGCGCATTGTGACGACGGCCATGCCGACGCCTCCTTCCGTGCGCTCCGCGGGCAGCGGGCGCAGCTGTCAGGCTGACACCTGGATGGTCGCAGTGCGCGCGTGCCCCTGTGGAAGGATTCGGGCGAGATGCCGTCACCCATCCGGGCCTGCGCACACGCACGGGCCCGGCGGGCCGTCAGCGGTTGCGGTTCATGCCTGGCACCCGCGGACCTCACCGGCGAACACTCGGGTTCGCACCGTCGGCCTGGTCCTGGTGGAGCGGATGCGCGAAGTCAGCACCGATCCGCCCTCGGTCCGCCTCACGAGGTGAGAGGTCCTGGCATGGACACAGTGCCGCTGGGAGCAGTCTAGTGCGCTTCACCGGCCGCCACAAACGCGCCCGGAAGGCCCGACCACGACGCGCACCGCAGCTGTGGAGTTCGGGGCCGCCCGTGCGTGCCCCACGGTGTGGACGATGCGCTCCCCGTCCACAGATCCGCAGCGGGGCTGGCCCCGATGCCCTGTCCGCGGTGAGGTGACGGCATGAGCATACTCACCAGTCTCCGCAGCGCGCTCGCCCTCCTCTCCTCCTGCACGCTCGTCCTCCTCCTCAGCACCCCGCTGGGCTCCCCGCCTGCCACAGCCGCGGTCGCGGCGTCGACCGCTGAGCAGGCGGATGCGGCGCTCACGAGTGCTGTGCAGGCAGGCGCTGTGCAGGTGAGTGCCGCGCAGGTACGTGCAGGCACTCTGCGGACCAGCACGGGCACCGGCGCGGAATCCCCCGCACATCCCACCACGTGGCTGTCCCCGGTCCCCGGACTCCGTGTGGTGCGGGGCTTCGACCCGCCTGCTCAGAACTGGCTGAGCGGCCATCGCGGAGTGGACGTCGCGGCCCTCGTCGGAGAGGAGGTGCGTGCCCCGGCCGCCGGCACCGTGCGGTTCGCAGGCACGGTGGCGGGCAAGCCCGTGCTGAGCATCGAGGCCTCCGGCTGGGTGATGAGCATGGAGAACGTCGACGCCTCTGTCGACGCGGGCGACGCGGTGCACCCGGGACAGCCCGTGGGGACGGTCGCCGATCCCCCTCACTGCCCGGACGGCTGCGTGCACGTGGGCGTCCGGAGGTCCGGGGAGAACGACCGCTACCTGGACCCGCTCGCGTTCTTCGGCGGTGACGATGCCGTCCTCCTGCCGTCCGCGGACGCACCGGAGGAGCTCCCTGCGCTGCCGCCGGACGCACAGCGCAGCGGCGCCGGCCCGTGGGGCGGCCACCGGAACGGGCGGATCCCCCAGGTCGCGATGTGTCCGCTGAGCGCGGCACCCGGGCAGGTGCTGCGCTGCGACGCCGCTCGCGCGTTCGATGCGCTCAGCTCCGCGTTCGCCGCCCGCTTCGGCGCGCCCGTGTCCGTGACGGATGCCTACCGCACCTACGAGACGCAGGTGGTCCTCAAACGACGCAAGGGGCGGATGGCGGCCACGCCGGGGACGTCGAACCACGGCTGGGGACTCGCTGTGGATCTGGGCAGCGGGATCAACCGCTTCGGCACAGAGCAGCACACCTGGATGCGGCAGAACGCTCCGCGCTTCGGCTGGATCCACCCCGCCTGGGCACGGCAGGACGGTTCGCTGCCGGAAGCCTGGCACTGGGAGTACTCGGGCGCGGCGCTCTGATGCGACGCTCTGACTCCCCGGGCTCTGCCGGAGTGAAGAGCCTCACACCCGCGGAAGAGCCCTTCGCACGTCCTCCGCCGATCGTTCGAACCGGGCCCCGCTCATGCCCGGGGATGAGCGCGGCCGTACACCACTGCCAGTCTGCCCATGGAGACGTGCGTGTAGATCTCCGTGGACCACATCTCATAAAAACAAAAATACTCCTGCACCTGCCGGATGTCCGCACCGTTCTCCACCATGTGGGTGGCGGCGGAGTGACGCATGCCGTGCGGGGAGAGCTCCGGAGATCCCGGGACGGCCGCGGTCGCCCGGTGCACCACCCGCCGCACCTGCCGGACATCCATCCGGCCGCCGCGCACACCGAGGAACAGCGCATCAGCAGAGGAGGCCGTGACGAAGACGGGGCGTCCGTGCTCCGTCCACGCGGCGAGCGCCTTCTCCGCCGGCAGACCGAACGGCACGCGGCGCACCTTGCCGCCCTTCCCCCGCACCGTGATCAGACGTGCCGTGCCGTCGACATCCGCACGGTCGATGCCGACGAGTTCGGAGACACGGACGCCGGTCGCGTAGAGCAGCTCCACGATCGCCGCGTCCCTGAGGGCCTCCGCACGCGCGCGGAGGGCGGCGGGCTCCCCTGCCCCGGGTTCCCGGCACGCCGGTCCGTGCTGTGCGCACGCTCGAGCCGTCCGGTCCCCGGTCAGTGCCGTCTGTTCCCCTGCAGGAACGGCGGGCTCCCCTGCCAGCGCGGTCCGGTCCTCGGCAGGTGCCGTGGGAGCCGCGAGGCGGTCCGGCGCCGTGCGGTCCGGCGCCGTGTGGTCCGGCCGTGTGCGGCCCGTGCTGCCTGCGGCCTCGGCCGCTGTGCTGAGCACTGCGTCCGCCTGGTCCTGCTGGAGCACCCGGGGAAGGCGACGCGGCTTCTTGGGCGAGCGCAGACGGAGCGCGGGGTCGGCCGGGATGCGGCCCGTGCGGTGACAGAACGCGAAGAACCGGCGGACGGCCGCCGTGCGACGAGCCACTGTCGCCGGCGATGCGCCGCCGCGTGTGAGTCCGAGGACCCATTCGCGCAGGTTGCCGGACTCCACCTCCCCCAGCGGCAGACCGTCCTCCTCGCCGCCGGCAGCGGCCTCCAGCCCAGCGAGCAGGGAGACCACGTCCCCTCGATACGCGCGCCGGGTGTGCGGGGACGCCCCCTTCTCCACCCGCAGGTGCGTGTCGAACGCCTCGAGCGCGTCGAGGTACTCGGCGGTGCGCAGCTGGACGGCCATGGCACCAGGATAGGCGTCTGCGCACCCGTGAGCCGGCATCGTGGGCCCTTCCACGGGCGCAGTGCCCGTGACAGGGTGGAGGCACCGCCGGCGCCGCAGACGGACCGGGGCACGCCTCGCGCAGAACGGAACCCGTCATGAGCACTCCTCCTCCCTCCACCCTGCGTGAGCCGCACTCCTCCCGCGTTCCGGCCTCCCGCCAGGCCTTCGTCGCGGTGGGGCTGCTCGTCGTCGTCACGGCGATCGCCGTCCTCGGCTCACTCGCGACGGTGCCGAACGTCCGCGGCTGGTATGCCGAGGCGGAGAAGGTCGCCTGGAATCCGCCCGGGTGGGTCTTCGGCCCGGCGTGGTCGCTTCTGTACCTGATGATCGCCCTGGCCGGCTTCCTCCTCTGGCGCGCAGGCCGCACGCGTGCGCTGCCGCCGGATCACGGACTGCGCACCGCCTACGTCGCACAGCTCGCGCTCAACGTGCTCTGGACACCGGTGTTCGTCGCCGGCTACCCGCTGATCGGCGCCACGGCGTGGTGGATCGCGATGGGCGTGCTCCTCGCGCTCATCATCAGCGTGGCAGTGCTGATTCCCCTCGCCGCGCGGCGGTCGAGGACGAGCGCCGCCCTGCTCGCCCCGTACCTGCTGTGGCTCCTGTTCGCAGCGACGCTCAACGCGGGGATCATCGCGCTCAACTGATGCCGCCCGTCTGCGCGGGTGCCGCCACGACTGCCGGACATACGTCTCTCGGACATGTTGTGGCTGAGCGGAATCCTGCCTACCGTGGGGACATGGCCACCTCCAGAACGGACCGGGGATGACACGCAGCTCCCTGCCCGGCGTGCTCGCGGTCACGCTCACCGCCGTCCTCTGGGGCACCACCGGCACGGCTGCGACCTTCGCCCCGGAGGCCGGCCCCTTGGCCATCGGTGCCGCAGCGCTGGGGATCGGCGGGATCCTCCAGGCCGCGATCGCCGTTCCGGAGCTCCGGCGCAGCCGGGACGCCCTGCGCCCGCGCAGAGGACTCGTCCTGGTGGGCGCACTCGCGGTCTTCGCGTACCCCCTGGCCTTCTACAGCTCGATGCACCTCGCCGGCGTGGCGATCGGCTCCGTGGTCTCCCTCGCCTCGGCGCCGCTGGCCTCCGGCGCGCTCGAGAGGCTCGTGGAGGGGAAGGTGCTGAGCCGGTGGTGGCTGCTCGCGGCCGGCCTCGGCATCACCGGCGGCCTCCTGCTGTGCGTCTCCGCATTCGACGAGCCGACGGGAGATCCGTGGGCCACGCTGTCCGGCACGGCGCTGGGGCTCGTCGCAGGGGCCTCCTACGCCCTCTACTCCTGGGTGACGCACCGGCTCATGTCCACCGGCGTCAGCCGCGCCGCGGCGATGGGGGCGGTGTTCGGCCTCGGCGGCACGCTCCTCCTCCCCGTCCTCCTGCTCACCGGCGCCCCGCTGCTCGTCTCCGCCCCCGCGGCCCTCACGGCCGGATACATGGCGCTGGTGCCGATGTTCCTGGGCTACCTCCTGTTCGGCTACGGGCTCACGCGCATCTCGGCGAGTGCGGCCACCACGATCACGCTCGTCGAACCCGCGGTGGCGGCCGTGCTCGCGGTGCTCATCGTGGGCGAACGCCTCAGCATCGCCGGCTGGGCCGGGCTCGCCGTCGTCTCCGCAGCGCTCCTCGTCCTCGCACTCGCTCCCGCGCACTCCCGGTCCGCCGCGCACTCCCGGTCCGTCGCGCACTCCCGGTCCTCCACACGCTCGAGGTCTTCCGCTCAGCCGCAGTCCCCCGGAGATCCGCAGTCCCCCGCTCAGCCGGAAGATCTCAGCCCGTCCGCTTCGCCCAGCCGTGGGCGGACTTCCCCGCCCGGCCGCGCAGCTCCAGGGAGGCGAGCGCGGACATCGCCTGGGACAGGCTGAGACCCGCTCGCGCCGCAACCGTGGGCACGTCCACACCGCGTCGCCCCGGCAGCGCGGAGAACACCCTCAGCTCCGCCTCCCCGAACTCGTCCGTGAGCCGGAGCTCCGCCTGCTCCTCCTGTGCGATCGCCTCCCCGAGGCTGCCGGCCAGTGCGAGCACGTCCTCGGCGCTCGTCACGAGCACGGCCGCGCCCTCCTGGAGCAGGCGGTGGCAGCCCGCGGACTGATCGGAGAGGACGGACCCCGGCACCGCGCCCACCGGCCGCAGCAGCTCGGCGGCCCGGTGCGCCGTGTTGAGCGCTCCCGAACGGTGCCCGGCAGCGGTGACGACCGTCGCCCTCGAGGATGCCGCGATCAGTCGGTTGCGCAGCAGGAAGCGGTGCCGCATCGCCGTCTGCCCCGGCGCGGTCTCGGACACCAGCGCGCCCCTGACGGCGATCTCCGTGAGCAGCGCCGCGTTGCCACGCGGATAGAGGTTGTCCACGCCTCCGGCCATGAAGGCCACCGTGGCGCCCTGCGCGCCCAGCGCGGTCCGGTGCACGGCCGCGTCCACTCCATAGGCGCCTCCGGAGACGAGGGTGCGGCCCGCCGCGGCGAGATCCCAGCAGAGCCGACGGGTGAGCGTGAGGCCGTAGGAGTCCGCGGCCCGGGCGCCCACGACCGCCACGGCACCGCACAGCGCCTCCGCCAGGCACAGCGGTCCGCGCACCCAGAGCGCCATGGGCGCCTGAGCGCCGAGGTCGTCCAGGACCGCCGGCCATTCCTCCTCGCCCGGCAGCACCAGCCTGCCACCCAGACGCGCCATCACCCGCAGGTCACGGGCACCGTCGAGGGAATCGCCGCGCACTTCCCAGCGCTCCAGCGCGGCCAGGGTGCGCCGCCGCAGCCCCGCCCGTTCCTCGCTGTCACCGCCCCCGGCCTCCGCCACGACCTCGACCGCGCGCCGTCTGTCGGCGGCCGTGCGGCTCAGCGCGAGCACCCGCGCCTCCTCGAAGCCCACCGCCCGGACGAGGACCGCCAGCACCTCGTCGCCGGGTTCGGCCAGACGCACCACGTCTGCGGCCGCGACCCGCTCCGCATCCGTCGTCATCGCTCTCACCCCTCCTGGCTGCGCATGAGCAGCGCCGCCCCAGCTCGTCCGCCCCGGGGCGCGCCGATCCCTGCAGATCCGCGATGGTGGTGGCGACGCGCACCACCCTGTCGAACCCGCGCATCGACAGCGCTCCGGTCTCGAGCGCCCGGTCGAGCATGCGCGTCTCCTGCGCCGTGAAGGCGAAGGCCTTCCGCAGCCACGCGCCCGGAGCACGCGCGTTGGTGCTCCAGGGCTCCTCCGCGTACCTCTCGGCCTGCACCTGCCGCGCTTGCAGGACGCGCGCCCGGACCTCTGCGGAGGACTCGCGCGGCACCGGCGCGTGCACATCCGCGGGAGTGACCGGGAGCATCTCCATCCGGAGGTCGACCCGGTCCAGCAGGGGCCCGGAGAGCCTGCCGCGGTATCTGCGCCGGTCCATCGGGGAGCACCTGCAGTCCGGCCCCTCCCCCGTACCCACGCCGCAGGGGCAGGGATTGGCCGCGAGCACGAGCTGGAACTGCGCCGGCAGCGTCACCGAGCCCCAGGAGCGCGAGATCCGGCACCAGCCGGACTCGAGGGGCTCCCGCAGCGCCTCGAGCACGTCCCGGCTGAATTCCGGGGCCTCGTCCATGAACAGCACGCCGCGGTGGGCCCGGGAGAAGACGCCCACGGCATCCGGGCGGGAGCTGCCCAGCATCGCCGCGGCCGTCGTCCGGTGGTGCGGGGTCTCGAACGGCGGCGTCATGGAGCCTGCGTCCGGGGTGCCGAGCGTGCCCGCGAGCGAACGCAGCGCCATCACCTCCACCGCCTCCTCGGCGTCCAGCGGCGGCAGGATCCCGGGCAGACAGCCGGCCAGCAGCGTCTTCCCCGCGCCCGGCGTCCCGGCCAGCAGCACGTTGTGTCCGCCGGCCGCGGCCACCTCGAGCGCGAACCGGGCGTCGTCCTGCCCCTGCACCTCCGCGAGATCGTGGACGTGCGGCCTGGGAGCCTGCGTGCTCTCACGGGGCCGCACCACCTCCACCGGCTGCGGGCGGATCCCGGAGGCGCCCAGCCCCACGGCGGCATCCGCGAGGCTGGCGACCGGGAGGATCCGCGCGCCCGGCACCTGACGCGCCTCCTGCGCGCATCCCGCCGGCACGACGAACTCACGGAAGCCCGCACGCACCCCGGAGACCACCGTGGGCAGGACGCCGGGCAGCGGCAGCACGCGCCCGTCCAGCCCCAGCTCACCGCAGAACACGATGCCGCGGGTGCGCGCGGGATCCACCACGCCCTCCACACCCAGGATGGCGAGGGCGATGGCCAGGTCGAAGCCCGTGCCGACCTTGCGGACGCTGCCCGGCGACAGCGACACCGTGTAGCGCAGCGTCTGGATGGTCACGCCCATGTTGTGCAGGGCGGCCCGGATGCGCTTGCGCGACTCGCTCACCGCCGCGTCCGGAAGACCCACGATGTCGATGCCGGGGATGCCGGCGTTCGCGCTGGCCTCGACCACCACCGGCGTCCCGTCGAGACCGAACAGTGCGAGCGCCTCCGTCCGGCCGATCCTGAGGGTTCTGCCCGGCTGCGCCTGCACCTCTGCGGCGCTCACGACAGGCTCCGCACGTGGGTGAGCTCCGGCACCTCGTCCGGCGGCCAGACGATGCCGATGACGTCGATGCGGAACCGCGGGATCCACTGCACCTGCGCAGCCAGCCACGCACCGGCCAGGGCGCGCAGGGTCCGTCGCTTGCGCACGCCTATGCTCTCGAGTGGATGCCCTGCTCTCGCACTCGAGCGGGTGCGGACCTCCACGAACACCACCGTGGGGCCCTCCGGGTCCTCCGCGACGATGTCGATCTCCCCGTGTGCGCACCGCCAGTTGCGGGCGAGCACCTGCCACCCGCAGGCCTCGAGGTGGTCCGCGGCGAGGTCCTCGCCTCTTCTTCCCAATGACTGTCTGGACATGCGGCCATCACAGCCGTTCTCCTCCGTCGGCGGAACACACTGCGAGACACTGTGGACAGCGCTGCCGTGTCCACAGGACGAGCGTGCGCACGCCGCAGTGCGCCGGCAGTGGGAGTGTGCCCTCAACTGGACCCGTCGCGTCCGCTGCCCCGGGCATCGCGGAGAGCCCGTGGATCCGCGCCGGCATGGGGCCGGTCATGACACCGCCGCCGCAGCTGAGCGGCGGCGTCGTCGCCCACGCTCGTGCCGCGGCCGTCATCTGCGTCCCTCGGGCGCACGGGCATGCACAGCGGGCGGACGCACCGCTGGATCAGTTGCGGAGCGCAGGGGTCAGCGCCGCAGCTCAGATGTCAGCGCCGCAGCGCGGTGGGAGGCTCGAGGTCCGATTTGGCCAGCTCCTCGATGTTCACGTCCTTGAACGTGAGGACGTGCACGTTGGTGACGAAGCGGGCGGAGCGGAACGTGTCCCACACCCATGCGTCCTTGAGGGTGAGCTCGAAGTAGACGTCCGTGCCCGCCTCGTGCGCTTTGAGGTCCACGGCGTTCGCCAGGTAGAACCTGCGGTCGGTCTCGACCACGTAGGTGAAGAGACCCACCACATCGCGGTACTCCCGGTAGAGCGCCAGCTCCTGATCCGCTTCGTAGTTCTCTAGGTCATCAGCACTCATGCGGTCATCCTAGTTCCTGCGCTCGCACGCGTCCGCGCGCCGCCCCTGGCCCGCACCGCGGCCCGTCGTCAGACGCCCAGGTTCCACGAGGTGCGGTGGTGCGGCGTCACGCCCAGTGCCCGGATCGCCTCGCGGTGCTGCTGCGAACCGTAGCCGGCGTTCCCGGCCCAGCCGTAGCCCGGGAACTCCGCGTCGAGGTCACGCATGCGCGCATCGCGGTTCGTCTTCGCCAGGATGCTGGCCCCGGCGATGGTCGCGATCCTGCCGTCGCCCTTGACGAAGGTGCGCACGGGAGGCACCTCGACGTCCGCCGCCTCGGCGAAGACCGCTGCGGCGTCGAGGGTCAGCGGCGCGGAGAGCCAGTCGTGGCTGCCGTCGAGCAGCACCAGGTCCGCGGGACCGTGGACCGCGAGAGCGGCAAGGGCACGCCTCCCGGCGAGGTTCAGAGCCATCGTGATGCCCACGCGGTCGATCTCCGCAGCCGAGGCGTATGCCACCGCGTGCTGCGGCCGCCAGAGCGCGACCGCCTCGGCGAGCGGGCCTCGGCGTCCGGGCGAGACCTGCTTGGAATCACGGAGACCGGCGGGGATGCCCGCGACCTCCGCCGCGAGGAGCTCCTCAGGCGGCACCCGGATGCCCTCGTCCCGCCCGCTCAGGGCAGAGCCCACGGCATAGCGCACCGCTCCCACGCCCACCGGACCGGCCAGTGATCCCCGGCCCACCTCGTCCATGCCCACGAGTGCCCGCACTCCCTCCGCCGCGCACTCCGCCTCCGTCTCCAGCGTGCGGATGCCCGCCGCGGATCGGATCGCCGCCGCGCCTGGCTTCGCCACTGCGCCTGAGCGAGCCGTCACGGTGCGGGCACCGAGTCGAAGGCGGGCTCGCCGCCGCCCATCCAGGCGAACCTGTCGAGCGGCCAGTTCAGGACGAACACCTCGCCCACCACGGCGGAGGCGGGGACGAAGGCACCGCCCTCGGAGAGCTCGTTGTAGCGCGAGTCGAGCGAGTTGGCGCGGTTGTCGCCCATCACCCAGAAGTGGTCCGCCGGGACCGTGACGGAGAACTCCACGTCCGAGGGCGCGGTGTCCGGATTGATGTAGTCCTCCTCGAGCGGCTCCCCGTTGACGAGGACGCGGCCGTCGGCGTCGCAGCACTCGACGGTGTCGCCGCCCACGCCCACCACCCGCTTGATGAGCTGGTTCCCGGCGTCGGAGGGCTGCAGGCCGAGGAACACGAGCACCGGATTGGGCTCGTACTGGGCGACCAGGCCGGGCGGCAGCCACCCGCCCGGATCGTCGAACACCACCACGTCCCCGCGCTCGATGTCGTTGAAGAAGAGCTGGTTGACCATGACCCGGTCGCCCACCTGCAGAGTGGGCTCCATCGAGGCCGAGGGGATGTGGAAGCTGCGGACCACGAAGGTCTTGAGCAGGTAGGAGGCGAGCAGCGCCACCACGATGATGACGAGGAACTCCCGGACCGAACGCCATACCGATCGTTTGGGCCTGGTCGAGGAACTCGTCGACTTCTCACTGCTGCTCACGGGGCACGAGTCTATCCGTGCCCGGAGCGCTGCGGTCTCAGCTCCCGCCCATGCCGTCCCCCGGCAGCCCGAGCGGCTTCGTCGGAGAGCGCGTCAGCGCACCCCCATGACGGTGCCCACGATCCGCTCCTCCCGCACCATCCCTCCACCGGGCCGGCCGAGGAGATCGCGCGAGTCGAACGAGTCGTCGCGGTTGTCGCCCATGAGCCAGACGCGCCCCGGCGGGACCTCCACCGCGAAGTCCGGGGCCGAGGCCCGGACGGGTTCCGCGGCAGCGGCGTCCACCGGCCGCGCGAGGTAGGGCTCAGGCAGGACCTCCCCGTTGAGGAGGAGGGCGCCGCCCTCGTCGCAGCACTGCACGGTGTCCCCGCCCACGCCGATCACACGTTTGACGAAGTACACGTCGCGGGGGCCGAGCCCGAACCATGCGCCCAGCTGCTCACCCGCGGACGGCGGGAGCGCCCCGATGAAGGAGCCCCGGCCGTCGACCACCACGAGGTCCCCGCGGTCATAGGTCCTGAGGATGCCGTCCGGACGCCACGCCCTGATCGTGTCCCCCGGTGACAGCGTGGGCTCCATGGAGCTGCTGGGCACCGTGAACGGCTGGACGACGAGACCGCGGACGGCGCCGGCGAGGACGAGTGGGACGACGAGCACGCAGACGAGGAGCACCCCCGCCCGGCGACGACCGGACGCACGAAGGCGCGACCCGGGTGAACGGGTCGCGCCTTCGTGTGTGCCGCGTTCCGGCAAAGCTGTCCCTGGCGTGCGGGCCGGGAGGGACTCAGCGCTTCTCGCGGATGCGGGCCGCCTTGCCGCGCAGGTTGCGCAGGTAGTACAGCTTCGCACGGCGGACCGCACCGCGGGTGTTCACCGTGATGGCCTCGACGACGGGCGAGTGCACCGGGAAGGTGCGCTCCACACCCACGCCGAAGCTGATCTTGCGGACCGTGAAGGTCTCACGGACGCCGCTGCCCTGGCGGCGGATGACGACGCCCTTGAACACCTGGATACGCGAGCGGTTGCCCTCGATGACGCGGACGTCGACGGAGACGGTGTCACCGGCGCGGAACTCCGGCACGTCCGACTTGAGCGACTTGGCGTCGAGGAAATCGAGCTTCTGCATAGTGCTTCTCCTGATCGTCCGCCCCGGGGCGATGCGATCTCAGACTCAGCCCCGCGCCTCGGCGCGGGGTGTGATGGATTCGTCCGCCCGGTGGGGCCCGGCAGGGCCGTCCACCGCAGAATGTCCGTTCCCCCAGGGCAGAGGGACACCAGCGAACGCAAGGATCGATTATGCCAGACCTGTGCCGCCGGTTCCACTCGGCGCCCAGGCCTCAGCTCCGGACCCGGCTGCGGCCTCGGGCTCTGCCGCCTCCGCCAGCACCTCCCGGTCGCGGCGGTCGAGCGCCTCCTCCGGCAGAGCCGCGAGCAGATCCGGACGCACCCGTGCCGTCCGGCGCAGGCGCTCGTCCCTGCGCCAGCGCGCCACCCGGCCGTGGTCTCCGCTGAGCAGAACGGGCGGGACCTCGCGCCCGCGCCACTCGGCCGGTTTGGTGTAGACGGGGTACTCGAGCAGGCCGTCCTCGTGGCTCTCCTCGTCCAGGCTCTCCGGATTCCCGATCACGCCGGGCAGCAGCCGTGCGATCGCCTCGACCATCACCATCACCGCGACCTCGCCGCCGTTGAGCACGTAGTCGCCGATGCTCATCATGCGCACCCGCGCCCGCTCGCCCGCCCAGTCGATGACCCGCTGGTCGATGCCCTCGTAGCGGCCGCAGGCGAAGACGAGATGGTCCTCGGCCGCGAGCTCACGCGCGACGGCCTGCGTGAACACCTCCCCGGCGGGGCTGGGGACGATGAGGACGGGGCCCGCGGCCCCAGCAGACGAGCTCCCCTCGGGCATGCAGTCCTCCGGCGCATCACCTGCGGAGGCCTCAGGCTCCGGGACGTCGGAGGACGCCGCGTCCGGTTCCGAGGCAGAGCAGGGGCGCTCGCCGAGGACCGCCTCCAGTGCCTCGCCCCACGGCTCCGGCTTCATCACCATGCCGGCGCCCCCGCCGTAGGGGGTGTCGTCGACGGTGCGGTGGCGGTCGTGCGTCCAGTCGCGCAGATCGTGCACCCGCAGGTCCAGCAGCCCCTTCTCCTGTGCGCGGCCGATGAGGCTCAGCCGCAGCGGGGAGAGGTAGTCCGGGAAGATCGAGACGACGTCGAGGCGCATCAGGCGCTCTCCCCCGGCTCGGCGGCGATGAGACCGGGCGGCGGGGTGAGGAGCACGAGCCCCTCCTCCAGGTCCACCACGGGCACGATCTCCTCGACGAAGGGCACGAGGACCTCCGCACCGGCCGTCGTCTCGACGTGGAGGAGGTCCTGCACCGCCCCCACCGTCAGATCCGTCACACGGCCGATCAGCTCTCCGGCGGCGTAGGGGATCTCCTCGTCCTCGGCGTCCGCGTCGTCCTCCACCGCGTAGTGCACGGCCAGACCCACGAGCTCCTCGACCTGCCAGGCGTCGTCCTCCGCCGCCGCGTCCTCCTCGTCGACGTGAAGCAGGGTGTTGCGGATCTCCTCCGCGCGGGTCCTGTCCGCCACCTCCTCGAAGGTGAGCATGAGGCGCTCCCGGTGCCAGCGCGCGCGGGCGAGCGTGAGCTCACCGATGTCCGGCTCCGTCGTGAAGACGGCACCGGGGACGAAGCGGGCCTCCGGATCGTCCGTGCGGACCTCGACGGTGACCTCCCCGCGGATGCCGTGGGGCTTGCCCGTACGGGCGACGATCTGGCTCATGCCTCTCCTTCTCCTTCCTGCTCCGCTCGTGCTGCGGCGGGGTCGATGACGATGCCGTCCTCGTCCGCCCAGAGGTGGGCACCGGGGGTGATCGCCACCCCGCCGATCTCCACCGGCACGTCCACCGCACCGGCACCGTCCTTGCGGCTCTTGCGCGGGTTGGACCCCATCGCCTTCACGCCGAAGTCCAGCGCGCCGATCTCCGCGCGGTCCCGTACGGCGCCGTGGATGACGGCACCGGCCCATCCGTTCCGCGCCGCCGCGGCCGCGATGTTCCCGCCCATGAGCGCGCTGTCCAGGGCGCCGCCGCCGTCGACCACCAGCACGCAGCCGTGGCCCGGGCGCGCCGCCGCCTCCTTCACCAGCTGGTTGTCGCCCCGGCACAGCACGGTGCGCACGCTGCCCTCGAATCGCACCCGGCCGCCCACGTCCTGGAACTGCACCGCGAGGGAGACGAGGTCCTCGCCCCGTTCGTCCCACAGATCCGATGTCGCCACCCCGGTCATGTCTCCTCCTGCTCCCGTCGACCCGCACGAACCGCGCCCGCCGGGACCCCGACGGGCATCGGCGTCCATTCTCTCCCACTCCGCGCGCTGCGGCTGCGCGGCAGCGCGCCTTTTCCGCCACACGGTCACGGGGCCCGCACCACACCGCACCACCGGGACCGTCCGCTTCGAAGCACAGCACCTCCGCATTCCGCCGCTGCAGCGCGGCGACCCGACGAGGAGGTGCGGGAGCCGGGCCGCAGCGCAGAGCCGTGCCGTTCCGGACGGCGGCGGGCACGCAGAAGGGCCGGTGCGGACAGCTGTCCGCATCGGCCCTTCTGCGTGGGAGGAGGTCAGTCCTCCACGAGATCGACGCGCACCCGCTCACGGCCGGCGAGCGCGCCGACCACGGTCCTCAGTGCCTTGGCCGTACGACCGGCGCGGCCGATCACCCGGCCCAGGTCCTCAGGGTGCACCCGCACCTCGAGCGTCGTGCCGCGGTTCCCGCCACGGGAGCGCACGGACACGTCGTCGGGGTTGTCCACGATCCCGCGGACCAGGTGCTCGAGCGCATCGGAGAGCATGTCAGGCCTCGGCCTCGGCTGCGGCCTCCTCGGCGGGAGCCTCCGCCTTGGCCGGCTTCGCGTTGACCACGGACTTCGCGGCCGGGGCCTGGAAGGCCGCCTTCTCCGCGGCGACCTTGACCGTGTTCACGGCCTCGCCCTCGCCGGTGTGCGCCTGCCAGTCACCGGTGAGCTTGAGCAGCGCCTTGACCTGATCCGTGGGCTGCGCGCCCACGGAGAGCCAGTACCGCGCGCGCTCGGAGTCGATCTCGACGACCGAGGGCTCCTCCGTCGGGTGGTACTTGCCGATCTGCTCGATCGCACGGCCGTCGCGACGGGTGCGGGAGTCGGCGACGACGACGCGGTAGTAGGGTGCACGGATCTTGCCCATGCGGGTGAGACGGATCTTGACTGCCACTTGTGTGGTGTCCCCTTCTGATCTTGGTGTGAGAGCACTCTCCCGCCCGTGGGGACAGGCGGGGTGCATGCTCTGCGCGTATTCGGGAGCAGAGGCTGAGAGGGGTCCTCGTGCGCCCGGGTACAGCGCACAAGTATGCCAGAGAAACGAGCGTGGGAGAAACCGGGCCGGGCGGGACCGAGGTCGGCAACCGGGACCGGTGGCCGAGGCGGCGCATCCGTGCCGGAGCCGGCCTCTCCGCGCCCCTTCCGGTGCTCAGAACCCGCCGAAGCCCTTGGGGAGCTTCGACAGATCGATCTCCTCCTCGCCGAGGTCGATGCCGCCGAACGCCGCACCCTGCTTCTCCGGGAGCCTGCCCTCCCTGCGCAGCTGCGCCTCCTTGGCCTCCTGCGCGCGCTTGGCGGGATTGCCGGACTTGCCTGCGGGCTTCTTCTTGCCCTTCTTGCGCTTGGACGCGCCCCCGGATCCGCCGCCGGGCATGCTCGGCATCGCCGGCATGCCGGGCATCCCTCCGCCCTGACCGCCGCGTCCGCCCATGCCGGGCATCCCCGGCATGCCTGAGCCCCTGCCCATCTGCCGCATCATCTTCTGCGCCTGCGTGAACCGCTCCATGAGCTGATTCACCTGGGTGACGGTGGTGCCGGCGCCCTTGGCGATGCGCGCGCGCCTGGAGCCGTTGAGCAGACGCGGATTGGCGCGCTCGTGCGGGGTCATCGACCTCACGATGGCCTCGACCCGGTCGATCTCGCGCTCGTCGAACGCCTCGAGCTGCTCCTTGTACTGGCTCATGCCCGGCATCATGGTGAGCATCTTCTTGAGAGAGCCCATCTTCTTCAGCGCGGCCATCTGCGTGAGGAAGTCGTTGAGGTCGAAGTCCTCCCCGGACTCCACCTTCTTCGCGAGCTTCTCCGCTTCCTTCTGATCGAAGTTCTTCTCCGCCTGCTCGATGAGCGTGAGGATGTCGCCCATGTCGAGGATGCGGTCGGCCATGCGGTCCGGGTGGAACTGCTCGAAGTCCTTCATGCCCTCGCCCGTGGAGGCGAACATGATGGGCTTGCCGGTGACCTGCGCGACGGACAGCGCCGCGCCGCCGCGGGAGTCGCCGTCCAGCTTGGAGAGGACGACGCCCGTGAAGTCCACGCCCTCGTCGAACGCCTGGGCCGTGGCGACGGCGTCCTGACCGATCATCGCGTCGATGACGAAGAGGATCTCGTCCGGATTCACGGCGTCGCGGATGTCCCGCGCCTGCTGCATGAGCTCCTCGTCGATGCCCAGCCGCCCGGCGGTGTCGACGATGACGACGTCGTGGAGCTTGGACCGCGCCACGTCCATGGCGTCCGTGGCGACCTGCACCGGATCGCCCACGCCGTTGCCGGGTTCCGGAGCGTAGACGAAGGCACCGGCCCGCTCACCGACGATCTGCAGCTGGTTGACGGCGTTGGGCCGCTGCAAGTCCGCCGCCACGAGCATGGGCCGGTGGCCCTCGGACCGCAGCCAGTGCGCGAGCTTGCCGGCGAGCGTCGTCTTGCCCGCGCCCTGGAGACCCGCGAGCATGATGACGGTGGGCGGGCGCTTGGCGAACTCGATCCGGCGGGTCTGCCCGCCCAGGATCTCGACGAGCTCCGCGTTGACGATCTTCACGACCTGCTGGCCCGGGTTGAGCGCCTGCGAGACCTCGGCGGAGAGAGCGCGCTCGCGCACCCGCCCGGTGAACGCCTTCACGACGGGCAGCGCGACATCCGCGTCCAGGAGAGCACGGCGGATCTCGCGGATGGTCTGGTCGACGTCGGCCTCGGTCAGGCGGCCCTTGCCGCGCAGGTTCTTGAAGGTCGTCGTCAGCCGGTCGGACAGTGAGTTGAACACAGCTCTCCTCGGGTTCTCGGGGGCAGCCCCGTGGGGTCAGCACACCAGGGTACCAACCCGTCCCGCGCTCCACCCACAGGCCGGTTCGCACACGGACCGGCCCCGGCACCCGTGAGGGGCCGAGACCGGTCCTGGTCGTCGCACGAGCCTGCCGGCTCAGCTCTTCGCGGCGCCCACGCCGCCGGTGCGACCGGCAGGCGAGCCGTTCGCGGCGGCGTGCTCAGGGGAGTATGCGAACTCGTTGTGCTGGGCGAAGTCCACGCCCGCCTCCTCGACCTCCGCGCTCACCCGGAAGCCGATCGTCTTGTGGATGGCGAAGCCGATGACGCCGGTGACCACCGCGGTGAAGAGGATGGAGAAGACCGCTGCGACGATCTGCGAGACCATCTGTCCCCCGCCTCCGCCGTAGAACAGACCGCCGGCGAGCTCCTCCGTCGGGAGGGTGAAGAAGCCGAGCGCGAGGGTGCCCCAGAGGCCGGCGACCAGGTGCACGCCCACCACGTCGAGTGCGTCGTCGTAGCCGAGCCTGTACTTCAGCCCCACCGCGAGGGAGGCCAGCACACCGGCGATGAGTCCGATCGCGACGGCGCCGAGCGGTGAGACGTTGGCGCAGGCCGGGGTGATGGCGACGAGACCTGAGACGATGCCGGAGACCGCACCGACGGAGGTGCCCCGCTTGTCCCGGAGCCCTTCCACCAGGAGCCAGCCCAGGAGCGCCGCACCCGGGGCGACGATCGTGTTGACGACGATGAGGCCCACCTCGGCGACCTCCGTGGCCGCTCCCGCGTTGAAGCCGAACCAGCCGAACCAGAGGATCGCGGCACCCACCATCATGAGGGGCACGGAGTGCGGCTTGTGGGGCTCCGGGGTGCGGCCGAAGCTCTTGCGGCGGCCGAGGATGAGCACGAGGACGAGGGCCGCGACACCTGCGTTGATGTGGACGACCGTGCCGCCGGCGTAGTCGAGCGCCTCACCGAACACGGAGCCGAGCGCGCCGTCCGCGGAGAGCAGTCCCCCGCCCCACACCATGTAGGCCATGGGGCAGTACACGAGCGTCACCCAGAGGACCGTGAAGAGGATCCAGCTGCTGAACTTGGCACGGTCCGCGATCGCACCGGAGATCAGCGCGACGGTGATGATCGCGAAGGTGGAGCCGAAGCCCACGTCCACGAGCTCGGCGGACTCCGTGAGGCCGCTGAGGCCGAAGTGGGCGAACGGGTTCCCGAACATCTCGAGGAAGCCCTCCCCACCGATCATCGAGTAGCCCCAGAGCACCCAGACGACCGCCGCGGTGGCGATCGCCACGAAGCTCATGAGCATCATGTTCACGGCTGAGTTCATCTTGGACATGCCGCCGTAGAAGAACGCCACCCCGGGCGTCATGAACAGCACGAGGGCCGTCGCGGCCACCACCCAGAAGGGCGTCACCACACTGAGTACATCTTCGATCGTCATCGTCGCCTGCCTTCGGTTCTGCCTCTGCGATCCGGCACACCGGGAACGGCGTGTGCAGCGCCGCGAGTGCGGACCGCGGGAGCGTCGCTCCCGGGACCGAGTATTCCGAAGCAGTGTTTCCGATCACGTTCGTGACTGTGACAGGCGTGTTACCGGAGCAGCCGGTGTGTGAACGGCATGTGACAGACCCCTCAGCCGGCGAGGATCGCGTCGACGAACCCCTCCGCGTCGAAGGGGGCGAGATCGTCAGCGCCCTCGCCCAGCCCGATGAGCTTGACCGGCACGCCGAGCTCACGCTGCACGGCCACCACGATCCCGCCCTTGGCGGTGCCGTCCAGCTTCGTGAGCACGATGCCGGTGATCTGCACGGCCTCGGAGAACACCTTGGCCTGCTGCATGCCGTTCTGCCCGGTGGTCGCGTCGAGGACCAGGAGCACCTCGTCGATGTCACGGCCCTCCGGCAGGGGGCGCGCGGAGACCCGGCGGACCTTGCCGAGCTCGTCCATGAGCCCCTTCTTGTTCTGCAGGCGACCGGCGGTGTCGACGAGCACCACGTCGGTCCCCTCCTGCACGCCGCGCTCCACCGCCGAATACGCCACCGCGGCGGGGTCCGTGCCCTCGTCCCGGCGCACCGTCTCCACGCCCACGCGCGCACCCCAGGTGCTCAGCTGCTCCGCAGCCGCGGCGCGGAAGGTGTCCGCCGCCCCCAGCAGCACGGTCCGGTCCTCCGCGACCAGCACGCGGGCGATCTTGCCCACCGTGGTCGTCTTGCCCGCACCGTTGACTCCCACCACGAGCACCACGCGCGGCTTGTCCCCCGGAGCCTCGGCCGCGACCGCGAGGGCCCTGTCCATGGTGGGATCCACCAGCCGGATGAGCTCCTCGCGCAGCAGCTGCCGCACGGTCTCGGGCTCGCGGGTGCCCAGCACGCGCACGCGCTCCCGCAGCGCATCCACGATCTCCGTGGTGGGCTCCACGCCCAGGTCCGCCATGATGAGGAGGTCCTCGATCTCCTCCCAGGTCTCCTCGTCCAGCGTGTCCCGCGAGAGGAGGGCGAGCAGGCCGCGCCCGAGGCTGGTGTTCGACTTCGCGAGCCGGTCGCGCAGCCGGGCCAGCCGTCCGGTCGGTTCCGTGGGAGTCTCCAGAACGGGGGCGGAGTCCTCCTCCACAGGCGCCTCGCCGGGCTCCTCCTGCTCCGTCACGGAGGTGCCGGCGGCACGGTCTCCGGGGCTCACCTCGGGGGCGGTGTCCTTCCGCCTGCGCGAGGGTGCGAGCAGGAGCAGCCCGCCCGCCACGAGGAGGAGGACGACCAGCCCGATCACGACGTACGTGGGTTCCACTTTTCACGCTCCTGAATGCGTCAGCCGCGGCGGGCGCGGCCGGGATGTGCGGGTGTGCTCTGTGCGGATGCGGTCGGTGCGATCAGCGCCGGCCCGGACGTCTGCGCCCCGCACGGCCGGCGCCGCGGCGGCCCGGTCAGCGGGTGCCGCGCCCGAACAGCAGACTGAAGGCGGTGCGCGGTCCCGTCCCCGTCTCCGGCACGCGCCAGTGCCGGGTGCGCGGACGGAAGGTCAGGAGGGCCGGTGCGGCGTGGCGGCACGGCTGCGGGCGGAGTGCGTAGGAGTGCTCGCGCATGGCCGTGACCGCAGCCTGTTCGCGCGTGGCCAGGACAGCGGTCTCGTCGTCGCCGAAGTAGCCGTGGACCTCGTCCTCGTATCCCGTCCACTGGGAGGGCAGGCGGAAGCGGTCGCGCTCCATGCTGTGGATGCGCCCCTCGCGCTGCAGCCCCGGCAGGGCGACGAGGAGGACGATGACGAGGCCGATCGCCACACAGACGGCGAGGCCGATCACCACGAAGAGGAAGCCGGCCCCCGTCATCGGCAGACGGCTCTCTCACTGCGGGCGGTCATACTCTGCGGGCTCCTCGGGTGCGGTCTCTCACATGGCGTGCATGTGCGCGTCTCGTGCGGCGGGCTCGCCGGCGAACCCCTGCTGCGGCTTCTGCAAGTGTATATCGACCCGCATCAACGGACCTTTCAGTCCGCGCTCAGGTGACACGAGTCTCAGCGGACTCGGAGGCCGGAGGGTTCGCGAGGCGCTGGGAGATGACCTGCGAGACTCCGTCCCCGTGCATGGAGACGCCGTAGAGCGCGTCAGCGACCTCCATCGTCCGCTTCTGATGGGTGATGACGATGAGCTGACTGGACTCCTGGAGCTCCCGGAAGATCGTGAGCAGGCGGGAGAGGTTCGCGTCGTCCAGCGCCGCCTCGACCTCGTCCATGACGTAGAACGGGCTCGGGCGCGCCTTGAAGATCGCCACCAGCATCGCGATGGCCACCAGCGAGCGCTCCCCGCCGGAGAGGAGCGAGAGGCGCTTGACCCGCTTGCCCGCCGGCCGCGCCGTGACCTCGACGCCGGTGGTGAGCATGTCGTCCGGGTCCGTGAGCACCAGGCGGCCCTCGCCGCCGGGGAACACGCGGGCGAAGATGTCCTCGAACTCCCGCTGCGTGTCCGTGAAGGCCGCCTCGAAGACCTCCTGCACGTGCCGGTCCACCTCCGCCACGAGGCCGAGGAGGTCCGCGCGGGTCCGCTCGATGTCCGTGATCTGCTTCTCCAGGTAGTCGTGCCGCTCCTGCAGCGCCGCGAACTCCTCGAGCGCCAGCGGATTCACCTGGCCGATGGACGCCAGCTCCTTCTTCGCCCGCTTCCGCTCCCGCTCCACCTCCGCCCGGACGTAGTGGCGCGTCTCCGGGGCGGACTCCGCCTCCGGGCCGTCCTCGGGTTCCGGGACGGATTCGGCCTCCGGATCGGGTTCCGGGGCAGGTTCGGCCTTCGGACCTGGTTCTGCCTCCGGACCGGATTCGGCCCGAGGACGCCTGCGAGCGTCCTGCTTCGCCGCCGGGTCCTCACCGGAGTCGAGGACGGGCACCGGCAGATGCGGCCCGAACTGCTCCACGAGGTTCTCCGCGCTCAGGCCGGTCTCCTCCTCGGCACGCCGCGTGAGCTCGTCGAGCTGCAGCTGGAAACGTTCGCGCGCAAGCTGTGCCTCGTGCTCCGCGCTCGTGGCCTCCGTGAGGCGCGCATCGAGTTCCCTGCGCGCCTCACGCAGCTCACTCACCGCGGACTCGAGGCGCACCCGCTCCTCGGCGCGGGCGGTGAGCGCGGCCTCGGCCTCGGCCTGCCAGGCGCTCACCCGCTCCGCCAGGGCGAGGGCCACCCGTTCGATCTGCGCGCAGGACTCCGCCTGGCGCCTCCGCGCCTCCGCCACCCGCGCGGCCTGCTGACGCGCCCTCTCCTCCTGGTCGGCCTGCTTGTGCAGCGCGCGGGCACGGTCCCGGAGGAACGCCACACGGTCGTCCGCCGCGCGCAGGCCCACGCGGAGGTCCACGCTGCGTTCACCCAGCTGGGTCCGCGATTCCGCGAGGGCGTCGCGTGCCGTGGAATCCGGTTCGTCCGGCACCGCGTCCTGGGCGTCCGCCTCGAGGCTGCCGCGGGCGTCTGCCAGCTCCTGCGCGGCGTGCTCCCGGCGCCGGCGGGCATCCGCCAGCCCGGACGCGGCGTTCGCGGACGCCTCCCTGAGGCGTTCGAGCTCGCCCGCCGCCCGGGCGAGCTCCTCCCCCGCCGCGACGATGCCGGCGTCCGATTCGTGCAGGGCGCTCAGGGCCGCCTCCTCCGCGGCCCGGGCGTCTGCGAGCGGAGCGTCCAGGCGGATGAGCTCCGCATCGAGCTCGCGGAGGCGGTCCTCCGCCGCCCGCAGCTGCGACTCGGTCTCCTCGAGCGCCGCCCGCGCCGCGATCCGCCCGGCCTCGGACGAGCCGACGCGCGCGGCGTGCCCCGCGGCGAGCACGGAACCGTCGAGGAGGACCAGGGTCTCCTCCGGATGCTGCCGCAGACGGCTCAACGCCGCCTCCCGGGAACCGGCGATCCGCACGTGCGCCAGCGCGTCCGCCAGGGTGACGGCAAGACCGGCGGGCACCTGCTCGTCCGGCTGCAGCGTGCAGACAGCGGCGGCGGGAACGGTCTGGTGGGCGGCAGGGGCCTCACCGGTATCGGCGACCTCAGCCGCGATCCTCGCCTCGGCGGCCTCGGCGGCGGTGCTCGCCTCGGCGGCGGCCGAAGGGTGCACGACGTCCACGAGTCCGCGCTCGCCCACATGGTCGAGCACCGCGAGGGCGCTGTCCCTGTCCGCCGCGACGACGGCGCCCGCGACGGTGCCGAGCGCGGCGGTCACGGCGAGCTCGCACCCGGCCGCGATGCGGAGGCTGTCGGAGAGGGCTCCGCGCAGGCCCGGGATCCCGGCCTCCAGCAGCTCCGCGACATCCGCCGTGAGCCTGCTGTTCGCCCGCTGCCCCTCCGCCCGCGCCTGCAGCTCCGTCCGCGCGGCCCGGACCCGGGCCCGCTCCTCCGCGAGCGCACTGCGTTCGCCCTCCAGCCTGGCGGCCTCGGCGGCGGCCTCCTCGTGCGCGGCGTCGAGTGCGCCCTCTCCCTCCTCGCAGTCCGCGAGCCGCGCCTGCGCCGCAGCGACCTGGGCCTCCGCGGCGGCGATCCGCTCCGCAGATCCGTCCGCCTGCTCCTCCAGCGCCGCGATCGCCTGCTCGGCGTGGGCGAGGCTGCGCTGGGCGACCTCCACGGCGGATTCGAGCCCGGCCCGGCGGCGCAGCTGGGCGGCGATGCGCGCCCGCTCCTCGCCGAGCGCCCTCTCCGCGGCGGCGAACTCCGCCTCGACCCGCTCCTTCTCCCGGGTGAGCTCCTCGAGCGCCGCGCGGCGGGACTGCGCCTCCTGCTCGGCTTCCTCGTGCTCGGCGAGGAAGTGCTCGGCACGCTGGCGCAGCGCCTCCGGGGACTCTCCGGCCGGCCGCTGCTGTTCTGCGGCGCTTCGCAGCAGGCGCACACGGTCCGCCGCACGCTGAGCCGCCGAGGCCGCACGCTGGTACTGTCCGGCGATGACGGTGCGGCGGCTGTGCACGGCCTCGGTCCCGCGGTCGAACTCGCGGCGACGCTCCTCGGCTTCGGCGATGCGGACGTCGATCTGCCGCAGCTCCTCCTCCAGCACGCGACGGCGCTGTGCCGGGTCCTCGGCCGGCTGTGCGGCGGTGACGCGCGCCTGCGCCTGGACGATGTCATCTGCCAGGAGCCGAGCGGTGGCATCACGGAGGACGGCCTGGACCACCTGCGCCCGGCGCGCCGCCCTGGCCTGGCGCCCCAGCGGACCCAGCTGCCGGGCGAGCTCCGCACGGAGGTCCGAGACGCGGTCGAGGTTGGTCTGCAGGCCGGAGAGCTTGCGGAGCGCCTTCTCCTTGCGCTTGCGGTGCTTGAGGACGCCGGCGGCCTCCTCGATGAAGCCACGCCGCTCGAACGGATCCGCGTGGAGGATCGCATCGAGGCGGCCCTGGCCGACGATGACGTGCATCTCCTTCCCCAGCCCGGAGTCGGAGAGGAGCTCCTGGATGTCCAGCAGCCGGGCGGGTTCGCCGTTGACCCGGTACTCGCTGCCGCCGGAGCGGAACAGCGTGCGGGAGATCGTCACCTCGGTGTAGTCGATGGGCAGGGCACCGTCGCTGTTGTCGATCGTGAGCGCGACCTCGGCCCGGCCCAGCGCCTGCCGCTTGGCAGTGCCGGCGAAGATCACGTCCTCCATCTTCCCGCCGCGCAGGTTCTTCGCGCCCTGCTCGCCCATCACCCATGCCAGAGCGTCCACCACATTGGACTTCCCGGACCCGTTGGGGCCCACCACACACGTGATCCCGGGTTCGAGCTCCAGCTTCGTCGCGGAGGCGAACGACTTGAAGCCGCGGAGGGTGAGGGTCTTGAGATGCATGGTGGCTACGATCCTAGCGGGCGGGGCCGCAGTCCCACCGGAACGTTTCGCACGTTTCAACCCTGTGCACACGCGTGGTCATATGCACACCGTCAAAGAGTGCGAAACGTCGAGGCGGATCTGCGTCACAGGACCCCGGCCTCCCGCAGCAGCATCCCTGCTCTCTCCGGTTGTATGAGGTCCCTCCAGGTGAGACGCACCACCCCGAATCCCAGACGGCGGATCCGGTCCTCCCGCTGCTTCTCCCGGAAGAGCGGATTGCCGCGGTCACCGCCCGGCACGCCGGCAACTGCCGTCCGGTACTTCAGTGCGCCGTCGACCTCTGCGACCACCGGCTCCCCGCGCCGCGTCCGCAGGAGGAAGTCCACGCGCCCCACCAGGCCCTCGTCATCGACGAGAGACACCTGCTGCCGCACCTCGGTCACACCCCACAGGTGGAGACAGTAGAGGGCCAGGGACTCTGCGGGGCTCTCCGCCAGGCCGGTGGCTACTGCGAGCGCCGCTCGGGCCCGCCCCGCCCCGGGCCTGTGGGACAGCTCTTCGAGCCCGGCCCAGTACACCTCTCTGCGCATTGCGCGCACGGCTTCATCACCATCCGGACAGTACTCCGCACTGAGGAACCAGTCCGCCGCCACCACTCCGTCGGCGAGAGTGCCCAATCGGGCAAGATCAGCACACGTCCGTTCCGGCGAGGTCACCGGTATCCCGTTCCACACCGTGACTGCGAGCATGCTCGGAGCACCGCTGCGCCGCACTCTCCACCGCGAGCTGTGCGGCCTCCGCGGCGACCACATCTCCACCCGCACCTCCTGACCGGGCAGTCCTGCCGAGAGACCGTGCGGAGCCGCCGAGGAACGGCTGCCCCCTGACGAAAGCGTGCGGCTTCCGCGGGAAGAGGCCCTCCCCTGAACATGTGGGAGCGGTGAAGCAGAGCGAAGCGGCGGTTTCGGGCGGCGGCTCCCTCTGAAGGCACGAGCTGCGCCGATCAGGGGAACACCGTGGATCATTGCGGCAGAGATCCCGCCATAGACATCCGGTTCCTCACGGTGGGCGTACACGGAGAGCACCGCCCTGTGCTCGGCGCGGCGGATCTCCCTCCGCGAACGGGCGTGTACCGCAGCACTGCCGGGTGCAGCGCCGCCGGCTGTATGCGCCGCGCGAAGCTCCAGAAACGCAGAGTCGTCGACGAACCGATGCAGCTCGACATGACGTTCGCAGCCGACCGCGATCATGTAGATGCCTCTGCTGAGCCTCACCACGCAGCAGCGGAGTGCAGCGGTCAGTATCACGGACGCAATGCCCTCAGAACGTGCGGCGAGGGAGGTGAATGTGTTGAACATGAGAACCACACTGCACCCACCCGTTGCACGGCTTCAGGCCCGCGCGGATCCTGCGGACAGCGGCTGCAGGCACCCACAGCAGGATGTGCGCACGGCCCGACGCTGGTCCACAGCCGGATGCGCGCAGCCCGGCGGCCTCTACCACCACACAGTGCGCACCTTTTGACGCTGTACGCATGACCACGCATGCGCACAGCGTCAAAAGGTGCGAAAGGTGGGGGAAATTTGCCCGCCCTCAGCGCTGCGGAGACTGGCAGGTGCGGCAGAAGTGGGTGCTCCGGCCACCCACCACGATGCGGGAGATCGACGCACCCGCGCACTGCAGGCACTCTTCCCCCGTACGCCCGTAGACGCGCAGTGCCCGGGAGAAGTACCCCGACTCGCCGTTCACGTGGACGTAGAGCGCATCGAAGCTGGTGCCGCCGGCCTCCAGCGCCTCCCCCATGACGACACGAGCCTCCTCCAGGACGCGGCGGAGGCGGGAGATGCGCATCCGCGCGGGGACGGCGAGAGGATGCACGCCGGCGCGATGGAGGGCCTCGTCCGCATAGATGTTGCCCACGCCGCTCACCACGGTCTGGTTCATGAGCACGCTCTTCACCGCGGACCGCGAGCGCTGCATGCGCCGGGCCGCCGCCTCCGCGTCCCAGTGCGGATCGAGCGGATCGCGGGCGATGTGCGCGATCGAGGCAGGCACCAGATCAGGTCCGTCGGGCACGAGCGCATCCGCGCCGAGATGACCAAAGATCCGCTGGTCGAGGAACCGCAGCTGGAACCCAGCCGCAGGACTCTCCGCAGGCGCAGAGCGGGCGGCGTGCCCTGTCTCTGCACCGGATCCCAGTTCAGGCATACCCGCCGCGGCCGGACCGGCTGCGACTGCTTCTGCGGGCGCCGGCTCCAAGTCCAGCACCGCACGCGTATGGCGGTGCAGGGGGTCGTCCGGTGTGTGGATGCGCAGCTGCCCGCTCATGCCCAGGTGCAGGGAGAGCGCACGCAGCTCGCCCGCGGATCCTCCCGCCGAGGCCGCGGAGGAGGCGAACGGCACCCAGAGGAACTTGCCGCGCCGCATGGGAGCGGCGAGAACCGCCCCGTCCAGCTCCGCGGCAAGCACGGGCACGGCCTCGGGAGGGATCGCACGCTGCGAGGTGGTGCCGAGGATGCGGCGGTCGAGCACCGTGAGGCCGCGGACCGCCGCGCCCGTGATGTGGTCCTCCAGGCCGCGGCGGACGGATTCGACCTCCGGCAGCTCAGGCACGCCGGGTGTAGCCGGGGTGCGCGGCGGAGATCGCGTGCATGGCGGCCTCCGCGGCAGCGGCCTCCGCAGCCTTCTTGGAGGTGCCCGTGCCCGCGGCCCACTCGCGCTCGCCGGTGACGGCGACGGCGGTAAAGACCCGGGCATGGTCTGGCCCGGAGCCGCTGATCCGATAGCTGACCGCGCCGAGCGACAGGTCCGAGGCGGCTTCCTGCAGCGTGGTCTTGTAATCCATGCCCGCGCCGAGCTCCACCGCCTCGGTCAGCATGGGGTCGATGAAGCGGTGGACGAGCGCGAAGGCCTCCTCCCGCCCGCAGCTCACATAGCAGGCACCGATGAGGGCCTCGACGGTGTCCGCGAGGATCGAGTCCTTGTCCCGCCCGCCGGTGAGGGATTCGCCCTTGCCGAGCAGGATCTCTCCGCCGACGTCGTAGCGGCGCGCCACGGCGGCAAGAGCGCGCGTGTTGACCACGGCGGCGCGCATCTTCGCCAGTCGTCCCTCCGGCAGATCCGGGTTGTCGAAGTACAGCGACTCCGTGGAGACGAGCTGCAGCACCGAGTCGCCCAGGAACTCCAGGCGCTCGTTGGTGGGCACCCCGCCGTGCTCGAAGGAGTACGAACGATGCGTGAGGCAAGACGAAGCGTCTCGGGGTCAATGCTGACCCCGAGACGCTCGTTGAGGTGTGAGAACCCCTGCTCCGTCATGTCTGCAGACCTGACGGATCAGGCGTCGGCGACCTTGCGGCCCTTGTACTCAAGGAACAGCGGGGTGCCGGCGGAATCCTCCACGACCTTCGCCTGGTGCGGGCGCGAGTACACGACGCGGCCGTTCTCGACAGTCTTGACGAGCGTCGGAGCGCTTGCCTTCCATGCCGAGCGACGGTGACGGGTGTTGCTGCGCGACTTCTTGCGCTTGGGAACTGCCACGATCAGCTCTCCTTCTCTTGGTTCAGAACACTCTTGAGTGCCGCCCACCGAGGGTCGTCCTCGGGTTCGCCTGGGTCGATGTCCTCGCCCAGCGTGTAGCTGAACTCTCCCTCGTCGTCGTCCTTGAGGGGACGGAACGGAAGAGACATCACCACAGCGTCTCGGACGGCGGGCTCGAGGTCCAGCATGTCACCTTGCATGACATACGTTTCCTCGTCCTGCGGGTCCGCCTCGTAGGCGAAGAGCTCCTCGATCGACACCTCGACGGGGATCTCCACGTCCTCGAGCGTCCGGACGTCCTGCCCCTTCGCCGTGCCGAACACGGTTCCGGAGACGTAGATGCCCTCCGCGACGCTCTCAAGCCGGAGGTCGAGCTGCATCTGCGAGCCTTCCGGCACGCCGATCACCTCGATCCGCAGGTCCTCAGGTGCTCTGACGCTCAGAGAGACATCCTCCCAGCGACCGGGAGTTGCGGCGAGGCCCAGCTTGCGGGTGTCGAGAACGAGTTCCGACGCCTTCTTCACTGCACACCTCCGCAGACGTTCTCAGGACGATTCCAGTGCACCTAAGCGATGACACGCAAGGAGAGAGTCTACAGCCGAATGTCCCGCGGGCGAAATCAGCGCCGGGCACGTGCGCAACGGCACCCGAGGCCGGTGGGGCCGCCTCGCGCCGGCCCCGCTCTCAGCCCCGCAGCGCGTTGAGCGCGGCGAGGACGCCGTCCGGCACGAGACCGGAGACGTCGCCGCCGAGGCCGTGCACCTCGCGCACGAGCGAGGAGGAGACGTGCTCATAGGCGGGGTCGCCCGGGATGAAGACCGTCTCGAGTTCCGTGAGGTGGCGGTTCATGAGGGCCATCGGCAGCTCGTAGGCGAAGTCGGTGCCGCTGCGCAGGCCCTTGAGCACCGCGGCGGCGCCGATCCGCTCGCAGTAGTCGACCAGCAGGCCGCCCGGGCGTCCCCCCGTCCCTCGTGCCGGGAGGGGCCGGTGACTGCGGCCCTTCGCACGCTCGTCGGCTACGCGGTGGCCGCTGCCCTGGCCCTTGCCCACCGCGGCGGCGCGTACTTCGCCTACGAGCTGCCGATGGCCCT
>NZ_JALAHB010000039.1 GCF_022712115.1 Brevibacterium sp. | reverse complement strand
GACCAGCTGAGCGGCGGCGGTTCGCTCGCCGCCGCTCAGCTGGTCTCCCGGCTGCGCTCACGGCACCCGGCCGTCACGGTGGGCGACATCTACGCCCGTCCGCGGTTCGGCGCGCTCGTGGAGCTCTGCACGGCGGAGGAGGGTGCGGCCGCCGCACCCCGGCCCACCCGCACCGTGGTGCGCACCGCCCGCTCCATGCAGTTCCTCCAGACCCTGCTGGGCATCCCCGTGCACATCCTCTCCGCCATGCGATGGGTGGTGCTCGCGCTCCTGCTGAGCAACGTCGCAGCGACGGCCGGGGCTGCAGCCGTCATGACGCCCTGGTGGCTCATCGCCGTCCTCTGGCTGGTCTTCGTCACCTCCTGGGGCCGCATGGCGCTCTCCGCCGGTGCCGCCCGCCTGCTGCTCGCCGGCGTGAAGCCGGGCGTCCACCCGCGCTCCGGCTCCGTCCACGTGCGCCTGTGGCTGGCCGAACACATCGCGGACCTCGCGGCGGCGGTCTCCGTGGCCTCAGCCCCCTGGGTCACCACCTATGCGCGGATGCTGGGCAACCGGATCGGCCCGGATGTCGACCTCCACACCGTGCCGCCGGTGACGGGCATGCTCACGGTGGAGGCCGGCGCGGCGATCGAGCCCGAGGTGGACCTCAAAGGCTGGTGGGTGGACGGCGACCTCCTCCGGCTGGGGCCCATCCACGTGGGTGCGGAGGCCACCGTGGGTGCACGCTCCACGCTCATGCCCGGTGCGAAGGTGGGCCCCGGCGCACACGTGGAGGCCGGCTCCGCGGTGATCGGGAAGGGCCGGAAGAACCAGACGTACTCCGGTTCGCCGGCCGTGCGCGTGGGCAGGCGGAAGGCCTCGGTGTGGCCGGAGCCTCCTCAGCGGCGCCGCCGCTCCCCCTTCCTCCTCTACGCCGCCGGCTCCGTCCTCCACGCCGCGATCCCCTACCTCGCCGCCGTGCCGGTCCTGCTGCTCATGGTGGGGGTCTCCGGGGTGCAGGCGCTGGCAGACCCGCTGCTCCTGCTCCTCTGGGCGCCGGCGCTCGCCGCCGGCTGGTTCCTCACCACAGCGGCACTCATCGTCCTCGCCGTGCGCACCCTCGCCCTTGGGATGGAGGAGGGGCTCTTCCCCGTCCGCTCGTGGATGGGCTTCCGCGTGTGGGCCACGGAGCGGATCATGGACATGTCCCGCGACCTGCTGTTCCCCCTCTACGCCGGCCTGCTCACCCCCATCTGGCTGCGGATCCTCGGTGCGAAGGTGGGCAGGGACGTGGAGGCCTCGACGGTGCTCCTCGTCCCCTGCATGACGGAGATCGCAGACGGTGCCTTCCTCGCCGACGACACCATGGTCGCCTCCTACGAACTGGGCCGCGGCTGGATGCGCGTGGGCCGGGCCAAGGTGGGCAAGCGGGCGTTCCTGGGCAACTCCGGCATGGCCGCCGCCGGCCGCCGCGTGCGCAAGAACTCCCTCGTGGCCGTGCTCTCCGCCGCGCCGGCCAGGGCGAAGAAGGGCAGCTCCTGGATCGGCTCGCCGCCGGTGCAGCTGCGCCGCAGCGAGGTCGAGGCGGACGAATCCCTCACCTATCAGCCGCCCGCCCGCCTGCGGGTGCTGCGCGGGATGTGGGAGACGCTGCGCGGGATCTCCGTCCTCGTGGCCGGGATCATGGTCGCCGGTGTGCTCTCCGCCCTGCTGCTCCTGCTGGGGCTGGGCGCAGAACTCTCCGTCTCCGCCCCCGCAGGTCCCGCACTGTTCACGGCCGCGCTCTCCGGCATCGTCATGATGGCGGCGGGGGCCGTCGCCGCAGGAACGGCCGTCGCCGCCAAATGGCTGCTGGTGGGCCGGATCCGGGAGGGCGAGCACCCGCTGTGGTCGTCCTTCATCTGGCGGACCGAGGTCGCGGACTGCTTCGTGGAGCTCGTGGCCGCGCCGTGGTTCGCCCGCACGGCGGTGGGCACGCCCGCCCTGGTCTGGTATCTCCGCGCCCTGGGCGCGCGGGTGGGCCACGGGGTCTGGTGCGAGACCTACTGGCTGCCCGAGGCCGACCTCGTGCGGCTGGGCGACAACGCCACCGTCAACCGCGGCTGCGTCGTCCAGACCCACCTCTTCCACGACCGGGTCATGGCGCTCGACGCCGTGGAGCTGGACGAAGGTGCCACGCTGGGACCCAACAGCGTGATCCTGCCCGCGGCCTCCCTGGGACGGGCTGCGACGGTGGGGCCGTCCTCGCTGGTGATGCGCGGCGAGTTCGTGCCGGCGGACGCCTACTTCACCGGAAACCCGGTGATACCGTGGGTCGACGCGCCGCCTCTGCCGGACTCCTCCACGCGGCCCGCGAAGGCCGGCACGCCCACATCTGCCCCGCCGGCCGTCGTCGCCGCGGACTGACGAGGAGGAAGCCCTGCACAGGATGCGCACCATCGACCCCTACACGCCCGGCTCCGGCACGCCGGGCATGACCGTCGACCACTACGACCTCGAGCTCGACTACCGGATCCTGCCCAATCGGCTCGCCGGAAAGGCGGTGCTCCGGGCGCGCGTGCTCGAGGACTCCCCCGCTCTCGAACTCGACCTCGTGGGGCTGACCGTGTCCAAGGTGCTGGTCGACGGGCGGAAGCACCGGTTCCGGCATCTGCGCCGGCGCCTCGTCCTCCGCGACCGGCAGCGGCCCTTCCGCGCGGGTGAGGAGGTCAGCCTCGAGATCCACTACGCGGGCAACCCCCGTCCCGCGATGGGCACCTGGGGCGACGTGGGCTGGGAGGAGCTCGAGGACGGCGTGCGCGTCGCCGGACAGCCCGACGGCGCGGCGACCTGGTTCCCCTGTACGGACCACCCCGGCTCCAAGGCGACCTTCCGCTGTGCCGTGCTGGTCGAGTCCGACTACACCGCGATCTCCAACGGGGAGCTCACCGGCACCACCCGGAAGGCAGGTCGCACGGAGTGGGTGTGGGAGTCCGCGGAGCCGCTGGCCACCTATCTCGCGACCATGCAGATCGGCCAGTACCGCCGAGGCCCCCTGCTGCCGGGTGCGCATGCCGTCTCCCGCGTGCCGCTGGCCCTGGCCTGCGGCCGGCGCACCTGGGACCGGGCGCAGGAGGCACTGGCCGTCCAGCACGCGATGATGCGGGAGTTCGAGGAGCGGTTCGGGGCGTTCCCGTTCTCCTCCTACACCGTCGTCGTCACCGATGACGAACTCGAGATCCCGCTCGAGTCCCAGCCCCTGTCGATCCTCGGCCCCAATCACCTCGCGCAGGACTGGGAGGCGGAGCGGCTCGTGGCCCATGAGCTCGCGCACCAGTGGTTCGGCAATTCCGTCACGTTGCGCGCGTGGGCGGACATCTGGCTCAACGAGGGCTTCGCCTGCTACGCGGAGTGGCTGTGGTCCGAGGCCTCGGGCCGGGATTCCGCCGAGGCCCGGGCCCGGCACCACCATGTGCGCCTGGCGGAGCTGCCGCAGGATCTGGTGCTCACGGACCCCGGTGCCGAGGACATGTTCGACGACCGGGTCTACAAGCGCGGTGCGCTCGCCCTCCACGTCCTGCGCACCGCCGCCGGGGACGAGGCGTTCTTCCGGCTGCTGCGGACGTGGACGCAGGAGCACCGGCACGGTCACGGCACTACTGAGGAGTTCCTCGAGCTGGCACAGGCGGTCTGCGGTGAGGCGGACGAAGCAGGTGCCGGGGCGGAGACCTCACGGGTGCCGGACGTCCGCACACTGCTGCACGACTGGCTGTTCGAGAAGCCGCTGCCGGCGCTGCCGGGCTGACCTCCCCGAGTGCTCACGGGCGCCTCGGCCGCTTCCCTGAGCACCCTGGTGAACCGCTTGGGCCGGGAGAGGTTCGCGACGTGGCCGGCGTCCTCGAGGATCACGAGCCGGCACCGGGGCGCGGCGGCGACGAACTGCGCCTCGTTGCGGCGGAAGGGGTCGTGCTCCCCGTTGACGAAGGTGAGCGGGACCTGGATCGCGGCGACGTCCGCAAGCGGATCGAGCCCTCCCACCGCGCGCACCACGGAGCGGAGGATGAGGCTGTCCGCCCGGCCTCCGCCGTAGTAGCGCTGCGCCGCCTTCCGGGTGTGCGCACGGGCGAAGGAGCGTGCCACGCGTGCGTCCGCGTCCCCCGGCAGCCGGTCCTTGAGCACCATCCACAGACCGTAGATCCGGGCCAGCGCGGGACCGGGCACGATGGTGCAGTCGGCGGCGACGAGGCCGGACAGACGACGAGGGTTCCGCGCGGCCCAGCTCAGCGTGAGGAATCCGCCCAGGGACAGTCCCACCAGCAGCGGCGGCTCGGCGCAGGCCGCGACCGCACGGTCGATCGTCGCCCACGCGGCCTCCAGGGTGAACGTCTCGCCGCGGCGCCGGCCGTGCCCCGGCAGGTCCGGGGTGCGGACCTCGAAGCCGGCCTCGCGGAGACGGCGCTTCTGCCCCTTCCACATGGTGCGGGAGGAGCGGATCGCGTGGACGAGCACTATGCTCCGCGTCACCGCCGGCCCGCCGTCACCGAGGTGCCCCCTCTGTCATGCACGCCTCCCCGCTCTCGTCTCACGAGGACGGTACGCGCCTCCGGTGGCGTCAGGATGACGGG
>NZ_JALAHB010000038.1 GCF_022712115.1 Brevibacterium sp. | reverse complement strand
CCTCGTCCGCGGTGACGGTGCCTCCGTCGTCGAGCACGACGAGTTCGCGGCTCCGCGCCGCGGCGCGGAGCCGCGAACTCGTCGTGCTCGACGACGGAGGCACCGTCACCGCGGACGAGGCGCTCGCTCTCGCGGCCGGTTCCGGAGCCGCGTCCGCCGACGCTCCCGGACCTGCCGCCCCCTCCGTGCCGCCGGCCGGTGCCGGAGTCCGCCGATGACTGCCCGCCTGGTGTTCGTGGGCGGAGGGCCCAAGACGACGGGGCTGCTCCTCGCGCTCGCCGCCGCGGCTCGGGCGGATCGCGCGGCGTTCCCGGAGCGTCTGGAGATCCTGGTCGTCGATCCGTTCCCCGCCGGCGGCGGGAGGATCTGGCGGCACGCGCAGTCGCCCACGCTCTGGATGAACTCGCTGGCCGAGGACGTGACGATCTTCCCGGACGAGGGCGCGGAGTTCCCCTCCCTCAGCGGTCCGAGCCTCGCGGAGTGGGCCGCGGGGCGGGACCTGGAGCACCTGGGCGCTCCCGCCGCAGGGCTGCGGGGCACGGACTTCGCTCCGCGACGGATTCAGGCGGAATACCTCGGATGGGCCTACGCGCGGGCGCAGCAGGAGCTCCCGGACGGTTTCGTGCTCGAGACGGTGCGGGGGCGGGCGCTCGCGGCGGAGCCCCTCGGGGACCGGCACATCGTCTCCTACGAGGAGTACGGGACCGGGCATCCGCACGACTCCGCCCACCCCCGCGGTCCGGCCGCACCCGGAGGCGCCGGCACCCCGCGCTACCAGACGGTGCTCGCGGACGCGTTGGTGCTCGCACAGGGCTTCCTCGAGGTCGCGGACGACGCGGAGACGGCGGAGCTGCGGGAGCAGGCGTCACGGTCCGGGCTGGGGTACACCGCTCCGGGCTACACCGCGGACGTGGACCTCAGCGGTCTGCCCGCGGGCGAGGACGTGCTGGTGCGCGGACTGGGACTGGCCTTCGTGGACGCCATGATGATGCTCACGGAAGACCGCGGCGGCCGCTTCGAGCGCGTGGCCGGTGCGGACGGCTCCGCAGACGGTCCCGTCGTCTACCACCCCTCCGGCCGGGAGCCGGTGCTCTGGGCGGGCTCCGGCCGCGGTGTCCCCTACAAGTCCAAGCTGGGCCACCGGCCCGAGGGGCTGCGGATCGGTCCGACCCGCTGGCTCACGGCGGACACCGTGCGCGGCCTGTGCGGTGCGGACGGGACGGTGGACTGCGAAACCGTGCTCTTCCCGCTGCTCGAGGCGGAGCTCGCCCATGCCCACTACGCGGAGCTGGCGACCCGGTACGAGGGCCGGACGACGGCCTCGGCGCAGGAGTACGGGCGGCTGTTCGCGGACTGGCACCGGGCGTTCGTCGCGGGGGAGCCGGTGACCGCACAGCGGTGCCGGGCGGAATGGATCCGCTTCGCGGAGTGGACGGTGCCGGACCCCGCGGACCGCTTCGACCTGAGCGGACTGGACCGGCCCTTCGCCGGAGCCTCCTTCGCCTCGCAGGAGGAGTTCGAGGCGGAGGTCGCCTGGCATACGCGTGCGGAGATCGACAGGGCGGCCGATGCCCGGTACTCCCAGGACGCCGCGGTGTTCTTCGCGCTCGTCTCCGCGTACTACGTCACGCGAGAGCTGGTGGGCCAGGGGGTGTTCACCTCGGCAGACAGGATCCGCAATGTCGACGGCCGCTTCCACGGCCTGTTCTCCTACATCGCCTCCGGCCCGCCCCCGGAGCGGCTGGAGAACCTGCTTGCCCTGCACCGGGCGGGCATCGTGCGCTTCCTCGGCGCCGATGTGCGGGTGCGTGTGGATGCGGGGGACCCCGCCTTCGTCGCGACGAGCGGTGCCCACCCGGACGAGGTGCGGGCACGGTGGCTCGTGGACGCCCGCCTGGCACCGGTGAGTGCGGCACGGGCGACGGACACGCTGCTGCGCGGACTGCTGGAGGACGGACACCTGCTGCTGGAGGACAGCGGGGGAGGCGCGGCCAAGCTGGTGGCGGATGCCGACTGCCGCGCGGTGCGCCCGGACGGCGGCACGCAGCGGAGCCTGTTCCTCGTGGGCCCCTCGGTCGCAGGCGGGGTGGCGGAGGCCTTCACCCGTCCGGGGATCGACGGGCGCGTGTTCCGGGAGAACGCCCGGATGGTGCGGTCCCTGCAGCACGTGCTCTCACCGCAGCGGGCGAGCACCGCAGCGCCATATGCGTGAGGCGCGGGGACGACGGCGGCCGAGGCCGTGGGCGGGCCCGCCGCGCACGGCTGAGGCACCCGCGCCCCCAGGCTGCGCGCTCAGAGGTTGATCGTCACGTCCGCGTCCTCGCCCAGTCCCTTGACGATCTCCTGGGCGGCGGCGTTCTGCTGCTGGGTCACCATCTCCTGCGCGAGCTGATCGCGGATCTCCTCGAACGGCGGGACCTGGGACTGCTGTGCGCCGCCGCCGGACTGCATCTGCTCCACGTAGCCGTCGTACTGCGTGCGGAGCTCCTCCTCCGTGGGCTCCTTGATGTCGCCCTCCTGCTGGACGTAGGTGTTCACCCGGAACTGTGAGGCGGCGTCCTCGCGGATCTTGTCCTCGCTGATGCCCTGTTCGGAGAGGGCGGACACGACCTCGTCCGCGGAGCCCATGCCGTTCTGGGCGGCGATGTCCTCCAGCGTGTCCTCGACGTCCTTCTCCGTGGGCTCGATGCCCGCGTCCTCCGCAGCCTGGGTGAGGAGCCTGTTGTCGACGAGCATCTGCGCGACCTGCTTCTTGAGCGTGTCCTGGTCGACCTCCTCGCCGCCGGACTGCATGGCGCTCTGCTGGAGCTGGCCCTCGTAGTTCTTCGTGAACTCCTCGCGGGAGATCTCCTCGCCGTTGACCTCGGCGACGACCTCGGGGACGCCCTCGAGATCGGCCTCGGGCACCTGCGGCTGGCCCTCCGCGCCGCCGTCCGGAGCAGCGCCCTCCTGCCCGGCCGGCGCGGACTCCGCCTGCGCGGATCCGTCCTGCTCGGGCTGGTCACCGCCGGACCCGCAGCCTGCGAGTGCGACGAGGCCGGCTGCCGCGAGTGCGACGAGGGTGGGTGCGATCCGCATATATGGACTCCTCAGCGATCGGGGAGTGCGACGGTACACCTTCAAGCTCCACGGCGTACACACACTCGCATCGTCGCCGGTCAGCGGGTCAGCGGGTCAGCGGGGCTGCCGAGCCGCCGGGCAGCCGGGCTGCCAGGCGCCCAGGGCGGAGTCGAGCGCGCTGAGCAGGTCACGGCGGATCGCGTTGCCGCGCTCGGCGAACTCCCGCTGGCGGCGCACGTACTCCGCCTTGCCCTCCGGTGTCTCGATCGCGACCGCGTCGTAGCCCCAGCCGCGCACGTCGTAGGGACTCGCCTCCATGTCCAGCACGCGGATCTCCCGGGCGAGGTCGAAGGCGGCGAGCGTCACCTCGCTCGGCACCACGGGGCCCAGCTTCATCGCCCACTTGTAGAGGTCCATGCCGCCGTGCAGGCAGCCGGGCTGCTCCATCTCCCGCATGGTCTCCCGCGCCGGTGCGAGGGTGTTGAGCGGGCGCGCGGGCGGTGTGAAGAAGCGGAAGGCGTCGAAGTGGGAGCAGCGGATGCGGTGGCCCTCCACCACTGCGTCCGTGTCCGCGCGGCTCAGGCGCAGGGGCACCTGGGTGTGGCGGTGCTCCTCGTCCGTCTGCTTGTAGACCATCGCCCACTCGTGCAGGCCGAAGCAGCCGAAGGTGCCTTCGCGCCCCAGCGTCCGCGCCAGCAGGTCGCGGATGAAGTGGGCGCCGGAGCCGCGGGCCTCACGCCACGCGGTCAGGTCCAGGGTGAGGACCGAGGTGCCGTCCGGCAGGGCCCGGGCGCGGTACCACTTGCGTGCGGAGAGCCGGGAGAGGACGGCGGCCTGGGCGTCAGCCGAGGCCGTGGCCGTGGCGTCGGCCTCGGGCTCCGCGCCGGCCTCGGCACTCACCGCCGTCCCCGCGCCGGGGTGCCAGGTCGCCAGCTGTCCGGGCGTGAAGGGGTAGTAGGTGTAGAGGAAGTCCTCGACGGGATGCTTCTCTCCGCGGGAGCGGCGCTCCAGGTGCGCACGGGTCCGGGAGCGCACGGCCGCCTCATGTGCGGCGGCGCGTGCGGCGGCCTCGGCGGCGGTGAGCAGGGTGAGCGGAGGCGCGTCCGGGGTGGCGGGGGAGACGGGAGCGGTGGACATCGCCTCCAGTGTAGGGACCGGGCGCAAGGAGCACGGCCAGGCGAGCACGGGGCACTGCGGCGGCGTGCGGGCACGGACGGTGCAGGGACTGCGCGGGGCGGGCCGGAGCGCGGGGCACGCCGGCGCAGGAGGGCGGTCCGCTCGTGGGAGAATCTGCGCATGCCAGGGATCCAGCCCGCCCTCCGTGTGCTCGTCGTCGACAACTACGATTCGTTCACGCACAACCTCGTGCATCAGATTACGCGCGTGACGGGGGCGGTTCCGCGCGTCGTGCCGCACGACTGGACCGGCTGGGAGAGCGCCGTGCTGGACTCCGTGGACGCCGTCGTCGTCTCGCCGGGACCGGGCACACCGGAGCATCCGGAGGACATGGGGATCAGCGCGGACGTGATCGCAGAGGCGCTGGCCCGGGGCACGGTCCCCGTGCTGGGGGTCTGCCTGGGGCATCAGGGGATCGCACACGCGCTGGGCGCCGCCGTGGTGCGCGCGCCTGAGCCGCGGCACGGACGCACCTCGCCGGTGCGGCACGCGGGCGAGGGTGTCTTCGCGGGCCTGCCGGATCCCTTCACCGCCGTGCGCTATCACTCGCTGGTGGTCGAGGAGGGGCCGCGCGGCGAGGTCGCGGGCACGGCCGGCGTCCTGCGCGTGACGGCGCGTGCGGACGACGGCACGGTCATGGGCCTCGCACACACGGAGCTCCCGCTCTGGGGCGTGCAGTTCCACCCCGAATCCGTGCTCGCCGAGCACGGCGACCGGTTGCTGGAGAACTTCGCACGGCTGGCACGGGAACACGCCGAGAGGCGATCCGTACGGGAGATGCGCAGCGCACGCCCTGCGCCGGACCACGGCGAGCGGACGCACGCGGCGCCTCCACTGCCGGAGCACTCAGGGCTGGGCTGTCGCACACCCGTCGTGCAGGAGGCGCCTCGCACCGCTCCTCTGCTCCGCACGCTCACGACCGCGGCGGCTCCGGAGCAGATCTTCCACGCCCTCTACGGTGCCGAGGACTGCGCTGTCTGGCTGGACGGCAACCTGCCCGGCGATCCCCGCGGGTGCTTCTCCGTGATGGGCGCGCCCTCGGGTCCCGGTGCTGCGCGCGCGTGGGCGGACGTGAGTGCCGGCACCGTGACCGTGCAGCGGAGAGGCCGCTCGCCGGAGACGCTGCGCACAGGGTTCTTCGACTGGCTGGAGGCAGAGCTGCGCGGGCAGGACACCGTCGCGGAGGTGGTGGACGGCTGCTCCTTCGCCCTCGGCTGGGTGGGATGCCTGGGCTACGAGCTCAAGGCCGAGTGCGGAGGGGTCTCCACTCACCGCGCAGAGACCCCGGATGCCGCATTCGTGTTTCTCGACCGGGCGGTGGTGTGGGACGCGGAGACGTCCTCCGCGCACCTGCTCGCGCTGCCGGACGGCGGGGCGGCGGGATCCGCCCAGCGGTGGCTGGAGGAGACTGCGGCGGTGATTCGCGGCCTCGGCCCGGACACCTCGGCGGAACCTCCCGCGGGTGGCCGCCAGGGCGCACGGACCGGCTCTCCCGCGCTGCGGGCCCGGCATTCGCAGGACGACTACCTCTCGCTCATCGCGGAGGTGCAGGAGCTCATCGCCGCGGGGGAGACCTATGAGGCCTGCCTGACGAACGAGCTCGGCGTCGAACTCGCCGGGGCCGTGGACCCCTGGGTCACCTACCTGCGTCTGCGGCGTCGGAACCCGGCTCCGTTCGGTGCGTTCCTGCGCTTCCCTGAGCTGGGGGACAGAGAGGCGTTCACCGTCATGAGCACCTCCCCGGAGCGGTTCCTCCGCATCGATGCGGAAGGCCGGGCGGAGTCCTCGCCCATCAAGGGCACACGGCCGCGCGGGCGGACCGGGGCGGAGGACGCCGGGCTCCGGGAGGAGCTGCTCACGGCGGAGAAGGACCGCTCCGAGAACCTCATGATCGTGGACCTCGTCCGCAACGACCTGGGCCGGGTGGCGGAGGCCGGGACCGTGCACGTGGAACGCCTCTTCGCGGTGGAGAGCTACGCGACGGTGCACCAGCTGGTGAGTACGGTGTCCGCACGGCTCGCCGCGGACCGTTCGTCGGTGGAGTGCGTCCGTGCGGCGTTCCCTCCCGGGTCCATGACGGGTGCGCCCAAGGTGCGGACGATGGCTCTCCTCGATGCGCTCGAGGGTGGGCCGCGCGGTGTGTACAGCGGTGCGCTCGGCTGGTTCTCCCTGAGCGGCGCGGTGGACCTCAGCGTCGTCATCCGCACGCTCGTGCACACGGGGAACAGGCTGAGCAGCGGGGTGGGAGGGGCGATCGTGGCGCTCTCGGACCCGGACGAGGAATATGCGGAGACGCAGGTGAAGGCGGCACCGCTGCTGCGGCTGCTGAAGGAGGAGGAAGAGGGTGTCTGAGGACGCGGAGCACGGCGGCGCGGAGCACAGCTCCGAGCCGCGGCGTGAGCGCGGTGAGGGGCAGATGCAGGAGCAGGCGCAGGAGGCCCGGCCTGACCGCGGTGGTCCTGGTGGGCCCGCTTTCGAGGCTCCGGGGCTGTGGGTGTGGAACCGGCGGTCGCAGCGGTTCGAGGAGGAGCGGTCAGCGGCGGACCGGGCCGAGGGCGCTGAGCCTGCAGGGGAGCCGTCCGAGGACGGGGGCACGGGGCAGGCTCCTCCCGCGCTCCTCGCCGCGGACTCCTGGTTCGTGAGAGACGGGCATGTCCGCGCCTTCGACCGTCATGCGGCGCGGTTCACCCTGGCGTGTGAGGCACAGGGGGCCTCCCTGGTGCCGGGTGCCGCTCTGGGGCTGATCGCCCAGGAACAGGAGACCGCGCAGGGTGCTCGCGGCGGCCTCGGGCCCGGTCCGGTGGCGCTCGTGGAGCAGCCGGACTTCTGGGACCGCCTCGCCCGGAGCCTGCTCTGCCGCGGGGAGTGGTTCCCCCGGATCGAGCTCGTGTCCCCGGTGCGAGAGGGATCTGTGCCTCAGCTGCGTTTCCGACTGCGCCCCGCGCCCCCACGCGGCGAGGCGGTCTCACTCTGGGTGCCGGAGGTGCCGGACCCGCGTACCCATCCGGCGGTGAAAGGGCCGGATCTGGACAGGCTCGCGCAGCTCCGGACGCAGGCGGCGGAGTGGCACTCGCAGGACGCACTGCTGTGCACGCCGGAGGGCGTGGTGGTCGAGGCCGCCCACGCCAGCCTGCTGTGGTGGGAGGAGGACGCGCTCTGCGTGCCGGATCCGCGGCTGGGGGTGTTCGCGGGTGTGACCGTGGGGCTCCTCGTCGAGGAGGCCCAGCGGCGGGGGATCGAGGTGCGCGAGCGGCGTGTGCCTCTCACAGACCTCCTCAGCCGGGAGGTGTGGATCGCGAACGCCCTCCACGGCCTGCGGAGAGTGCGGGCATGGACGGGTCGCGGAGCGGACGACGGAGTGCTCGCCCGGCCCGCGGACTTCGTCTCCGGCGACGTCGAGCGGCAGCGGGAGCGGAGATTCGCGCGGTGGAGCGCCTGGCTCGAGGCGCAGTGAGGCTCATCCGCGCAGCGCGGGCGCAGGTGGTGGTGGCGCACGCTCCACGCGGAGGGGCGGATACGCGTCTCCCGTGAGGGCAGGTGCCTGCGGTGCGCTCAGCGGTTGCGGGGATGCTGCCGGGAGGTGCGTTCGTTTCCGTGCTTGTAGTTGCCGGTCCAGCGGGCCATGACCAGCTGGCCGTCGCCGCTCTGCGCCTCGGCGAGGAACTTCTGAGCGCGCCCGCCGCGCAGCCGGGTCACGACGCGACCGTGATGGCGGATGGCGACCGTGCCGTCGCCGTGCTCCTCGTACTCGAACCCTGCGGGCCGTCCCATGAGTGCTCCGTTCTTCGAGTGCTCTCTCCACCCTGCGGCGAGCGTCGTTCAGCCTGCAGAGCGGTACGGCGGATCAGCCTGCGGTGTAGGTGAAGGAATGGTGTTCGTGCTGCACCAGCCATTCGCCGGCGTGCTTCACCAGGCCCAGGGTGATGCGGAGGCGCTGCTCGGGGGATCCGGCGAGGTCTTCAGGAGTCCCGCATCTCAGCAGGGCGAAGGCATAGGCTGTGTCCTTTCCCGCCCGGACCTCGAGTTCGACCATGTCGAAGACTGCACCGGAGGCGATCCACTCGAAGAATCCTGACCAGGTCGCGCTGTATCGGCCCAGCCCACGCACCCCGCGTTCGGGAGGAGGGACATCGAACATCACGATGTCCTCCGCGTGGTGGTCGAGGACCCCGGCGAGATCTCCACGCTGGATTGCCGTGACCCAGTGCGTGATGAGTGCGCGGATCTGCTCTTCGTCGGACGTGCGTGTCATGTCATGAGCTCCTCGTTCTTCGTCACGGGGCAGCCGCGGCGCGGGCCCATCACAGTTCACGCAGATAGAGGAGCATCCGGTAGTCCTGACCGGGCTGGACGTTGACGAAGCCGTGGCGTTCGTAGAATCGACGGGTGTCGGAATCGATCTCATCGACGCCGATGTGCATCTCGAGCGAGCCGCGGGAACGAGCATGCGCCGACGTCGCACCCAGGAGGGCCGTGCCGATGCCCTGATCGCGGAGAGGGGGCCGGACGTAGAGCTCCTCTAGCTGTGCCAGGGGACCTTCGGAGTACGGTGTAGGGCGGAGGCTGAGCAGCGCGAAACCGCTCGTGCGGACTGCCGGATGTTCGACTCCCTCTGCACACTCCGCGAGAAAGGCGACGAGGTCGGTGCCGGCGAGCAGCGAGCGGAACCGCTCAGCGAGAGCGGAGGCCGTCGGCGTGGGGGCCTCGAACTCGGTGTTGAAATCGAACAGCAGCTGCCCGAGGAGGTGCGCATCCGCGGTGCCCGCCCTGCGAACCGTGTGCTCCATCGCCGTCTCCCGTCCTCGCCGTCCCAGACTCGCACCTCGGCGCGGCTGCGGCAAGACCTTCACCTGATAGGACGCCGCTCCGCTCACGCGTCACCCGACGCGTGAGCGGAGCGGCGTCCTCGTCGCCTGCCGAGGGTTCACGGCTTCGCGGCGCGCGTGCTGCTCAGGGGTGCCTCACTCCTGATCCGCCGGCTTGCGGATGAAGTAGGCGAGCACCATCGGCGCGATCGCGATGCACGCGGCCACGAAGAACGCCGCGCGAGCTCCCGGCGCACCGGCCTCGGCGACCTCCACCCCGGCGGCCTCTCCCGCATGCAGGAACGAGGAGTAGATGGCGATGAGCAGCGCCGTGCCGGCGGCTCCCGCCACCTGCTGCAGGGTGTTGAGCGCGGCGGAGCCGTGCGAGTACAGGGTGCGGTCCAGGGATCCCAGCGAGGCGGAGAACAGCGGGGTGAAGGAGGCTGCGAGCCCCAGCGACATGACCGTCTGCGCCACGACGAGCAGCAGCACCGGAGTGTGCACGCTCACCGTGGAGTAGAAGAACATCGCCGCGGCGATCATGACCGTGCCGGGGACCAGCAGGGTCTTGGGGCCGCGCGAATCGTAGATGCGGCCCATGACCGGGCCCAGCACTCCCATGAGGATGGAGCCGGGCAGCAGCACCAGGCCCGCCTGTGTGGGCGGAAGCTGCGCGACGTTCTGCAGGTAGAGCGGAAGCAGCGCGAAGGTGCCGAACATCGACAGCGCCACCACCGCCATGATGATGACCGCGAGGACATAGTTGCGCGAACGGAAGATGCGCAGGTCCAGAAGGGCGCGGTCCTCGCGCTGGAGGACCAGCTGGCGCCAGACGAAGAGGGCGAGGAAGAACGCGCCGCCGCCGATCACTGCCCAGCCGTTCAGCGCGGAGCCGGAGGCCTCGCCGCCGTGGCCCCCGCCGAACTGGCTGAGACCGTAGACGATGCCCCCGAAAGCGAAGACGGAGAGGATCACGGAGAGGACGTCCAGCGGCGCATGCGTGGTCTCACCGAGGTTCGTCATCCACTTCGCGCCCAGCGCCAGCGCGATGAGGGCGATGGGCAGCACGATGCCGAACAGCCAGCGCCAGCCCAGGTGGTCCAGGACGATGCCGGACATGGTGGGTCCGATGGCCGGGGCGAGCGACATCACGAGGCCCACACGGCCCATCATCCGGCCGCGGGAGTGCGGCGGGACGACGTTCATCATGGTGGTCATGAGCAGCGGCATCATGATGCCGGTGCCGGCGGCCTGCACGATCCTGCCCGCCAGGAGCAGGGGGAAGCCGGGGGCCGCGAGGCACAGCGCAGTGCCGAGCGAGAACGCGATCATCGCGGCCAGGAAGATCTGGCGCGTGGTGAAGCGCTGGATGAGGAATCCGGTCGTGGGGATGATCACGGCCATCGTCAGCATGAAGGCGCTCGTGAGCCACTGGCCCAGCTCCGGCGGGATGTCCAGTGTCCGGTTGAGCTCCGGGATGGCGATCGCCATCGTCGTCTCGTTGAGGATCGCCACGAACGCGGCGACGAGCAGCAGCCAGATGACCCGCATGCCGGCGGGGTCGATCCCGGTCGTGGAGGGCGGATGCTGTGCGGTGTCCGCAGGGGCGCGGGAGGTGTCGGAGGCCATAGGTCGTCCTTAGTGCACGGGGAGCGGTCTGCCTGGGAGGACGGGCGACGAATGCCGGGACACCGTGAAGTGCGGGCCTCGCGCGGGCAGAGCTCGATACGGCAGCGCGAGAGCGGGATGGTCCCGGTGCGCTGAGGGTCTGCTGAATGCTGCGGGCTGCTTACTTCACGCGGAACATGCTACAGCCTGCGACGTGGCGTGTCAGTGTGCTCTCACTCACTTCACAGAGTTTCTGTGGGCGTATCCTGGGCGCATGGCGACGCTGCAGGACGTGCGCGAGGCGGTGGAGGACTTCCCCGGTGCCTTCGCCAAGCCGCTCGGCCAGCAGGCCGGTGAGGCCTGGCGCACGGCGAAGGGGCTCTTCGCCTGGGAGCGCGCTCCCTCCAAGGCGGACCTCGCCCGCCTCGCTGAGGACGGCGGCGAGTGGCCGGACCGAGTGGTCCTGGCACTGCGGACAGACGGTCTGGAGGCCAAGGATGAGCTGCTGGCCGCGTATCCAGAGGTGCTCTTCACGGTCGCCCACTTCGACGGGTATCCGGTGGTCCTCGCCCGCCTGGACGCCCTGAGCGTCGAGTTCCTCCGCGAGCTGCTGGCCGAGGCCTGGCTCACCCGGGTGCCGGCGCGCACTGCCGCGGCCTGGCTGGAGGAGCACCGCGGGGAGTGAGCGGGGAACCGGGGCCTCCTGCCGCAACCGGCGGTGCCCTCACAGCCAGTCGTGTTCGCGGACGCAGCGAGCCGCATCGTGCCGGGTGCGGGTGTTCGTCTTGCTGATCGCGCTGGAGAGGTAGTTCCGGACACTTCCTTTGGCTGGCCGCGGCGGAGACGTCCACGACGATCCAGCGGTGGCCCTCATGGACGGTCTGGATCACCTGGGCGATGTGTCCGGGCTCCGCGGACTTGCTCACGAATCCCCGGATGCCCAGCGAGAGGAACGTGCGGAGCACCCTGGGCTCCGGTTCCACGTCGAGATCAAGCCTGCATCGTCTCTCGGCCTCACAGGAACCCCAGGCGCTCGGCCGCCGCCCGCTCCTCCTCGAGCTCCGCGACGGAGGCGTCGATGCGCGACCGCTGCTCGGCGGTGAGTTCGAGCCCTTCGACGACGCGGGCGGAGCCGTCTGCGTCCACGACGCAGGGGAAGGAGCTGATGAGCCCAGCGGGCACTCCGTACTCCCCGTGCGAGCGGACGGCCATCGACGCCCAGCGACCCCTCGTGCCGTGCGTCCAGTCCCTCAGGTGATCGAGGGTCGCCGAGGCCGCAGACGCCGCCGAGGAGGCGCCTCGGACCTCGATCACCGCACCTCCCCGCCCGGCCACTGTGGGGATGAAGTCCCCTGCGACCCAGGCCTCGGCGGCGTCCGGGCCTCCACACACCCGGGCGAGCACCTGCATGGCGGGCTCACCGGCGATGGCCGCGCTGCCCAGGTCCGGGAACTGCGTGTTCGAGTGATTGCCCCAGATCGCCAGCCGTTCGATGCTCTTCACCGGTGTGCCCGTCCGCGCCGCGAGCTGGGCGAGCGCCCGGTTGTGGTCCAGCCGGGTGAGAGCGGTGAAGCGGTCCGCGGAGAGGACCTCGCCATCGGCGCGGGGTGCGCGCTGCGCGTGCTCGGCGGCGATGAGGGCGTTGGTGTTGGCCGGATTGCCCACCACCACGACCCGTGCGTCCGGGTGTGCGCCCGTCCCCAGCGCCCTGCCCTGCTCCGCGAAGATGGCACCATTGGCCTCCAGCAGATCCGCGCGGTCCATGCCCGGCCGGCGCGGCGCGGAGCCCACCAGGAGCGCCGCGTCGACTCCGGCGAACGCCTCCTCGGGATCGGCCGTGCACACGATCGCCTCCAGTGCGGGGAACGCGCAGTCCTCGAGCTCCATGCGCACGCCTTCGAGACGGTCCACCACTGCGGGCACCTCCAGGAGGCGCAGGCTTATCCTCTCGGAATCGCCCGGAGCACTCCGGGAGGCCTCGGCAGCGAGGCGGAAGAGAAGGCTGTAGGCGATGCTGCCGGCTGCTCCGGTGACGGCGAGTGTGCGGGTCATGGCGTCCTCCTGTGACGAGCGGACCGCTGTCTGTGCGCCGTGGCGGCGCGGCGGCCCGCAGGGTGCGGGTGGCTCCATCGTGCCGACCCTCACAGTCATCCGTCCAATGATGGTTTGCTCCGATAGCATCCGAATATGGATGAATGGATGGGGCGCCTCGCCCCGGAGCTGCGGGCGCTGCTGGAGACGGACGAGCAGGACGGCTTCGTCACGGCGGCCGCACAGTCGCTGCGGATCCCGCAGTCCACGCTGAGCCGCCGCATCAGGGCGCTGGAGGATCTGTGGGGGTTCCCGCTGCTGGTGCGGACGGGACGCCGTGCCGCTCTCACACCCCGCGCGCGGGAGCTTGCCGCAGCGGTCCGCGGGCCCCTGGCGGCGCTGGAGCGCGCGATCGCGGCGACGGCGGGTGAGGCGGATCCGGAGGGCGGGCGGGTGCGGTTCGGCTTCCCGCTGACGATGGGGCAGGGGCGGGCGCCGGAACTGCTCGCCGCGTTCCGCCGTGCGCATCCCGGCATCAGGATGGAGCTGCGGCAGGCGCACGGCACGGCGTTGTTCGAGGATCTGCGGCTCGGCAGGCTCGACCTCGCCCTCACCATCCCCGCGCCCGGCCCGGAGGACGGTGTCCGGGGAACGCTCGAGCACCGGGTGATGGGGAGGCAGAGGATCGTCGCGGTGCTGCCCGAGGCCCACCCGTGTGCGGGCAGGGACGTGCTCCGTCTCGAAGAGCTCGCGGACGCGCAGTTCATCGGGACGCCGCGCCCGTTCCATCTGCGGCGTCTCACGGAAGCGTGGTGCGCCGCCGCGGGGTTCACGCCGCAGGTGGACATCGAGGCCGCCGAGTTCGCGGCGATCCGCGAGCTCGTGGCGCTGGGCATGGGCGTTGCGCTGCTCCCGGCGCTGCCCTCGCCTCTGCCCGGCACCGCCGAGGTGCCGCTGGCCGGTGAGCCCGCCGGCGAAGAGGATCGGTCACGGGAGATCGCTCTCGTGCGTGCGGCGGTGCCGCTCTCGCCGCCCGCACAGTCGCTGTGGGACTTCCTCGCCCGCGCAGCCGAGGGGTGAGTGTGTTCGCCCGCACCCGTGCGTCTTGGTCACCCCTCACCTAGAATGTGAGAATGCGCACTACTCTGGACCTCGATGAGCGCTTGCTGGCCGCTGCGCGCGAGCGGGCCCGCCGTCTCGGTGTGACCGTCGGGCAGGCCGTCTCAGAACTCGGGCTCCGCGGACTCGACCGAGCAGGGGAGGGCGTTCCTCCGCGAGGGGCGGCGAACCGTCTCGTCATGTTGCCGGTGACGAAGGATCATGTGATCACTGACGCAGACGTCGAAAATGCGCTCGATGAAGACTGACGAGCTGGAGCTCCCCGATGCCAATGTGCTGATCGCTCTTTTCCACAGAGGTCATGTTCATCATGAGTCGGCCGCGGCTTGGTTCAACGAAGTCCGGCGTTTTGCTACCACTCCGTTCACGGAAAGCGCCTTTCTGCGGTTGGCGATGAACCCGAAGATCGCCGGAACCGCTGTAGGAATGGCAGATGCACGTCGCTCACTCGGAAGCCTTCGCGCTGACAGCCGATGGGCATTGCTTGAAGATGACTCTTCGCTCGTTGAGCCCACTGTGGACCTGCGAGGACTGGGCGGCTATCGACAGGTCACCGACTATCATCTCCTGAACCTCATCGCTGGACATGATGGGTGGCTGGCAACGTTCGATCGAAAGATCGCGGCTTCGCTGTCGCAGGCGGACCGCTCTCTGGTCCGGCTGCTTGAGTGAGCCCCTCACTGCAGCCCGGCCCGCTTCTTCGTGAGCGCCGTGGCCGTGGCAGTGCGCGGGTCTTCCGGCCACGGATGCTTGAGGTACTTCCCACGGTTCTCCGCACGCACCTGTGCATAGGCGCCTGACCAGAACGCGGAGAGGTCCGCCGTCACTGCCAGCTGCCGCCGCGCCGGTGAGAGGAGGTGGAGGACCACGGGCACCCGTCCCAGCACCACCGCGGGTCCGGTCTCCGCCCCGAACATCTCCTGCAGCTTCACGGCGAGCACCGGCGCTCCTCCGGCCTCGGGCGCGGGATAGCGCAGGCGCACGTGCGAACCGGACGGCACCTCCACCCGCAGCGGCGCGAGCTCGTCCAGCCGCGCTGCCTCCGGCCACGGCAGCAGCGCCTGGAGGGCGCTGTGAAGGCGCATCCTCACAGCACTCCCGCGGCCGCCCTTCACCAGTGCCCGCGCTGCACGCTCGACCTCCTGCTCCAGCCAGGGCGGGACGCCGGTGCTCCCGTTGTCCGCCGTGCGTCCGGTCAGGGCGTCTGCTCGTACGTCCGGCCACGGTGCGCCCAGAGTCGCATGCAGGAGTCCCAGGCGTCCGCGCAGCAGCTCGAACTCCTCGATCTCCGCAGCCGAGGCGAGGTCTGCGAACGCGACGGCCGCCTCGGTTCCGGCGGTGAGCGCCGCGAACGCCTCGGCGGTGCGCCGGGCCACGGCCCTGCGTGCGGCGGCGATCCCCACAGGCACGGGTGTGGACGAGAGCACGATCGCGCCCAGCCGCTCCACCTTCCTCGCACGCAGCGCGGCACCGCTGTCCGTCTCTGCCCACGCGGCTTCCTCGGTCGTGGACCGCAGTGCCTCACCCGCCCAGAGGGCGAGGTCCTCGTCGATCCCCACGCCCGCGCGGAGGAGCGGGCGCTCGCCCGCGAGGCCCACCTCGGCGACGGCGATCCAGGCCTCACCGTGCAGCCGGGATCCCCGCGGCAGCTGGACGCCGGTGCCGGAGGCGAGCAGGTACTCGTCCCCGGACTCGCGTCTGCGGGCCAGCTGCTCCGGTCTGCTCAGGGCGAGGAACAGGCCCAGCTGGTCCTCCGCCGTGCGGAGCCGTGCGGGATCGAATGGCGGGGCATGATCGTGGGCGAGGGGTGCCGCGGCGCTCTGCGTGCGCCGGCCCCCGCTCCGTCCCGGCGTCTGCGTACCGCGCCCGGCCACCCCGGCCAGCCGCTTCGCCTCCGCGGTCCAGGTCGCGGCCCAGCCTGCGGGCGCGTGTCCCTTCCGGGCGCGGCGCAGGGCCTCTGCGAGGTCGCCGTCCTCCACTCGCACATCAGCAGACAGGAGCGCCGCACACTCCGCCGCGGCCCGCGTGCCGATGAGCGGTGCGGCCAGGAGCAGCCCGCGCGCGGTCCGCGGGTCCGCAGGCACCCGGGAGAGGCGACGGCCCAGTGCGGTGGCCCGGGCGCTGGGATCCGCGGATTCGAGGGCGCCGAGGCCGTGGAGGGTGCGTGCCGCCGCCGTCACCCCCGGCGTGGGCAGTGCAGTGGGGAGCGGCAGCCCCGCACCGCCGGGCGAGCCCCAGACCGCGAGGTCGAGGACGGCGGAGGTGAGGTCCGCCGTGAGCACCTCCGGCGGGGCGGCGGCGGGGAACGCCGCCCAGTCGGACTCCGCACAGCAGCGCCAGACGGTGCCGGGACCCAGGCGCGCCGCACGTCCGGCGCGCTGCGCGCCGGAGGCCTTGGACTCACGGACCGTGACGAGCCCGCCCATGCCGCGCCCGGTGTCGAAGTGCGGCACCCGGGCCAGGCACGAATCGACCACCACCCGCACGCCGGGCACGGTGAGGGCGGACTCCGCCACGGAGGTCGCGACCACGATCCGGCGCCGGGAGGCGGGGGTCGCACCCTCCCGTGCCGCGAGGATCCGCTGCTGTTCGCGCGGGGGAGTGGAGCCGGTGAGCGTGAGCACCTCGCCCGGCACCCGGTCCCGGATGAGACCCGTGAGGCGCTCCACCTCCCGCCGGCCGGGAGCGAACACGAGGACGTCCGCCGGCCCGGCTCCCGGGTCCGGCGCTGTCCCTGCCTCGTCCTCCGCCGCTTCTTCCACCGCTCGGTGCACCGTCTCGGCCATGTGGACGAGGAAGTCCGGCCGCACCCCGCGGGCGTCGAGGGCGCGCTGCGGCGGCGGAGCCCAGCGGACGGTGAGAGGATGCGTCACCGCTTCGATGCTGAGCACGGGCGCGGGTGCACCGTCCTCACCCAGCAGCTCCGCCCATGCTCCCGCGTCCAGCGTGGCGGACATCGCGAGCAGCGAGAGATCCTCGCGCAGCTCCGCGAGCTCGTGGAGCATGCCGAAGGCCAGGTCCGTGTCCAGACTGCGTTCGTGCACCTCGTCGAGCACCACCGCCTGCACACCACCCAGCTCCGGGTCGCGCAGCAGGCGACGCAGGAGCACACCCGTCGTGACGAACTCGATCCGCGTCCGCCGTCCGGCCTGCGACTCTCCCCGCACCGTGAAGCCCACCTCCTCGCCCACCTGCAGGCCGCTCAGCTGTGCTAGGCGGGCGGCTGCGGCGCGGGCGGCCATCCGCCGGGGCCGGGTGACGAGGATGCGCGGGGGAGGGGAGCCGGCCTCGGCCGCGGGATCTGCGGACATCGGACCGCCGGGCATCGCCCCCTCCGCCAGCACCGCTGCCAGCGCGGGCGGCACCACGGTGGTCTTGCCGGTGCCGGGCGGTGCCTCGATCACGGCACGCACACCGGACCCGCCTGCGGCAGCGGTCTGTTCCGCAAGTGCACGCAGCTGCGGGACGAGGGCGGCGGCAGGCAGACCGGAGGAGATGCGGTCCAGGGCGAAGCCGTGCGGGGCGAGGGGAGAGCGTCGAGTCACCTCCCCAGTCTCTCGCAGACTGCACGAGGCTCTCGCAGTCACCGCGGGTATCACACAGTCCGTACACAACTAGACTGGCCCGCATGCGCATCATCAGATTCGTCCACAAGGACGCACCCGCCTACGGAGTCGTCGAGGGAGAGCTGCCGGAGATCGCCGAGGACGGCAGCGTCGACACCTCCGGGCTGGAGATCGCGGTCCTCGACACCGATCCGTTCTTCTCCCCGGCACAGTCCACCGGCGAGCGCCTCCGCTACGACGAGGTCCGGCTCCTGGCCCCCATCATCCCGCGCTCCAAGGTGGTGGGAGTGGGCCGCAACTTCGCAGACCACGCGGCGGAGCTGGGCAACGAGGTGCCGGTCTCCCCGCTCACCTTCTTCAAGCCCAACACCGCAGTGGTGGGCCCCGGCGAGCCCGTCCGGCTGCCGGCGATCAGTGAGAACGTCTCCTACGAGGCGGAGCTGGCCGTGGTGATCGGCCGGGTGGCGAAGGGCGTGCCGGCGGAGAAGGCCTACGAGCACGTGCTGGGCTACGTCGCCGCCAACGACGTCACCCTCCGCGACATCCAGCAGCAGGACAAGCAGTGGTCGCGGGCTAAGGGCTTCGACACCTCCTGCCCGCTGGGCCCCTGGATCGAGACCGAGTTCGATCCGGAGGCCGTCCGCATCCGCAGCTGGGTGGACGGCGAGCTCCGCCAGGACGGCTCCACGGAGGACTTCGTGTTAGACATCCCCGCTCTCATCGAGCACATCACGGAGACCATCACCCTGCTCCCCGGCGACGTCATCCTCACCGGCACCCCCGCCGGAGTGGGGCGGATCGAGTCCGGCAGCAGCGTCTCCATCGCGATCGACGGTCTCGGCCTGCTCGTCAACCCCGTCATGGACGCCTGAGGGCGCTCGCCCTCCCGCACGCCTCCGCTCCCCATCCCCTCAGCTCCTCCAAAGCTCCTCGAAAGGACCCTCGCGTGACCACCAAGGTTCGCTTCTGCCCCTCACCCACGGGCACCCCGCACGTGGGCATGATCCGCACCGCCCTGTTCAACTGGGCCTATGCCCGCCACACCGGCGGCACCTTCGTCTTCCGCATCGAGGACACGGACGCGGCCCGTGACTCCGAGGAGAGCTTCTCGCAGGTCCTTGAGGCGATGCGCTGGCTGGGGCTGGACTGGGACGAGGGGATCGAGGTGGGCGGCCCGGACGGCCCCTACCGCCAGTCCGAGCGCGGCGACATCTACGCCGAGGTCATCGCCAAGCTCACCGCCGCCGGGCACCTCTACGAGTCCTTCTCCACCAATCAGGAGATCGAGGCGCGCCACCGGGCCGCGGGCCGCGACCCCAAGCTGGGCTACGACGGCTTCGACCGGGATCTCACGGACGAGCAGAAGGCGGCCTTCCGCGCCGAGGGCCGTGAGCCGGTCCTGCGCGTGCGGATGCCGGACGAGGACATCACCTTCACGGACCTGGTCCGCGGCGAGATCACGTTCAAGGCCGGCTCCGTCCCGGACTTCGTGGTGGTCCGCGCCAACGGCCAGCCCCTCTACACCCTCGTGAACCCGGTGGACGATGCGCTCATGGGCATCACCCACGTGCTCCGCGGTGAGGACCTCCTCTCCTCGACCCCGCGCCAGATCGTGCTCTACGAGGCGCTCAAGGACGTGGGGGTCGCGGCCTTCACCCCGGAGTTCGGTCACCTCCCGTACGTCATGGGCCAGGGCAACAAGAAGCTCTCCAAGCGGGACCCGGAGTCCAACCTCTTCCTGCACCGGGAGAACGGCTTCATCCGCGAGGGGCTCATCAACTACCTCGCGCTGCTGGGCTGGTCCATCGGCTCGGACCGGGACGTGTTCTCCGTCGAGGAGCTCGTGCAGGCCTTCGACATCCGGGACGTCAACCCCAACCCGGCGCGCTTCGACGTGAAGAAGGCGACCGCGATCAACGCCGACCAGATCCGCCTGCTGGACGAGGACGACTTCCGCCAGCGGCTGGTGCCCTACCTGCGCGCGGCCGGCGTCGTGGGGGAGACCCTGAGCGAGCGCGAGCAGTCGATCCTCGCCGCCGCCGCTCCGCTGGTCCAGACCCGCATGAAGCTGCTGGGCGAGGCCCCGGATCTCCTCCGCTTCCTGTTCGTTGCGGATGACGAGCTCGAACTCACCGAGGATGGGCTGAAGACGCTCAAGGACTCCGCGCCGCAGGTGCTCGAGGCCTCCCTCACCGCGCTCGAAGCCCTGGGCGAGGACGAGTGGACGGCCGCGCGCCTGGAGGAGGTGCTGGGGGCCGCGCTGGTCGAGGGACTGGAGATCAAGCCGCGCTTCGCCTACGGGCCGCTGCGCGTGGCGGTGTCCGGGCACCGGATCTCCCCGCCGCTGTTCGAATCGATGGAGATCCTGGGCCGGGAGTCCTCGCTCACCCGTCTGCGCGCACTCTCCGCGCACCTCGCCGCGCAGGGCTGAGCGGGCCGCAGGGCTGAGGCCGCGGCCTCTCGCATGGAACCGCTCCGCTCGGGTGGTGCAGATCACCCGGGCGGAGCGGCTGCGGCTTTGCATCGACCGCCGCGGCCGCGTATAGTTGTCTCTCGTTGCCGAGGGCAACGGAGAGCCGCCGGAGGTGATTCGGCGGGTGCTCCGGACTCTCGAAGCAGTGGGCTATGGTGTAATTGGCAACACAACGGTTTCTGGTACCGTCATTCTAGGTTCGAGTCCTGGTAGCCCAGCGGACAGCTTCACTGTTCACCCTCCCTCTCCCCGTGAGCCGGGCAGGCGTGTGCAGAGGAGGCAGTTCATGCGCCCCCGTCGTCTAGTGGCCTAGGACGCCGCCCTCTCAAGGCGGAAACGGCAGTTCGAACCTGCTCGGGGGTACGCTTCACTGCAACGGTCTCCATCGGAGGTCCTCTTGCGGAAGACAGCGAGGAACGGCACGCACCGGGCCTCGATGGGCTATGGTGTAATTGGCAACACAACGGTTTCTGGTACCGTCATTCTAGGTTCGAGTCCTGGTAGCCCAGCGGACAGCTTCACTGTTCACCCTCCCTCTCCCCGTGAGTCGGGCAGGCGTGTGCAGAGGAGGCAGTTCATGCGCCCCCGTCGTCTAGTGGCCTAGGACGCCGCCCTCTCAAGGCGGAAACGGCAGTTCGAACCTGCTCGGGGGTACAGATCCTTCACGCAGAAGCCCGGTTCCCGCATAGGAACCGGGCTTCTGCGCATCCCGCGTCGCAGCCGTCCGCGCACCGCCGGAGGTGGGACGGCGAGTGCGGAGCGCACCGCGCGCAGGCTCTCCGCCGGCCGTCAGTGCTGGGCGAAGGTGCCGTAGCCGCCGCGGAAGTACAGAAGCGGGCCGGCGTTCTCCACCGTGCTCATTCCCGCCACGCGTCCCACGACGATCGTGTGGTCGCCGCCGTCGTACTCCGCCTCCAGCGTGCACTCAATCCAGGCCAGCGCGCCGCTGAGGCGGGGCGAACCCAGCTCGGAGAGCCGGTGGCTCACCCCGGAGAACTGCGCGGCGGCGCCCGCCGGGCCGCCGGAGGGGTGGGAGAAGATCCGTGCCAGGTGCTCCTGCTCCGCTCCCAGCACATTCACGCAGAAGCGCCCGGCGCGGCGGATCCGCGGCCATGTCGTCGATGTGCGCGTGGGGTTGAAGGAGATGAGCGGAGGATCGAGTGAGAGCGAGGTGAAGGACTGGAAGGTGATGCCGGCCGGTCCGGCGGGAGTGGAGGCGGTGACGACGGCCACCCCGGTGGCGAAACCGCTCATCACGTGCCGCATGCGCGTCTCTGACACGTCGCCGTAGGCGGAGGAGTCCTCGGCCGCGAGGCTCATGCGGACCTCGTGGGCAGCGGCCGCCGGTGCCGCAGTGCGCCGGCGTGAGCGCCCGAGGGCGCCGACCGTCCAGGCGGAACCGCGGCTGTCTCCCGCGGCGGGCAGCCCGGCCCCGGCGCGGCCCGTGCTCGATCCGGTGGTGGGCCTTCCGGCCGCTGTGCTCATCCGTCCTCCTGATCGCAGGCGCTGTCTCTGGTCACCTGCTCCGCGTGCGCGAGCCCGGTGTGGGCCCCGGGGCCGCCTCCGCGCCCGCGCGGTGCCGTTCCTCCCTGCGATCATCCCACGGGATCGCTCCGTGTGCGAGGTCACTGTGCGCGGAGTTGGAGGCGGGTTCCGGGTGGGGTAAGCTCTTCATCCTGTGAGCGGCGGAAGCGCCGAGCACGAGGCCCCCGTCGTCTAGTGGCCCAGGACGCCGCCCTCTCAAGGCGGAAACGGCAGTTCGAACCTGCTCGGGGGTACAGCACTCCGCACGGAGACGCAGAAGCCCGGTTCCCCTCCAGGAACCGGGCTTCTGCGCGTGGGCGGCGGGCCACCGGGCTCAGCCGCGCTGCACCAGCTTCTGCGTGTTCTGCGCGGTGCGCACATTCGCCACGACGAACTCGATGATCACGCGCGTGAAGATGATCTGGATGAGCGACGGGATCCAGCCCAGCAGGATCGCGGCGATGATGAGGAGCACGCCTCCCGCGCCGATCCCTGAGCTGTAGCCGTAGGACGAGATGAAGCTGCCCGCGGCTCCCATGCTGATGGCCGTGAGCACGGTGCCGATGTAGCTGAGCACCGCGAGGACGATCGCGATGACGTAGATGACCGAGGCGAACCTGATCGTCACGAAGTTCTCGAACTTCAGGTCGAAGAGCGAGCGGAGGAACCCGGCCTCGCCCGCGGGTCTGCCCTGTGGTGCGGGTCCGGGGGCGGCCTGAGCGAATCCGGGACCCTGCTGTGCGAACCCGGCAGGGCCCTGCGGGGTGGGGCCGGGCTGGGGGTGGCCGCCCTGCCCGGGTGTCGGCTGCGAACCGTAGGGAGACTGTGCTGTCATGACCGTTCCGCCAGCTTTCCGGTGTTGATGGCCGTCCGGATGCCGGCGACCAGGAATTCGATGACGACGCGCACCACCAGCACGCAGAGCAGCGCCGGGATCCAGCCCAGGAGCACCGTGAGCAGGAGCAGGGTGACGCCCGTGCCGGTGGACTCGCTCATGAGGATGAAGGAGAGAACGACGAAGCTCAGCCAGATGAGCGCGAAGTACGCGATGTAGAGGACGTAGATGATCGCGGAGAACTTCAGTGCCACGAAGCTCTCGAACTTCAGATCGAAGAGCGTCCGGAAGAAGCCCTTGCCGTCCGCGGCGAGTG
>NZ_JALAHB010000037.1 GCF_022712115.1 Brevibacterium sp. | reverse complement strand
TGGGTGTGATGACTGCGACTGCCCCGCCGAGGCCGCAGCACCCCAGGCGCGCCCGCCGCTGCGGTCTCCGGCGGTGCGGCACGCGCAAGGGGCGGGGCGTTCCCGGAGACGCGTGTGTGCCTCTCTGCCGTCCCCGTCCCGGTGCCGGCGAGCAGCGGCGGGATTGCGGGGCGGCCGGGGTGTGCCGGGAGTGCGGGCAATGGCCGGGGTGACATCATCGTCACCTCCGCAACTGTGCGTGTCCAGCCTCAACGATTCATCTGGTTCGAATCTATCGTGAGGCACGGACACAACTCCCCACCCACGCCCAGAGAGCACCGACACCACAGGTGAAAGGCCCTCGCCCTCGACTGAGAGAACACTCCTGACGACGATCACAGACACCGCGCACAGCAGAGACCGCCCGCGCACAGCAGAGCGGGCCCGCCGAACTCCACAGAGTCCGACAGGCCCGCTCCTACCGAGTCACATGATCACACGGCCCGTCCAGCAGCACTCGCACCGTGCGCCCACACACGTGCACCTCACCGACGCGCGCGCACCCGCTTCACCACGTTCTCGATGTCCGAGCCGAACACGTTCTCCGTCGTGAGATAGGTCCACGTGGACGACGGGCGCTTGAGACCGTGTGCGGGCAGATCGACGCCGTCCTCCGTGAACTCCGCCTCCTCCAGCACATCGCAGGCCGCGGCGAGCACATCGTCCCAGAACGTGGAGAACGCCTCGATCGACTCCGTGTTGAACGCCTCGTGCGGCTTCTCCCGCGCCAGCGTCCGCAGATGGATGCCCTCGCGCAGGTCATTGAGGAACGCCAGGTGCTCCACCCAGCGCTCGTCGATCCGGAAGAGCATCACATCGCGGATCGCTGCGTCCAGGACGTCTGCCGAGGTGGCCTCCTCGATCTCCGAGACCCGCTCGGCTCCCAGCATCTCGCGCAGCTCCTCCGGTCCGCGCTCACCCGTGCGGATCTCCTCACGGCGCGTGAGCACCAGCTGCCGCTGCTTGGCCATCAGCTCGTTGAAGCGCCACGTGTCACGGTGCACCGCGGTGTTCTCACCCTCGGCGATCCGCTGCGCGTGCTCCACCAGCGCAGCTGCGCGCTTGGAGGCGATGAGACCGGTCTCATCACCCTCCTCCACGAACCGCTGGGCCTCGGGCACGCGCGTCATGAGATCGTCCTCGAGGCTGGTGAAGAACACCGAGGTGCCCGGATCGCCCTGACGCCCCGCACGGCCGCGCAGCTGGTCGTCCAGACGGGAGGACTCGTAGCGGCCGGCGCCGATCACCAGCAGGCCCCCGGCCTCGGCGACGTCCGCCGCGCCGTCGTCGCTCTCCTCGCCCAGCCGGATGTCCGTGCCGCGTCCGGCCATCTGCGTGGACACGGTCACCGCATCCGCCCGGCCCGCGCGGGCGATGATCTCCGCCTCGCGGCTGTCGTCCTTCGCGTTGAGCACCTCGCACTCGATCCCGCGCTCGCGCAGGCGCGCGGCCAGCGACTCGCTCTCCGCGACGGAGCGCGTCCCGATGAGCACCGGACGCCGTTCCGCGTGCGCCGCGGCGACCTCCTCGACGATCGCCCGCTCCTTGGACTCCTGGAAGGTGTAGAGGCGATCCGGCTCGTCCACGCGGATCACCGGCTCGTGCGGGTCCACCGGCACGATCTCCAGGTCGTAGAACTCTCGCAGGTCATCGCCCACGGCCAGCGCCGTGCCGGTCATGCCGCACACGCGCGCATAGGAGTGGATGAGCTCCTCGACCGTCATCTGATCGAGGATCTCGCCGCTCACCGAGGGCTCCAGGCGCTCCTTCGCCTCCACCGCGGCCTGCAGTCCGTCCGGCCACCGCTGGAGCTGGGCGATCCGCCCGCGCGCGGCATCGACGAGCTTGATCTCGCCGTCCACGACTATGTAGTCGACGTCGCGGTGGATGAGCATGCGTGCGTAGAGGGCGATGTTCACCGCCGCGAGCCGGTCCGTGTCCGCACCGTAGAGGTCCGCGTCCAGCTCCTCCTCGACCCGGTCGATGCCGGCCGAGGTGAGGGAGACCGAACGGCGGTCCTCGCTCACCTCGATGTGCTCCTCCGGATCCAGCCCGGCCACCAGCCGCGCAATGGCACGGTCGGCGTCCTCCTTCTCGGTCGAGCCCGCCAGCACGAGCGGCACCCGGGCCTCGTCGATGAGCACGGAGTCCGCCTCGTCGACGATGACGACGTCGCGCTCCGGGATCCGGAGCTCCTCACCGGGCAGGCGGAAGCGGTCCCGGAGGACGTCGAAGCCGATCTCCGAGACCGAGCCGTAGACCACGGCCGCCCGGTAGGACTCCCGTCGCTGCGCGTCCGGAGCGGCGCCGGAGATCGCCGCGGCCTCCACTCCCAGCAGCTCGAAGACCGGGGCCATCCAGTCGCGGTCCCTGACGGCGAGGTAGTCATTCACGCTCACGACGTGCACGCGGCGTCCCTGCAGGGCATATCCGGCCGCGGCCAGCGCCCCCACGAGCGTCTTGCCCTCACCGGTGAGCATCTGCACGACGGTGCCGTCGAGGAGGCCCGCGAGGCCGGTGAGCTGCGTGTCGTAGGGGCGTTCGCCCAGGGCTCTGTCCGCCGCCTCCCGTGCCAGCGCCGCGTAGCGGATGCGCTGCTCGTCCGGGCTGCCGGAGGAGAACACCTCGCCGGCCCGTGCCGTGAGCTCTTCGTCGGTGAGCTCCGCGAACTCCTCACCGAGCGCCTCCAGCTCCGCACTGGAGCGGAGGAAGCGGCCCACCCGCCTGTCCGCCTGCGAGCCCGGTCGATTGAGGAGTCGTGTGAGAAGTCCCATGGGCGTCAGTCTATGCAGGCGGAGCTGAGTGCACGCTCACGGCCCGCCGCCGTCTCAGCGGTCGTGCTCCAGCGGCCAGTCCCCGGAGACCACCGCGTCCGGGCGCTTGCGCCGCAGCCACTCCTGGAGGCCGGCCGCCTGCGTCCGCTTCCACTCGATCTGGCGGGCGTGGAGGTCCTCCGCCGAGGTGCCGGCGAGCTCCGCCGAGGCCGCCGCCAGCCCCAGCGCCAGGAGACCCGCCGCGCGGGCATCGGCGTAGGCGTCGTGTGCATCGACGAGGCTGATCCCGTAGTGCCCGCAGAGCGCTTCGAGAGTGCGCGGCCCGCGGCGGAACCTGTCTGCCTGCTTGTCGAGGACGAGGGTGTCCAGCACGGGCGGCAGGAGGTCCAGGAAAGCCGCGGGGGAGGGGAGCACACCGATGCGGGCAGCCTCCGCCGCGAGCACCGTGAGGTCGTAGACGATGTTATGGCCGACCAGCGGGGTGCCGGACTCCCGGAGGGACCGGACCGCGGCGAGGAGCTGCGGCACGGCCTCGGCCGCCGGCGTCCCCTCCGCCCTGACCCGCTCCGTGCTGATGCCGTGGACCCTCTGGGCGGCCTCCGGTATCTCCACGCCCGGATCCACCAGCCAGTTCCGGGAAGGCCGCTCGGCACCGCCCTCGAAGGGGACGAGGGAAGCCGAGACGATGCGTGCGGAGTGCGGATCCACGCCCGTCGTCTCGAGGTCGAAGGCGACGAAGCGCTGCGCCCACCCGGGAGCGCCGGCCTTCGGCGCAGGCACCGGTGCCGGTGCGGCAGCAGCCGCCGGGGGCGCGCTCCGCACCTGCACCGTCTCACCGGTGAGAGCGGCCAGCGCTCGGGCGATCGAACGCTCGAGGCCCTGTTCGGCACCCAGGCGCAGCGCCCGGTCGCGATCCGGCGCCGTCCCCGCCCCGGCCACGAACTCCGCGACCTCGAGGTCCAGCAGCCCCTCCATCACGGCATGGCCGGCGCGGATGGCGTCCGCGTGCTCCACGAGCGCCTCCCGGCGCTTGGGGGAGAGGCCGTGATCCTTCTCACCGCGGGCGGCCGCGGCGAGCACCTCCTCGAGGCCTCCCCAGCCGGCGATGAGCCTGGCCGCCGTCTTGTCTCCGATCCCGGGGGCACCCGGGATCCCGTCCGAGGGATCTCCCCGCAGCGCCGCCAGCGCGCGGTACTCCGCGCCGGTGCCCACCTGGAACAGCGCAGGCAGCTCTGCCGCGCCGGTCGTCTCCCAGCGGCCGCCGGTGCGCGGACGGTGCACGCGCACGCGCCGCTGCGGCTGCAGGAGGGACAGGAGGTCGCGGTCGGAGCTCACGATGACGATGTCCTCGTCGAGGCACTGGGCGACGATCGAGGCGATGACGTCGTCCGCCTCCGTGCCCGGCACCTCCGCGATGGGGATGCTCAGGGCGGAGAGCGCGTCGAAGATCAGCGGCAGCTGCGCCTCGAGGTCCGGCGGCGTCTCCGTGCCCCGCGCGTCGTCGGTGATGCGATGGGCCTTGTACGAGGGCAGCAGGGCCGTGCGGAAGTCCGGCCGCCAGTCCGCGTCCATCACCGCGACGAGCCGGCGCGAACCCCACTGGTCGACGAGCTGGCAGAGCACGTCGAGAAGGCCCTTGGCGGCGTTGACGGGACGCCCCTGCGGGGACCGGAGGGTGTCCGGCAGAGCATGGAAGGCCCGGTAGTACAGCGTCGGCGTGTCGAGCACGAGGAGAGGAGAGGTCACGGTCCGAGCCTATCCCGGGCGTGGGACACTGTTCCGATGACCGATTCAACTGCCGTGTTCCATTCCGGCGACGTCTACTCCAGCGTCGACCCCTTCGCCACCGCCCTCGCCTTCTCCGGCCCCCTCGTCTCCTGGGTGGGCGAGGACGAGGCCGCCCGCACCATGCCCGGCGAGCAGATCGACCTCGACGGGGACTTCCTCACGCCGGGCTTCGTCCATGCCGGCCTCCTCCTCGACGGGTCCGGACCGGCCGCGGACCCCGAGGCACTCCTGGCCGCCGGCATCACGACGGTGCACGCACTGGGAACGCCCGAGGCGCTGAGCGCCTTCGCCGAGGCCGCCCCCGCCGCTCTCTCCGTCCTCGCCCATCCCTTCGCGGACGCGGGGACCCGCCGCGCCGTGCGGGCGGCCGAGCTCACGAGCGCGCTCGGGGCGGAGGACGGGACAAGCCTCTACGTCGTCGCGGACACCGGTGAGGAGCTCGACGCCGTGCTCGCCGCCCTCGCGGACCCGCAGACGCGCACGCGTGCCCAGCGCGGGCTCTGGCGCGTGCTCGTCCGCTGCGGGATCGAGGAGCGTCACATCGCCCCTCTGGCAGCCGCCGGTGTGGGGATCACGCTCGATCCCGCAGCGCGCGCACAGCCGCTCGCCCCGCTCATGAGCGCCGGGGCACAGCTGAGCTTCGCTCTGGACGCCGTCGACGCGCAGGGGCGGCCGCAGCCCTGGGAGACCCTCGCCGCCGCCGTGTTCCGGACCGAGGCCGGCATCTCCGCGCGAGCAGCCTTCAACGCCGCCACGCGGTTCGGCTTCCGCGCCGTCGGCAGCTTCGAGGGAGGCGTGCTGGCACCGGGGGCCGAGGCCACAGCGGTGCGCTGGCGGACGGGCGAGCTCGTGGTGCAGGTGGCGGACGCCCGCCTCGCGGCCTGGAGCACGGATCCCCGCTCCGGCACGGCCGGCCTGCCGGATCTCTCCGGCGAGAGCCCCCTTCCGGTCCCGCGCGGGGTGTGGGTGCGCGGCGTGCGGGTCTGAGCGGCGCGGTCCCGCATACAGGGGACCGCGACCGGTTGCCCCGCACCCGTGCATATCGGTAGATTCGTCCCCGCGCCTCATCCGTGGGGCCGGTCGCGGCGGCGGAGCCATTAGACAACGCATGGCACTGGCACAGTGCTGACAACGGCATACTGCCGGCCCTGTGCGGCCCGAAGGCTCCGTCGCCGGCTGCCCCACGCCATGCAGGCTCCTCCGCTAGAGTGGCGGCGATGAAAACACTTGTCGTGATCCCCACCTACAACGAGATCGAGTCACTCCCGCACACGCTGGACCGGCTCTTCGAGTGGACGCCCCGGGCGGACGTCCTCATCGTGGACGACGGCTCACCGGACGGCACCGGCGAGTACGCGGACAGCCGCGCGGAGGAGGACCCCCGCATCCACGTCCTCCACAACACCCGGAAGGGCGGCCTCGGAGCGGCCTATCTCGCCGGCTTCCGGTGGGCGCTGGAGGGGGACTGGGAGATCATCTGCGAGATGGACGCGGACGGCTCCCATCGCGGCCGCGATCTCCCGCTGCTGCTCCGCGCCGTCGAGGACGGCGCGGACCTGGCCATCGGCTCCCGGTGGGTGCCCGGCGGCGCCATCGTCAACTGGCCGCTGCGCCGGCACCTCCTCTCCCGCGCGGCCAACGTCTACGCCAACGCCGCGATCGGGATGGGAGTGGCGGATGCGACCGCCGGCTTCCGGGCGTTCCGGCGGACGACGCTCGAGGCCCTCGACCTCACCGGCGTCCAGTCGGCCGGCTACTGCTTCCAGATCGACATGACGCGCCGCGTGCTCGCCGCCGGACTCACGATCGCGGAGGTGCCCACCGCATTCATCGAGCGGGAGCTCGGGAGCTCGAAGATGGACGGCGACATCATCACCGAGGCGCTCACGCAGGTGGCCCGCTGGGGCGCACAGCGCCGCCTGCAGCAGGTGAGGGAGCTCCTGGGCAGGCGCCGGACTCCCGCGCACAGCGGTCGCTGACGGGCGAGACAGCTCCGCCCCGCACCTGCTGGTGCGGGGCGGAGCTGTCTGTGACGCCGGCGACCGGACTCAGTGGCCCTTCGTGACCCCGCCTGCGCGACGGAACTCGAGGCGCTCGTCGAGGAGCACCTGGAGCTCCTCGAAGGAGCGGCGCTCGAGGAGCATGTCCCAGTGGGTGCGGACCGGCTTGGTCTCCTCCTCCTCGGCCTCGCCGCCGTCCACGCGCACACCGATGCCGTGCGTGCCGGAATCCCACTGCGCGGGCACGTCCGCCTCGACGGAGAACGGGACGGTGAACGTGTGGCCGTCCTCGCACCTGTACTCGACCATCTGCCGCGGAGCCGGCTCGACTCCCTGCTCGGACTCGAGGCTGCGGGAGCCCAGCTGCGTGCCGCGAAGGCTGCGTTCGCTCATCTGTCACTCATCTCTTCAGGTTGGGGAGGTCTGCACCGAACACAACAGTGTACCCGCATCGCGCATTCCCCCTTCCGTCCCCGGAGGCTAGACTGACCGCATGACGAGCATGCGCGAGCCCATCGAGCCGGACGACGTCTTCGAGAAGGTCGAGTGGACCACGGGCCGCCGGCTGCGCAGAGCGGCGGACACAGTCACCCGGACCGCCACGACCGCCGGCCGCACGGCCGTCCACGTCGCCGAGGCCGCGGCCCGGTCCGCGCGCACCGGCGCCCGCCGTGCCGCGGCACCGGGCGGGGCCGTCGACCGCACGGAGGAGCGCCTCACCGATCTCCTCACGGCGGCCGGTGAGCGTGTGCCCGGGCGCGGCGAGCGGACCGACCGTGTCTTCGCCACCGCACGCGCCGGTGTGAGCGTGGGCGCGCGCCGGGCCCGTCGCCTGCTGCGCTCCTGAGCCCCCGGTCCGTGGCTCGTTCCCTCACCGCGGACCGGCGCCTCGCCGGTCTGCGGATCCTTGCCCAGGGCCTCACCCCACCGCAGGGCACCTCTTCTTCCGCAGTCGCCCCGCACGCCGTCGCCTCCTCGCTCGGCGCGCTGCAGGGTCAGGACCTCTCCGGCGTGCTGGCCTCCCTCGCACTGCGCTCCCACGCCGGCATCGTCGCCGTCACGGATGCGTTCGACTCCGGGGCACTGGTCCGCGGCTATCCCATGCGCGGCACCGTGTTCGTCGCCCCTGCGCGGGACCTGCGCTGGATGACGGAGCTGTGCGCCGCCGCGCCGGTGCGCGCCGCGGTGCGGCGACGCCCGCGGCTGGGGCTCGAGGACGCCCACGTCCGCACCGCGCGGGAGGTGTTCGAGACGCTCGTGGGCCCGGCCTCGGCGGCGGGCTCCGGCAGGGGAGTGCCGCGTGCGGAGGTCTTCGACGCGTGGGAGCGCGCGGGGATCGACCCGGCCGGGGGCCGCGGCTACCACCTGCTCGTCCACCTCATCTCCACGGGCACGGCGGCCTACGGACCCTGGCGCGAGGGGGAGACCGCCGTCGTCCACGCAGACAGCTGGCTGCCGCCGCACTGCGGGCTCGCAGACCGCTTCGACGGTGACCGGACCGCGGCGACGGCGGAGCTGCTGCGGCGCTACCTGCTCTCCCACGGGCCCGCCTCCCTGCGGGACTTCGCCTGGTGGACCAAGCTGCCGCTCACCCGGATCCGGGAGGCCCTGCCGCTCGTCGAGGACGAACTGGAGTCAGCGCTGCCGGCCGAGGCCGGGCTGCCGGGGGAGGAGCGCCTCTGGTTCCGCCCGGGCCTGCTCGAGGAGTATGCGGATTCCGGCACGCAGCGGCAGGCCATGCGCGAGCTGCTGCTCCCGGGGTTCGACGAGCTGGTCCTGGGCTACGGCGACCGGCTCTTCCTCATGAGCGAGGAGCAGCACACGGCGCTGGTGCCGGGCAACAACGGCGTGTTCAAGCGCGGGGCGTTCCGCCGGGGCCGCCTCGTGGGGATCTGGAGCCGGACGGGCCCCGCGGGCAGGCGCAGGCTCGTCCTCGAACCGCTGGCGGACGTCTCCGCCGCCCAGCGGCTCCGCTTCGAGAAGCTCTTCGCCGCGTTCCCCCACGTGAGGGAATGAGCGCATATAGGCTCTCACGCATGACCTCCCCGCAGACGCATCCCGCAGACGCCCACTCCCTCATCCGCGTGCAGGGCGCGCGGGAGAACAACCTCCGCGACGTGAGCATCGACCTGCCCAAACGGCGGCTCACGGTGTTCACCGGCCTCTCCGGTTCCGGCAAGAGCTCTCTGGTGTTCGACACCATCGCCGCGGAGTCCCGCCGCCTCGTCAACGAGACGTACAGCTCCTTCCTGCAGGGCTTCATGCCCTCGCCGCAGCGGCCGGACGTGGACCGGCTCGAGGGCCTCACCACCGCGATCATCGTGGACCAGGAGCGCATGGGCTCCAACCCCCGCTCCACCGTGGGCACCGCCACGGACGCCAACGCCATGCTGCGGATCCTGTTCTCCAAGGCCGGCTCCCCGCACATCGGCCCGGCCAACGCCTTCTCCTTCAACATCGCCTCCGCCTCCGGCGCGGGCGCGCTCACCGTCGAGCAGCCGGACGGATCGACGAAGAGGGAGCGCCGCTCCTTCACCGTCCAGGGAGGGATGTGCGTGCGGTGCGAAGGTCTGGGGGTCGTCCACGACGCGGACCTCACGCAGTTCTACGACGAGAACCTCTCCCTCGACGAGGGCGCCATCACGATCCCCGGGTACAAGCCCGGCGGCTGGTCCGTCCGCTACTACGCGGAGTCCGGTCTGGTCCCGGCGGACGTCCCCATCCGCGACTTCACCCCGCAGCAGCTGCACGACTTCCTCCACAGCGAACCGCGGAAGGTGAAGTTCCGGGGCATCAACTCCACCTATGAGGGGCTGGTCCCCAAGACCCGGAAGTCCATGCTGTCCAAGGACCGGGAGTCCATGCAGCCGCACATCCGCGAGTTCGTCGACCGCGCCTTCACCTATGTGCGCTGCCCGGAGTGCGACGGCACGCGGCTCAACGCGACTGCACGCTCGTCCCTCGTGGACGGCATCTCCCTCGCGGACGCCTGCGCCATGCAGATCAGCGACCTCGAACAGTGGGTGGCCGGCCTCTCCCTGCCGGAGCTCGCGCCTCTCGTCGACGGTCTGCGGGAGCTGCTGCACGGCCTCGTCGACCTGGGACTGGGCTATCTCTCGCTCGACCGCTCCTCGGGCTCGCTGTCCGGGGGAGAGGCGCAGCGGATCAAGATGGTGCGGCAGCTGGGCTCACCGCTCACGGACGTCACCTACGTGTTCGACGAGCCCACCACCGGCCTGCACCCCCATGACATCGACCGGATGAACCGGCTGCTGCTGCGGCTGCGGGACAAGGGCAACACCGTCCTCGTCGTCGAGCACAAGCCGGAGACCATCGCGATCGCCGACCTCGTGGTGGATCTGGGCCCCGGGCCGGGCGCCCGGGGCGGAGAGCTCGTCTTCACCGGCACCGTCGAGGAGCTCGCGAGCGCGGACACCCCGACAGGGCGCCATCTCCACGACCGCGCACGCCTCAAGCCCGCCGTGCGGGAGCGGACCGGCGTCCTGGAGATCCGCGGGGCGGACCTCCACAACCTGCGCGACGTGGACGTGGATCTGCCCACCGGCACCCTCACGGTGGTGACGGGCGTCGCAGGCTCCGGCAAGAGCTCGCTCATCCACGGCTCCCTGGCCGGACGGGAGGGCGTGGTGATCGTCGACCAGGGCGCCATCCGCGGGTCGCGGCGGTCCAATCCCGCAACCTACACGGGCCTGCTCGAGCCCGTGCGCAAGGCCTTCGCGAAGGCCAACGGGGTGAAGCCCGCGCTCTTCAGCCCCAACTCCGAGGGTGCCTGCCCCTCGTGCAGGGGCGCCGGGGTCATCTACTCCGACGTGCCCACCATGGCCGGGGTCGCGGTGCCGTGCGAGGTCTGCGAGGGACGGCGGTTCCAGGCCGAGGTGCTCGAGTACCGGCTGGGCGGCAAGGACATCTCCGAGGTCCTGCTCATGCCGGCGGCCGCCGCGCTGGAGTTCTTCTCCGCCGGCGAGGCGAAGGTGCCGGCCGCGGTGAGGATCCTGCGCCGCCTCGTGGACGTGGGACTGGGCTACATCGCACTCGGCCAGCCGCTCACCACGCTCTCCGGCGGAGAGCGCCAGCGGCTCAAGCTCGCCGTGCACATGGCCGGCGAGGGAGAGGTCTACGTCCTCGACGAACCCACCACCGGCCTGCACCTCGCGGACGTCGAGGCGATGCTCGCCATGCTGGACAGGCTCGTGGACAGCGGCCGGACCGTCATCGCCGTCGAGCACCACCAGGCCGTCATGGCGCACGCGGACTGGCTCGTCGACGTGGGGCCCGGGGCCGGCCACGACGGCGGCACCGTCGTGTTCGAGGGCACCCCGGCGGACCTCGTCGCCCAGGCACGGGCGGGGGAGTCCACCCTCACGGGCGCCCACCTCGCGGAGTACGTGCGGAGCTGAGCCCGGTCAGTCCCCGTGGAGGAACTTCGCCGGGAACGCACACCGCCGCGGCCGCGAAACCGCTTTCGCAGCCGCGGCGGTGTTCGCTAGCGTGCATAACGGCTTGATAACGAACAGGCCACTGTGCGGTAACACCGCAGGAGACACACGCACCCGATGATGCTCCGCGCATCGAGGAGGACGACACCGTGAAGCACCTCAGGAAGGGCATCCGCTCGCTCGCGCTGCTGGGCGGCGCCGGCGCCGTCGCGGCGGCGGGAATGCTCGGCGCCGCGCCTGCACAGGCCGCCTCGGACTCCGTCTGGGACCGCGTCGCGGACTGCGAGTCCGGCGGCGACTGGCACATCAACACCGGCAACGGCTACTACGGCGGACTCCAGTTCTCGCAGCAGACGTGGGAGGCCTTCGGCGGGGAGGGCATGCCGCACGAGGCCAGCCGCACCGAGCAGATCCGCGTCGCCCAGAACACGCTCGAGGAGCAGGGCCCGGGCGCCTGGCCGACCTGCGGCGAGAAGGCGGGGCTCACCAAGGAGAACGGTGCGGCCGACGACGGCGGCGGCAAGAAGGACGACGGGAAGAAGGACGAAGGCTCCGGAGACTCCGGCAAGCCCCGTCTCGGCGCCAGCTGAGGCCCGTCACCCGGAACGGCAGAGAACGGCACCGGATCCATCCGCGGGTCCGGTGCCGCTCTCTGCCTCGCCAAGGCCTTTTGAACACGTTCAAATACGTGTACGGTGGCGGCATGACCCGGAAGTCCGACCGCACCCGCGCCCTGCTCGCCGAGACCGCGCTGCGCCTCTTCGCCGAGCAGGGCTACGAGGCGACGACCATGCGACAGATCGCGGCGGAGGCGGGCGTCGCTACCGGAAACGCCTACTACCACTTCGAGGGCAAGGACGCCTTCGTCCAGGAGCTCTACGTCCGCATCCAGGAGGAGCACAGGGAGGCCGCCCTGCCGCGCCTGCGCCCCGGCGCCGCACTGAGTGAGAACCTCGCGGAGGCGCTTCACGCGGGCCTCGACGTCATGACGCCGCACCACGGCCTCGGCGGCGTCCTGCTGCGCAGCGCGCTGCCGGCGGATTCGGGGCTCAGCCCGTTCTCGCAGGCCTCCGAGCGTCCGCGCGGGGCGGCCGTGGGGCTCATGGGCGAGGTCGCATCCGCCTCGAAGGGCACGCCCGGCGGACGACTGGGGGAGAGGCTGCCGCATCTGCTCTGGCTCGCACACATGGGCGTCACACTCTTCTGGGTCCTCGACCGGAGCGAGTCGCAGGCGCGCACGCGGACCCTCGTCGACGGGCTCGCTCCGCTCCTCGGCCGCCTGCTGACCCTGCTGCGGCTTCCCGGTGCGGGGCGCCTCGCGGACGACGCACTCGACCTCATGGATCGGCTCGAGGAGAGCCCCCGGCCGGAAGGAGCACGCCGATGACCGCTCCGCGCACACTCGTCCTCACCGGGGCGAGCGGATACATCGGACGCCACCTGCACAGGCGCTTCACGGAGGACGGCTGGACCGTCCGCACCATCGGCCGGTCGCCGCGCGGGCGGGGAGCCGCCGCGGTCGATGCCGCCTGGGACGACGACCTCACGCCCGTTCTGGACGGGGCGGACGCCCTCGTCAACCTCGCAGGCCGGTCCGTGAGCTGCCGCTACACCAAGCGCACCGCGGACGAGATCCTCCGCTCGCGGACGGAGACGACGAAGAGACTGGGGCTCGCCCTGGCCGCCTGCGCCTCACCGCCGCCGGTGTGGCTGAATGCGAGCACCGGCACGATCTACCGAGACGCGAGAGACCGCCCGCAGACCGAGGCCGCGGGGGAGCTGGGCACGGGCTTCTCCGTCGCCGTCGCACGCGCCTGGGAGCAGGAGCTCTTCGACGCACCCGTCGACGAGGCGAGAATCCGGCGCGTGGCCCTGCGGACGTCGATCGTCATGGGCCCGGGCGGCGCGCTCAATCCCATGGTGAACCTCGCGCGGATGGGATTCGGCGGCAGGCAGGGCGACGGCGGGCAGATGCTGTCCTGGATCCACATCGAGGACGTGCACCGCGCCGTACGCCATCTCATCGACCGCCCGGATCTCAGTGGGCCGGTGAATCTCGCGAGCCCGCACCCGGTGACGAACCGGGAGTTCATGGCGCTCACGCGGGCGCGATTCGGCGGTCTCGGCACGCGCCTGGGACTGCCGCTGCCGGCGTGGTCGCTGGAGGCCGGCGCGCGGATCATCCGCACCGAGGCGGAGCTCGTCCTCAAGAGCCGCTGGGTCGCGCCGGAGAAGCTGCTCGCAGGCGGCTTCGCGTTCCGGTTTCCCCACGCCGCCTGGGCGCTCGACGACATCGCCGCACAGACCCCTTCCGGCCTGCTCCCCGTACATCTGGGGTAACGCCGATAATCTACATTATGTTAAGTAAAGATCTGCACGCGTCCCCTCGTCCCGGCGGCAGCACTCCTGCGGACTAGGCTGAGGCCATCCGCAACTGGTGAGGACGAGGAGCAGACGCATGCCGCAGATCGCAGGGATCGACTTCGAGGTTCCACTCGTACTGGCGCCCATGGCCGGCGGACCCTCCACACCGGAGCTCTGCGCCGCGGTGAGCAGTGCCGGCGGGCTCGGCTTCCTCGCCGGCGGATACCTCAGCGCGGAGCGGCTCGCCGCGGATCTCAGCCGCACGGCGGAGCTCACGGACCGGCCGTTCGGCGTGAATCTCTTCGCCGCGTCTCCTGCGCCGGACACTCCGGAGACCCGGGCGCGTCTGCAGGCCTATCGCACGCGGCTGGTGGAGTCCGGGCACCCGGAGACGCTGCTGCCGGACGCGCCTCTCGGCACGGACGACTCCTA
>NZ_JALAHB010000036.1 GCF_022712115.1 Brevibacterium sp. | reverse complement strand
TTCGCCATGAGCGGCGTCTTGCCGCACGGCGCGGGCTCCGGGAAGCGGATGTGCGCGACCTTGTCGTCCACCCGCACATCGTCGAGCGCAGCCATCATCTTGTCGGCGCGCTTGGCCATGTTCTGCGCGGCGACGGTCTTGGTGGCCTTCGCCCGCATCTTGTCCGCCTGCGCGTGCAGGGCGGCGGCCTTCTTCTCCGCGTTGGCGCGCTCGCGGCGACGGCGGCGCTCGTCCGCCTCGCGCTGCTTGAGGTAGTGCCGGTAGCCCATCGAGTAGATGTCGATGACCTGCCGGTTGGCGTCGAGGAAGAAGACCTTGTTGACGACCTCGTCGATGAGGCTGAGGTCGTGGGAGATGATGACGAGGCCGCCGGCGTACACCTTGAGGTAGTCGCGCAGCCAGGTGACGGACTCCGCGTCGAGGTGGTTGGTCGGCTCGTCGAGGATCATGGTGTCCGGCGCGGCGAACAGGATCCGGGCGAGCTCCACCCGGCGGCGCTGGCCGCCGGAGAGCGTGTCCAGCGTCTGGTCGAGCCGGTCCTCCGTGAGGCCCAGGTTCGCGGCGATGGACAGCGCCTCTGACTCCGCCGCGTAGCCGCCCGCCGCCACGAATTCGGCCTCGATCCGCGGGTAGCGGTCGATCGCCTTCGACATGACCTTGGGGTCCGGATCGGACATCTGCGCCTCGGCCCTGCGCATGCGCCGGGCGAGCACGTCGAGGTCGCGTGCGCCCAGGATGCGCTCGCGCCCCGTCGACTTGGGGTCGCCGGCCCGGGGGTCCTGCGGGAGATAGCCCACGGAGCCGGAGACGGAGACCTTTCCCCCGGAGGGGAGCACCTCACCCATGAGCACCTTGGTGAGCGTCGTCTTGCCGGCGCCGTTGCGCCCCACGAGACCCACGCGGTCGCCCTTGTCCACGCGGAACGAGACTCCCGACATGAGGGTCCGCGACCCCACGACGACCTGCAGGTCACTGGCCGCGATCATGTCAGCGACATCCCCTTCCTGATGACGTCCGCGAGCTCCTGCTGCGGAGTGCGCCCCGATGAGCGCGCACGATCGACGATCCTATCGGCCAGCTCCGCCTCGAGAGGACAGGAGACGACCACAGGGGGCCGCTGTGAGGAGGCTCTCGCTGTCGCGGGAGCCTCCGCCTCGGGCGCGGCCGGGGTCTCCGCACCCGCTTCCGCGGCCCCTGCTCCGGCCGAGGGCATGCCCGGACCTGAGTCCACGGGCAGACCGGCCTGGACGGCCCGCGCGGCGGCCTGGGCGCGCGCATCCGCGCTCTCGTTGAGCGGATGGCCCGCATGGCCCTTGACCCACTCGAAGCGGACCTGCCGGCCGCCGTGCTCGTAGTCGCGCATGAGGGCGTCCAGGACCTCCATCTGGTCCCGGTTGAGCACGTCCTCCCGGTTGGCCTTCTTCCAGCCGTTCAGCCTCCACTTGGGCATCCACCTGGTGATGGAGTTGATGACGTACTTCGAGTCGCACAGCACCAGGAGATCGGCGTCGAGGCCGCGGGCGGACTCCAGCAGTTCGATGACCGCCTGGAGCTCGCCCCGGTTGTTCGTGGACTCCGGCATGCCGCCGGCGGCCCAGCACGTCTCGGAGACGTACCACGCCCAGCCTGCGGGACCCGGGTTGCCGAGCGCGGATCCGTCGCAGGCCGCCGTGAGGGTCATATGTTGAATCCCAGGGCCCTCATCTGCTCGCGGCCGTCCTCGGTGATCTTCTCCGGGCCCCACGGCGGCATCCAGACCCAGTTGAGCCGGAACGCCGGGACGATCCCGTCGAGGACCTGTGCCACCTGGTCCTCGAGGACGTCCGTGAGCGGGCAGGCCGCGGAAGTGAGCGTCATCTCGATGACGGCGATCCCCTCCTCGTCCACGCTGGTGCCGTAGACCAGGCCCAGGTCCACCACGTTGACGCCCAGCTCCGGGTCCATCACGTCGTAGAGGGCCTCCGTCACCTCCTCCGGCGTGGCGTTGCGGGGTGCATCGACGACATCCGTCATGGTCGTCCTCCTTCGGTGGTGACCGCTGCGTCAGCGGTGCTTTCTGCTTGTGCGAGCGCATCCGCCGTCGCCGCCCAGGCGAGCAGCGCGCACTTGATGCGCCCGGGGAACCGGGCGACGCCGTGGAAGGCCGCGGCATCGCCCAGCAGCTCCTCGTCCGGCTCGCCGCGGCCGCGGGAGTGCATGAGGGTGCGGAACTCCTCCTCGATCTCCCTGAACCGCGTCGGGCCGTCCTCTTCCAGGATCTCACTGGCCACGGACGCGGCCGCCATGGAGATCGAGCAGCCGTCGCCCTGCCAGCGGATCGAGGCTCCCTCCGTGCCCGAGGCCCCGTCCGCCCCCGTGCGCAGACTCACCTCGACGGTGATCTCGTCACCGCACGTGGGGTTGACCTGGTGCGAGGAGCCGAACCCGGCCGGGCGCGCACCGGCGGCAGGCGCCAGCAGAGCGGCCTCACCGGAGCGCTGCTTCGAGTGGTCGAGGATGACCTGCTGGTAGAGACGCGCGAGATCGCTCATGCGCCCACCCGGAAGAATCCCCGCACCTCGGCCAGCGCCTGCAGGAAGCGGTCCACGTCCCCGGTGTCCGTGTAGACGGCCGCCGAGGCCCTGGTCGAGGAGGTCACGCCGTAGCGGCGGTGCAGCGGCTGGGCGCAGTGATGGCCCACTCGCACGGCCACACCGGCCGCGTCGAGGTACTGGCCCACGTCGTGCGAGTGCACGCCGTCCACGTCGAATGCGACGGCGCCGATCCGCGCGGCGGGGTCCTCCGGACCCAGCAGGCGCACGCCCTCGATCCGGCGCACGCCGTCGAGCATCCGTGCGCCGATCTCCCGCTCGTGCTCCGCGACCCGGTCCATGCCGATGTGCTCGAGGTACTCCACCGCCGCCGTGAGGCCCACGATCTGGGCGACCGGCTGCGTGCCGGCCTCGAACCGCTGCGGCGCGGGCATGAATTCCGCACTCTCCATCGTCACGCTCGTGATCATGGAACCGCCCGTGAGGACGGGCGGCAGCGCATTCAGCAGCTCCGCCCGTCCGTACAGCGCGCCCACGCCCGTGGGTCCGAGCATCTTGTGGCCGGAGAACGCCGCGAAGTCCACGTCCAGCGCGCGCAGGTCCACCGGCATGTGCGGCACCGACTGGCAGGCGTCCAGCACGGTGAGCGCTCCCACCTCCCGGGCCCGCGCGGTGAGCGGGGCGGTGTCCGTGATCGTGCCGAGCACGTTCGAGACATGCGTGAAGGCGAGGACCTTCGTCGAGGAGTCCACGATGCCGGTGAGATCCCTGAGGTCGAGCCGGCCCGAGTCCGTGAGCGGGAGCCAGCGCAGCTGCGCCCCGGTGCGCTGGGCGAGCTGCTGCCAGGGCACCAGGTTGGCGTGGTGCTCCATCTCCGTGACGACGATCGAGTCCTCCGGGCCCAGCCGGAAGCGCGCGGCCTGAGCCCCGCCCAGGCCTGCGGAGGCGTTGGCGAATCCGTAGGCCACGACGTTGAGCGCCTCGGTGGCGTTCTTCGTCCACACGATCTCGTCCTCGCCCGCGCCCACGAACCGGGCGAGCGTCGCCCGCCCGGTCTCGTAGGCGTCCGTCGCCTCGACGGCGAGCGTGTGCGCCCCGCGGTGCACGGCCGCATTGGACCGCGTGAGGAAGTCCTGCTCCGCGTCGATGACGCAGACCGGCTTCTGCGCGGTCGCGCCCGAGTCCAGATACGCGATCCCGTGCCCGTTCACCTCCCGCTCCAGGAGCGGGAAGTCACCGCGCAGGCGCGCCACCTCCGCCGCCTCCACGGATCAGGCCTCGACGAGGAAGCGGTCGTAGCCCTCGGCCTCGAGGCGGTCGGCGAGCTCGGGGCCCCCGGACTCCGCCACACGGCCGTTGACGAGCACGTGCACGCGGTCAGGGGTGATGTAGTTGAGGATGCGCGTGTAGTGCGTGATGAGCATGACGCCGAGGCCGGTCTCCTCCTTGGCCTTGTTCACGCCCTCGGACACGATGCGCAGGGCGTCGACGTCCAGACCGGAGTCCGTCTCGTCGAGGACGGCGAAGAGCGGCTTGAGCATCTGCAGCTGCAGGATCTCGTGGCGCTTCTTCTCACCGCCGGAGAAGCCCTCGTTGACGTTGCGGGATGCGAACTCCGGGTCCATCCGCAGGTTCTTCATCGAGGCGCTGAGCTCCTTGGTCCAGGTGCGCAGCTTGGGGGCCTCGCCGTCCACGGCGGTCTTGGCCGTGCGGAGGAAGTTCGTCACCGTCACGCCGGGGACCTCGACCGGGTACTGCATGGCGAGGAAGATGCCCGCCTTGGCGCGCTCGTCCACGCTCATGGCGAGGACGTCCTCGCCGTCGAGCGTGACCGTGCCGCCGGTGACCTCGTAGCGGGGGTGGCCGGCCAGTGCGTAGGCCAGCGTGGACTTGCCGGAGCCGTTGGGGCCCATGATGGCGTGCGTCTCGTTGGTGTTCAGCTCCAGGTCGATCCCGCGGAGGATCTCCTTGCTGCCGGCCTCGGTGACGACGTCGACGTGCAGGTCGTTGATCTTCAGAGTGCTCATTTCAGCCTTTTCTCTCGGGCTGCGCCCCGCCTGGGGCGCCAAGACGTGTGGGGTGGTTCGGTTCACGCGGGTGCGCACTGGTGCGGCCGCGCGGTGGTGCAGGTGCTCAGGACTCGCCGACGTCGACGAGGATCCGGCCGTCGCGTTCGACGCACTCGAACACCTCGACCGGCTCGAACGCCGGAGGGGACGTGGGCTCGCCGGTCGTGAGGTCGAACGCGGAGCCGTGCAGCCAGCACTCGACGGTGCAGCCGGACACCTCGCCCTCGGCCAGTGAGACCTCGCCGTGCGTGCACAGGTCGTCGACGGCGTGGACCTGCCCGTCCTCCGTGCGCGCCACGCAGACCTCCCGGTCCGCGACCATCACTCGCACGGCCGTGCCGGGGGCCAGCGCGTCCGCGTCGAGCACGGGGGTGAGGCTCACAGGACGCTCCGCGCGAGCTCTTCCTCGATCCGGTCGTGGAGGACGGACTCGACCTCCTCGACGCCGATCTTCTGGATGACCTCGTTGAAGAACCCGCGCACCACCAGGCGGCGGGCCTCGGACTCGCCGATCCCGCGGCTCATGAGGTAGAAGAGGTGCTCCTCGTCGAAGCGGCCCGTGGAGGAGGCGTGGCCGGCGCCCTCGATGTCGCCGGTCTCGATCTCCAGGTTGGGCACGGAGTCCGCGCGGGCGCCGTCCGTGAGGATGAGGTTGCGGTTGAGCTCGTAGGTGTCGATGCCCAGCGCCTCCGGGCGGATGAGCACGTCGCCCACCCACACGCTCCGCGCGTCCTTGCCCTGCAGCGCCCCCTTGTACATGACGTTCGAGGTGGCCTTCGGGGTGTTGTGGTCCACGTAGGTGCGGTGCTCCAGGTGCTGGCCCGCGTCCGCGAAGTAGAGGCCCAGCATCTCCGCCTCGCCGCCGGGGCCGGAGTAGCGCACATTGGAGTTGAGGCGGACGATATCGCCGCCGAGGCTCACGGCGATGTGCTTGTACTTCGCGTCCCGGCCCACGAGCGCGTCGTGCTGGCCGAGGTGGACGCTGCCGTCCTCCCACAGCTGCAGGGAGGCGAGCGTGAGGTCCGCGCCGTCGCCCACGACCACGGACAGCAGCTCCGAGTAGCGGGCCCGGCCCTCGTGCTCGAGGACGAAGGTGGCCTTCGAGTGGCGGCCCACCGTGATGAGGACGTGGCCGTGCACCGTCGCGTCGTTCCCGTCCGCGTGGACGATGACCGGCTCGGCGAGCTCCACGCCGTCCGCGAGGTGGTAGTGGCGCACACCGGCCGCGTGCGCCGCGGCGAGGGCGGCCGGACGGTCCTCCGGCGCGAGCACGCCGTGCGCCTGGGCGGCCGCGAGGTCGATGGTCTCCACCGTGACGCCGTCCGGCAGGGTCTCGCCGAACGTCAGCGCCGCGGTCTGCGAGGCGGGCTCGAGCAGGTCCGCGAGCTTGCGGACCGGGGTGAAGCGCCACTCCTCCTCCCGGCCGGTGACGGCCGGGAAGGCATCGACGGAGAAGCTGCGCGTGCGGTCCGCCCTGCCCTGGGCGGGCACCTGGACACCGCTGGGCGCGGATTCGAGGGTCTGGGTCATTGAGGGGTCTCTCCTTGTGAAGGGGTGCGTACTGCGGGTGTGCCTGCGGGATGCGCGGGCATCAGCCCACAGCGCCCTCCATCTGCAGTTCGATGAGGCGGTTGAGCTCGAGCGCGTACTCCATGGGCAGCTCGCGGGCGATGGGCTCGATGAAGCCGCGGACGATCATCGCCATCGCCTCCGTTTCCTCCATGCCGCGCGACTGGAGGTAGAACAGCTGGTCCTCGCTCACCTTGGAGACCGTCGCCTCGTGGCCGAGCGTCACGTCGTCCTCGCGGATGTCGATGTAGGGGTAGGTGTCCGAGCGCGAGATGTTGTCCACGAGCAGGGCGTCGCAGAGCACGTTATTGGACGAGCCCTCCGCGCCGGGGTGGATGTGGACCAGACCGCGGTAGCCGGCGCGGCCGCCGGAGCGCGCCACGGACTTCGAGACGATCGAGGACTGCGTGTGCGGGGCCGCGTGGACCATCTTGGAGCCGGTGTCCTGGTGCTGGCCGGCGCCGGCGAAGGCCACGGACAGCGTCTCGCCGCGGGCGTGCTCGCCCGTGAGCCAGATGGCCGGGTACTTCATCGTCACCTTGGAGCCGATGTTGCCGTCCACCCACTCCATGGTGGCGCCCTGCTCCGCGATCGCGCGCTTGGTGACGAGGTTGTAGACGTTGTTGGACCAGTTCTGGATCGTCGTGTAGCGGACGCGCGCGTCCTTCTTCACGATGATCTCGACCACTGCCGAGTGCAGCGAGTCCGACTTGTAGATGGGCGCGGTGCAGCCCTCCACGTAGTGCACGTAGGAGCCCTCGTCCGCGATGATGAGCGTCCGCTCGAACTGGCCCATGTTCTCCGTGTTGATGCGGAAGTAGGCCTGGAGCGGGATCTCGACGTGAACGCCCTTGGGCACGTAGATGAACGAGCCTCCGGACCACACGGCGGTGTTGAGCGCGGAGAACTTGTTGTCGCCGGAGGGGATGACGGTCCCGAAGTACTCCTCGAAGAGCTCCGGGTGCTCCGCGAGCGCGGTGTCCGTGTCGAGGAAGATGACGCCCTGGCGCTCCAGCTCCTCGTTGATCTTGTGGTAGACGACCTCGGACTCGTACTGCGCGGCCACACCGGCGACGAGACGCTGCTTCTCCGCCTCCGGGATGCCCAGCCGGTCGTAGGTGTTCTTGATGTCCTCCGGGAGGTCCTCCCAGGACTGCGCCTGGCCCTCCGTGGAACGGACGAAGTACTTGATGTCGTCGAAGTCGATGCCGGTGAGGTCCGCACCCCAGGTGGGCATGGGCTTCTTCTCGAAGAGGCGCAGGGCCTTGAGACGCCGCTGGAGCATCCACTCCGGCTCGTTCTTCAGCGCGGAGATGTTGCGCACCACGTCCTCGCTCAGGCCGCGGCGGGCCTCTGCGCCGGCGTCGTTGCTGTCGTGCCAGCCGTACTGGTACGCGCCGATGTCCTTGAGCTCCGGGTTGAGCTCGATGATCCGGTTGGGCTCAGTGGTCTCTGCGGCTGCTGTGGTGTCGGTCACCGCGAACCTCCTTGGTTGTGGTCGGATGCCGGCCCGCCCAGAAGGGGCCTGGCCAGTGCGGACGTGGGGATGTGGGTGGTGCAGACGTGACCGCCTCCGGCCAGCGTGGACAGCCGGCGGACGTCCACGCCCAGGTACTCGGAGATCACCTCGAGCTCCGCCTCGCAGAACTCCGGGAAGCGCTCGGCCACGTGCTGGATGGGGCAGTGGCCCTGGCACAGCTGGAGCGCCTCCATCGGAGTGCCTGCGGCCACAGGCGTGGTCGAGGCGGCGTAGCCCTCCTGCGCGAGCGCACGGGCGAGCCTGCGCGAGCGCTCCGCCACGGTGCCCTGGGCGGGCTCCCCGGGACGGAAGTCGTCGAGCCGCTTCCGCAGCGACTCCCGGAGCTTGCCCGCGTGCTCCTGCGCGAACGAGCCCACGAGGGCGTCGCCGCCGGTCTCCCGCAGGAAGGTCAGCAGATCGAGCGCCAGCTCATCATAGGTGTGCGAGATCCTCGCATGGCCCTCCGCCGTGACCGTGTACTGTCGTGCGGGCCTGCCGCGCCCGGCCTTCTGGCCGGTGAGCGTGCGGACCTCGATGAGGCCGTCGGCCTCGAGTGCGTCGAGGTGCCTGCGCACCGCGGCGGCCGTGAGATCCATCGTCTTCGCCAGGGACGAGGCGGACACGGGTCCCTGATCGAGGACGAAGCCGAGCACGCGCTGACGCGTGCGGCCGTCCTCGGACGATGCGGACTCCGCAGCTGCCACTGTCACCTCCCTCAGCCGAACGTTCAGCAACAAGTGTCTTACCTAAATACGCGATTGTAAACGAAGGAGCCCCTAAGCCTGGAGATCCGGCCGGGCTCGTGAGGGTAGGGTGGATGCGCTATGACGACTGTGCCCCTGTGCATTCACGACCTCTCCCTGTCCTACGGGAGCCGCACCGTCGTCGACGGCATCTCGATGACGGTGGAGGCAGGCGAGGTCCGCGCGCTGCTGGGGCCCAACGGCGCCGGGAAGTCCTCGACGGTCGCGTGCGCCGTGGGCCTGCGCCGCCCGGCCGGCGGCAGCATCCGCATCTTCGGCGCGGACCCGCTCACGGAGCATGCGCGCACCGCCGCGCTGGCCGGCGTCATGCTGCAGGACGGCGGCCTGCCGATGTCGGCCCGCCCCCTCCCCGTGCTCGAGCATCTCGCACGGCTCTACGAGGACCCGGCGGATGTGAGCGATCTCGCACACCGGCTCGGCATCGACCAGTTCGCCTCGCGCACCATCCGCCGGCTCTCCGGCGGTCAGCGGCAGCGGGTGGCGCTCGCGGCGGCGATGGTCGGCAGGCCGCGGCTTCTGTTCCTCGACGAGCCCACCGCGGGACTCGACCCGCAGGCGCGCATCGCGGTGGACGAGGTCATCGCCGAACTCCGCGCGGACGGCGTGGCGATCGTGCTCACCACTCACGACATGGCCGATGCGGAGAAGCTCGCGGACACCGTCACGGTGATCGACGACGGACGTGTGATCGCGGCCGGCACGGTGGGAGAGGTCGTGGGCTCGGCCGCCCAGCGGACCGTGCGCATGGTGACGGAGGGCGAGCCCCCGGAGCCCTTTCTGCTGGCGCTGGCCGCGGAGGGCGTCCTCCATGCGGACCGGACCGTCCTCACCCTCGACTGCGGGGCGGAGCCCGAGGTCCTGCACCGTGTCACCGGCATCGTCGCCGCGCACGGGGTCGCGCTGCGCACCCTGGAGTGGAGGGGCCGCTCCCTGGGCGACGTCTTCCTCGAGCTGACCGGGAGGTCCCTGCGATGAACGAGACCTCTGCGATGCGGACGGGCACAGCGGGCTCGACCCTGCCCCTCCGGCGCGTGCTCGCGCAGACGCGGTTCGAGACCGTGACGGTCCTCCGCAACGGGGAGCAGCTCCTGCTCGCCGTCATCCTTCCCCTCATCGCGCTGTTCGCGCTCTCGCGGACGTCGATCCTCGCCTCCCTCGGCGGCGCGGACGCGGCGGCCGGCGGGGCGGACGCCGCGCAGACGGCCACCGCCGGGGTGCTCGGACTCGCCGTCGCCTCGACGGCGTTCACCGGGCAGGGCATCCAGACGGCCTTCGACCGCAGGTACGGCGTCCTCCGCCAGCTCGCCACCACCCCGCTCGGCGCCGGCGGCGTGATCGCGGGGAAGCTCGGCGCCGTGCTGTGCGTCCTGTCCGTGCAGACCCTGCTGGTGCTCGGCTGCGCCGCCGCGCTGGGCTTCTCCGCCGCCCCCGTGAGCTGGCCCGGCCTCGTGCTCTCGCTCCTCGCCGGTGCGGCCGCACTGGTGGCCTGGGGAGTGCTCATGGCCGGGACGCTGCGGCCCGAGGCGACGCTGGCAGTCGCGAACCTCCTGTGGGTGCTCATGGCCGCCGCGGGCGGCCTCGTGCTCGCCCGCGACGGCGTCTGGGGCACGGTGGTGGGACTGCTGCCGCCGGGGGCGCTGGGCGATGCCCTGAGGTCCGCGGTCACCGCCGGCACTGTCGACTGGGCCTCGCTCGCGATTCTCCTCCTCTGGGCACTCCTGGGCGGCCTGGCCGCGCGCCGCTGGTTCTCCTTCGACTGATGGCACTCCGTCGACCGAGCCGTGCCGTGTGCGGCCGAGATGCGAGGGGCCGAGCTGTGAGACGGACTGAGCCGAGCGGCGGACTGCGCGATGATTCCCGCTGAGCACGAGCACTCCCCCAGGACGTTCCGGCTGCACAGCCGCGCGGATGCTGCCGCACGGATGACGGCCCGGGACGCACCGCGTCCTCCCGAGACACACCGAGTCAGACCCAGAGAAGAGGCATCAACGACGTGACCACCGGCACCCGCTCCACCACTCGGCTGCAGAGATCGCTCGCCTGGACGATGCTCGTCGCGCAGTCGGTCCTCGTCTTCACCGGCGCCCTGGTCCGGCTGACGGGCTCCGGCCTCGGCTGCGCGGAATGGCCCACCTGCAACGACGGGAACCTCACCCCGGTCGGCGAGCTGTCGATGCACTCCGCCATCGAGTTCGGCAACCGCCTCCTGGGCGTGGCCCTCGCGGTGGTGGGCGTCCTCACCATCCTCCTGCTGTGGCGGTCCCGGCGTGCGCGCCCGGACCTCTTCTGGTTCGCCGTGGGACTCACCGCGATCGTGCCGGTCCAGGCGGTCCTCGGCGGGATCTCCGTGCTCACGGAGCTCAACCCCTGGATCGTCGCCGGCCACCTCGTCCCGTCGCTCCTCGCCGTGGCGGCGAGCGCGCTGTTCGTCCGCCGGGCCTACGACTCCGGTCTGCCCGCGGGTTCGGCGGGCAGACC
>NZ_JALAHB010000035.1 GCF_022712115.1 Brevibacterium sp. | reverse complement strand
GGTTTCGCCGAGGCCTCCCACCTGGGCAGCGACACGCTCGCCGCGATCCTCGACGAGATGCTCACAGACGGCAGCAATGCCGCAGTGTACCACCGGCTGCGCGACTTCCTCTTCACCGTCGCACTCACCGGCGAGGACCGCGGCCACCGTGAGGACCACGAGGCCAGTGGGGACCACGAGGCCAGTGAGGCCGGTGAGGCCAGTGAGGACCACGAGGCCAGGGACGCTTGCGACCTCGGTGACGACCGCGACCCCGAGGACGTCCGCGACCTCGGCAGCACCGGCGACACCAGCGGCCGTGACGATCCCGGTTCGCGCGGCTCCGGGCACGCACCCGCCCACCAGGCATCCGCCCCGGCAACGGCAGACAGGACGACAACGGCAGACGACACGGCAACTGCGTCCGCCCCGACAACGACAGACGCGACGGCAGCGGCAGACGAGACGGCGGCTGCAGACGCCCTGCGTTCCGCTCTCACGGACCGGCGGGCCGCATGGGTCCGCAAGCCCCTGAGCTACCTGATGGACCTCCACGCCGGGACCGTCATCGTGAATGTGGAACACACCGTCGTGGACGGCGGCAGTCTGGTCGACGCCGTCACCCGCATGCAGGAGCATGCCGCGGCTCAGGTGCCCGAGGCATCCACTCCGGCGTCTCCCGGCACTCCCCCGCCGAACCTCCAGGCGAGTCCGAACGCCGCGACAGACCCGAACGCCGCAACAGCCCCGGACCTCCCGGCGAATCCGGACGCTCGTGCGGTTGCAGAGATCCCGGCACGCTCGAACACGCCGGCGGAGCTCCGGTGGAACCTCACTGCAGGACTCCAGGCCGCACTCACGGCTGCCCTGACCGACCTCGGGCAGCGGGCGGAGGATCTGCGGGTGGCGGTGGTGCGCGTGCCGCGGCCCGCGGCCGACGAACAGGCCCGCCCCTACAGCTCCGATGCGCTGCAGCAGCTCATCATGGCCTCGGCCCAGGTGCTGACCTACGGCCGCGTGCGCGGAGTCTACGAATCCGTGGACATGCGGGCGTTCCAGGACGGGCGCACCGAGTGCCTGCGGCCCGTCACCCCTGAGGCCGTCACGTTCGCCCGCCGCCTGTGCGATTCCCAGGCACGCCTCGAGGACCTGGAGGCGGCGCTGGACGCCCATCGTGCATGGGTCAAGGCCTGCAAGTCCGGGAACGGGTTCGACCGGCACCTCGCCGGGCTGCGCATGATGGCCGCTCGACAGGGCGGCACCGTCGACCCCTTCCTCACCTCATTCGCCCTTGCTCGGATGCGCACCGACTTCCTGTCCACCACCTCACTGGGCACTCCCGCACAGGTGGTCCGGTACGCCTTCGCCCCCACCGTGGAGGACGGGTTCGGGATCGCCTACACCCAGCGCGCACAGGACTACGAGTTCTGCGTGAGCTGGCATGCAGGGTCCGCCGAGGCCCCTGACGCCTTCCTGACGAACATCCCCCGGGCGGCCGCCCTGCTGAGGGACTTCCTGCGCACTCTGTGCACAGACGGCTGACGCACAGCGGAAAGCAGACGGGAACGCGAGCGGTGCGCGTTCCCGTCTGCTGATCGGCCTCCCAGAGCCAGCGACCGCGGCGAATCCGCAGACGGGAAGCGTGGCCGCGGCCGCTCCCGTCGGTCACTCAGCGCTTGACGCGCACCACCATCGTGGGCGCTGCGGAGTACGGCAGGACGGACTGCGAGGTCGAGCCCAGCAGGAGCCCGGCGAAGCCGCCGCGTCCGCGGGAGCCGATCACCAGGATGTCGCAGGTGTCCGAGGCCCGGACCAGCACCTCGGCCGGCTGTCCGTCGAACAGCGTCCACCGCACGTCCAGCTCCGGGTGCTTCTCACGCACCGCCGCGCGAGCAGCCTCCAGCTTGTCCGTGCCCTCCGCGATCAGCCGCTCGAGGTCACCGGTGGACGGAATCCACTCCGGACCGATCACGGTGGTGGTGATGACCGCCTGGATGTGCAGCGGGCTTCCCCGGCGGGCGGCCAGCTCAGCGGCCGACCACAGTGCCGGGGACTCCTTGCCCAGCGCGTCCACGCCCACCACGACCTGGCCGGAGTAGTCGATGCCGGGGACCGTCTCGCCCTCACCGTCCTGCTCGATCTTGCCGTCCACGCTGCTCCAGACGGGGCGCGAGGAACTGGGGCCGGGGGTGCGCTCGGCCTCCAGGCTCCAATTCACCGGCACCACCACGGTGGGGCAGGCGGAGTGCGCGGGAAGCGCGGAGGACACGGTTCCCAGCAGCCGGCCGGCGAATCCGCCCTTGCCGCGCGAGCCCACCACCGCGAGGCTCGCCTCCTTGGACTCCTCCACGAGGACGCCCGCGGCGTCACCGATCTCGATGACGGCCTCGACGGCGACGCCGGCGGCCTTCACCTCTGCCGCGGCCTCCTTGAGCGTCGCGGTGACGGCGGCGCGCACGGCGGAGTCGTCGATGGGCACATAGGAGACGTCGATGGTGGCCGCGGCCACGCTGGGGACCGTATAGGCGCCCACCAGACGGATGGACCGTCCCAGCGACTTCGCCTCCGCGATCGCGAAGCGGAGCGCATTGCGGCTCGCGTTGGAGCCGTCCACGCCGACGACGATGGCCTGCGGGTCTTCGACGCTCGAGTCGAACCTGTCCGTCATGTCCCCTCCTCAGAGTCTGCCGCGCACCCTACGCGGCGGGGCTGTGTTGCAGAACACACACTACCGCTCCCGCGGCACCCTCACCCGCTGCGACGCATGACGATTCGCGGCGCTTCGGCATCCGGACGGACGCGCATGAATCACGCGCCTGTGACACTCTGAGGAGGGCTTGCAGGAGCCGTTACGCCGGCCGCCACGCCGCAGAGCGGCCGCCGTCTCTCAGGCGGCCTGACCGAGCGCGAGGAACGGCGCCCAGCCGTCGGCCGGATCCTCGATCTCCCGCAGCCAGAAGCGGCCCGTACGCGGAGGCTTGGGGTCGATGAGCAGCCGCCAGCCCATCTCCTCCGGCGTCCGGTCGCCCTTCAGCGAGTTGCAGGTCCGGCAGCAGGCCACCAGATTGGTCCAGGTGTTCTGACCGCCCCGCGAGCGCGGCATGACATGGTCCACGGTCTCCGCACTCCTGCCGCAGTACGCGCAGCGGTGCGCATCCCGGCGCAGCACGCCGCGCCTCGACAGGGAGACCGTCCGCGTTTCAGGAGGCTTCACGTACCGCGTGAGGATGATGACCGTGGGGCGATCCAGCTCCAGCCGCTCGCTGCGCACCGGCTGCTGCGCGTCTGCGCTCAGCACGCTGGCCTTGCCCGCCAGCACCAGGACGACGGCGCGCTTGAACGACACCACGGACATCGGCTCGTAGCCGGCATTGAGCACAAGGGTCTTCACGACCCACCTCCTGTCCCCCGGAGCCCGCCGCTGAATGCAGAAGACGGCGCCGCGCACAGAGCGCGACGCCGTCTCGAGCACACCACGGCACTCGCAGGGCGTATCGAATCCGCAGGGGATATCGAGTCAGCAGGGGTGAGGGGAGTGGGGAAGGCGCGTCCCCGCACGGCAACAGCACGACAGCCGGGGACTCCGCGGCGACGGGCAGCGATCTGACTGCGCGCGGCCACGGCCCCGGATATGCATACGGCACCTGCTGAACTCACCCCATCAACATTAGGCGGTGAGACCGCGGCGGGGAAGGGATTCCGGGGATCACGCCGGACTCACAGCTGCCGGTCGGCCCGGGTTCACCCGGATCACCCGCGCATTCACCGCCCGGACCACCCCATGCCCGAGGCGCGCGCCCGCGGACAGAGACAGCTCACCCCCGTGCGACCGGACCTTTGGGTCGCACGGGGGTGAGCGGCGCTCAGCGGAGCGCGGAGATCACTGAAGCAGGATCAGAGAACGCGAATGTAGGTGACGCTGCCCATCCACGAGTGGCTGCGGTAGGAGGTGCCGGAGCTGGGCGAGCCCGCGTCGTACATCATGCCGTTGCCCGCGTAGATGCCCACGTGGCCGGGGTGCCAGACGAGATCGCCGGGCTTGGCCTCGGAAGCGGAGACCACGCGGCCTGCGCTCTTCTGCGCACCGGAGGTGCGGGGCAGGTTCACGCCCACCTTGTTGTAGACGAACGAGGTGAAGCCGGAGCAGTCCCAGCCGCTGGGGGTCGTGCCGCCGCTCACGTAGGGAACGCCGGTGTACTGCTTGGCGATGGCGATGACCTGCTCGGCCTTGGAGCCGTCCGGAAGAGCGACGTCGCCGCCCTTGGACTTCTCGTCGCCGCTGGAGGAGCTGGAACCGGAACCCTCGGAGGAGCTGCTGTCCGAGCTGGACGAGTCGTCGGAGGATTCGCTGGAGGCTGCGGGCTCCGGCTCGGGGGCGGGCTCCGGAGCGGCGGTGGCGGTGACGTTCTCGACGGAGACCGCACCGACCAGGTCGGAATCGTCCTCGTCGGCCTGGGGCACGACGGTCTTGGCCTGGTTGACGAACTCAGGCGCGGTCTGTGCCTGCGCCTCCGATTCGGCGGCGACGGCGGCAGTGCCCTCGTCGTCCGCGCCCATCGCCGGGAGGGTGGCCGTGACGACCAGTCCGCCGGCGGCTGCGACGACGGCGGCGCGGCGGCCCACGACGCCGTAGTTGGCGCTGAGCGATTCGGTGAGCTCGGTGAGCGGGGTCTTCACGCGGGTATCGGCCGCGCGGCGACCATGCTGACGAAGTTCCACGATGTCCTCTCCAATTCCTACGAGGCCTCTGCGCCGAGCTGGAGATGCCCTGCCCTGCCTGGAGGACTGCGCTTCCGGTACTCCCGGTGCCTCGCCGCCGCTCAGGTCCACATGTCCGATGATGCTGGGCGCGGCGTGCGGAACCCTGCTCGGACCGCCCCCAGGTGAGGGCGACTCGACAACTGTAAACGATCTGCAACGCCATGTCACGTTTACATCACGACCGCGGTTACAGAACGTGATCCGGCCGCCGCAATCTCAGGCGTAACACCAGGTCACGGCGTTGATCACGGCTATACATTTCGATATCAAGTGATGTGATCCACAGGACTGCACCCGTTACCGGAAGGACTCGGACGCGCAGCGCGGACGATGCGGGCCTGGGCACGCGCACGAGCGCGGCAGGTGCGCGAGGCGTGGGATGGGTGTCGTGGACGTGACGAGGCCCGCCCCGCGCACTCGGCGGGAGCGGGCCGTCGGCATCTCAGCAGCGAAGCAGCGCCTCAACCACGGAGCAGCGCCGCAACCACAAGACGAAGCCTCAGCCGCGAAGCAGAGGTCCCGGCTGCGGAGCTCAGGCCTTCACGAAGACGAAGGCAGCGGATTCCGTGGGCAGGTCGAGGACCTCCTCGGCCCCCTCGGCCCGGAGCGTGATGTAGTCGCCGTCGCTCTCCGCGGTGACGGTCGCCCCCGGGACGATGCCGGTCTGCTTGAGCTGACGCAGGACGTCGTTCTCCACCTGCAGCGGCTCCGCGATCCAGGCGACCCTGAGGCCGGAGGTCCTCCCCTGCTTGACCGCGCGCACCACGGACAGCGCCGGGTAGGTGGCGGCCTCCGGGGCACCCAGCTCGGAGAGCCCGGGGATGGGGTTGCCGTAGGGGTCCGTGCTGTGCTCCGGGAGGATCGTGAGCAGCCGCGTCTCCACCTGCTCGCTCATGACGTGTTCCCACCGGCACGCCTCGTCGTGGACGAGCTCCCAGTCGAGGCCGATCACGTCGCTGAGGAGCCGCTCCGCCAGCCGGTGCTTGCGCATGACGTGCGTGGCGATCCTGCGGCCCTCGGGGGTGAGCTCCAGGTGACGATCCTCATCCACGATGACGAGGCCGTCCCGCTCCATGCGCGCCACTGTCTGCGAAACCGTGGGACCGGAGTGGTCGAGCCGTTCCGCGATCCGCGCACGCAGCGGGATGATGCCCTGCTCCTCGAGCTCAACGATCGCCTTGAGGTACATCTCTGTGGTGTCGATGAGATCGTTCACGTCTTCAGCTCTCTCCTCGCCGTCCCGGGCGCGCCGCTTCTATGGACCGTGCCTGCGCAGCGGCTGCAGGCCGCTTCCAGGCTGAGTGTCCATTGTAGGCGCGGAGGCCTCGCCTCCGGTACTTCGGACGGCACATCGGACGGGCCCGTCACCTGCCGGTCACGCACCGGCTCGCCGAGGCCGCGACAGGTCACGGCTGCAGGCGGACCTGCGACCAGCGCTCGGGATCGTCCAGTGGCGCGGGAGCACCGTCACGGCTGGTGAGGAGGAACCTGTCGTGCATACGGTTGCGCCGTCCCTGCCAGAACTCGATCTCGTAGGGCCGCACCCGGTACCCGCCCCAGTGCGGCGGCCGGGTGGGCTCGCGGTCCGCGACCTCGGCCTCGAGTGCCGCGGACCTCTCCTCGAACTCTGCGCGCGAGGCGATGGGCCGGGACTGCTCGGAGACGATGGCTCCCAGCTGCGAACCGCGGGGGCGCAGCGCGAAGTAGGCGTCCGACTGCTCCGGCGAGACCTTCTCCACAACTCCGCGCACGCGCACCTGCCGCTGCATCTCGTGCCAGGGGAAGACGAGGGCCACCAGCGGATGGGCCTCGATCTGCCGGCCCTTGGCGGAGAGGTAGTTGGTGTAGAAGACGAAGCCGTCCGCGTCGAACTCCTTGAGGAGGACGATCCTGGCGGCGGGGCCCGCGTCGTCCGCGGTCGCCACCACCATGGCGTTGGGCTCCGTGAGTGCCCGGCCGGCCTCGGCGTACCACTCGGAGAACACCTGGGCGGGTGAGTCGCCGGGCAGCGCCAGATCCGCGTCGTCGTACTCGACCCGCTGGCGTGCGAGCCGGGCGAGCGCCTCCTGCGCGTCCGCCGGTGCCTGTGCCGTGTCATCGCTCATGCGCACACCGTACTCCGGGCTCCCGGCGCGGGGATCAAGGGTCCGCCGCCGAGGCCGCAGCCGTGCCCTC
>NZ_JALAHB010000034.1 GCF_022712115.1 Brevibacterium sp. | reverse complement strand
GGTCGGTGAAGAACCGTCGGTAGGCCTCCAGGGCACTGGTCGAGGAGACGATGTGGCGGTAGGCGTCGTGGAAGAGCTCGACGGCCTGACCGTGGCCGAGGGCGTCGGCGGCACGGGCGGGATTCCTGACGACTTCGAGCATCTGGGCCGGGGCTGCGTTCATCGAGCCCGCGAGGACGTCGCAGACGACACCGGTCGCGCCCTCGGGCAGACGGTCCGGCGCTGCGTCACGTTCTGCCCGGGTCCGCAGATCGAACACGGTGCGGATGCCGCGCTTCTGCAGTTCTGCGGCATCCGCGTCCGTGAGTGTGTCGAGGGCGACGGTCTGTACAGGACTCCGGTGCGCACCGTCGCCCCCGAGGAGGTGGTGTACCCGCCGATGTCACGCAGGTTCGGCAGAGACGCCAGCGGGATGCATGTGCCCGGTCCGGTGGTCGTGGTCTCGTGTGTCACGGATGTCCTCTCCTCATTGTCCGGCCGCTGCGGGTGTCGCAGACCTTTGTGGACCATCGGGTGCTCCGGCGCCGTGCAGCAGTATCGCCGGCACGTCGTTCTCCCTGCTCGGTTCTCCCTGCTCAGGCCGTGATGTTGGCGCTGTCGCCGCCGGTCGCGGCGAAGCTCGTGCCCGAGACCATGCGGGCCTCCTCGGAGGCGAGGAAGACCACCAGCGGAGCCACGTCCTCGGGCTCGACCCAGGGCACGCCCAGGGGGAGCTTGGCCCGCTGAGCGCCGGTGGCGGTCTGCTCGTCCTTCTCGACGTCGCCGGTGGGCTCGTGGCCGCCGGTGCGGATGATCTGGGCGTAGCGGTCCTCGTGCCGGGTGAGTGCCGTGTTGATCAGCCCGGGGATGACGGCGTTCACCGTGATGTTGTGCTTGCCCAGGTCGAGGGCGGCGGACTTCATCAGCCCGAGCAGTCCCCACTTGGAAGCCGAATAGCCCGCGCCGTCGAGGGTGCCGTGCTGGCCCTGTGTGGAGGAGGTGACGATGATCCGGCCGCCGCCCCGCTCGATGAGCAGCGGGGCCGCGGTGCGCAGCACGTTGGCCGTGCCGGTGAGGTTGACGTCGATCTGGTCGTCCCAGAGTTCGTCGCTCATCTCCAGGATCGAGCCGAAGCCCTGGATGCCGGCGTTGGCGAACACCACGTCGACGCCCCCGAACCGGTCCACCACCTGTGCGAATCCGGCCTTCACCGCGGCCCGGTCGCGTTGGTCGAAGATCACCGGCAGCCATTCGGCACCGGCCTCCTGCACGAGGCGTCCGGTCTCGTCGAGATCCTCCGGTGTGGCCGGTGCGTAGTCCATCGCCGCGCTGGTCGGTGCGGCGATGTCCGCCCCAGCGATCCTGTATCCCGCTCGCGCGAACGCGACCGCCGTGGCCCGACCGATCCCGCGGGCTGCGCCGGTGACGACCACCACGCGCTCATCGTTCTTCTCGCTCATGCTCTTCTCCTTCTCGTTCATCATGCGGGCCTTCAGTCGAAGAGCCGGCGGAATAGGTTCGTCTCGGCCAGGTCGATCAGCTCCTCGCCCCGGCCCGACAGCACTGTGCGCAGTGCGTAGAGCGTGAATCCCTTCGCCTGCGCAGCGGAGATCGTCGGTGGGATGGACAGCTCCTGCCGGGCGGTGACCACGTCGATCAGCGCGGGACCGTCGTGGGCGAACGCGGCCGTGAGCGCGTCCTCGAGCACCTGTTGGTGCGCACCCTCGGTTCCCATGCGGTTCCTTCGGTTCTGCGGAGATGATGGATCTCGAGATCGGCCCGATGCGTCGATCCACCCTTCATACTGGCAGTAACCAGCGTTCAGGTCCAGAGCGTCGGCCGGCCTGGCTTAGGGTTTCCATATGGTACGAAGACCGCTCAACGACGAGGAGCTCCTGGACATCTCCCTGCGCTGCGCCGAGGTCATCCATGAGTACGACGGCAATGCGCCGACCTCCGCCCTGGTGGCGGCCTCGGGCCTTTCCGAGCGGACGTTCTTCCGCTACTTCCCCACCAAGGCCGAGAGCATCAGGCCGTTCCTGGACGCCGGCAGCCGCCGTTTCTCCGCCGTTCTCACTCAGCACCTCTCGCGCTCCGCCGCGTCCGTGTTCGATGCCGTCGTCACGGCCCTTCCGGAGGCGTTCGCCGGTGTGCGCACGCCCTGGACGCACCATCTCATGCAGCTCGTGCTCACCGTGCCCGCGCTGCGGCGTGTGTGGCTGGAGTCCAACGAGGACCTGGTTGACATGCTCCTGCCCACGCTCGCCCGGGCGCTGGGCCTCTCTCCGGACAGCGCGGAAGCGCGCATGGCGGCCGACCAGGCGGCTCTGCTCGCCGAGTCCTCCGTCAGGCGAATGGTGTATCTGGACGAGGACCGCCACCAGGCCGTCGCGAAGGTCGCCGCCGCCTTCCGGAGTGCGCCTCTCTCACGCAGGCCGCAGTCGCACGCGAGCTGACCGCCGTGCCTGCGGGTGCCCGGAGGCGGTGTCCGCGCGCGTGGGCCGTTCTGCCGCCGGATGCCTATCGGCGTCTCCTGGGCCGCTCACCGGGCTCCGTCCGGGGCGTGCTGTTTCCGAGTCAGCCGTGATTCAATGGATGCCCGGCGAAGGAGGCACGATGTCCGATCGGTTCAGTGTGGGCGACCACGTGACGTGGAACTCGGAAGCAGGCCGCATCTCCGGCACGGTGACGAAGGTGCATACGCGGGACTTCGACTACAAGGGTCACACCCGCCGAGCGTCGGAGGACGACCCGCAGTACGAGATCAAGAGCGACAAGACCGATCACATCGCGGCTCACAAGGGGAGTGCTCTGAGCCTGCTCGATGAGTGAGCCGTTCTGCGGGCACAGCCCGAGGCGAACACCACGGCGCGATCAGTGTGAGTGGAGTGGGAGAGAGGCTGCAGCGGTGTCCGTGACACTTGTGGGGTCGCTAGGCTCGCGCGTATGACCGACTACCTCGGCCCGCATTGGGAGAGTGCCGCACTGGTCGTCATCGACGTCCAGAACGACTTCCTCGAAGGCGGAGCGGCCCCTGTTGCCGGGACGCGCGAGGTGCTGCCGGCTCTCGCGGAGACCACCGCCGCGTTCCGTCGCTCCGGCAGGCCTATTGCACACATCGTGCGCTTCTACCAGCCGGGCGGCTGCGATGTCGACCTGCCGCGCCGTGCAGCGGTCGAGGCTGGCCGGCGGATCGTCGTCCCAGGCTCTCCGGGGTCGCAGATCCCCTCTGTCCTGCTGCCCGCTGAAGTCGCTCTGGACAGTGAGAAGCTGCTCGCCGGCGCTCCGCAGACACTCACCGGTTCCGGCGGGGAAGTCGTGTTCTTCAAACCCTGCTGGAGCGCATTTCACCGCACAGGGCTGGAGTCGTGGCTGCAGGAGACCGGTTGTGACACCGTGGTCGTCGCCGGCTGCAATCTGCCCAACTGTCCCCGGGCAACCCTGTTCGACGCCAGCGAACGAGACTTCCGCACCGTGCTCGTGACCGACGCCGTCTCACAGGTCACCCCTGAACGCCTCGTCGATCTGGAGGGCATCGGCGTACAGCTGCGCGAGTCGGCTCAGGTGGTGGATGCGCTGAGCCGCAGCTGAGGTCGTGAACCGGCCTGGGGGTGTGGGGACGCGCTGCCGGGGTCGCACGCACGGTGCATCCGCGCATCGGGTGCCCCCGGTCGGACTTGAACCGACGACCAAAGGATTATGAGTCCTCTGCTCTGACCAGCTGAGCTACAGGGGCCCGGCTCCGGAGTCGCATTGTCGCTGGTCCGGCGCCTCGCCTATAGTACAATAAAGCTCGTGCTCACCTCGGCACGGATCGTAGGGGAAGACGTATCCGGGTAGAGGAGGCACCAAATGGATATGGCTCAGGGCGTACTCTTCGTCCACTCAGCACCTCGTGCGCTGTGCCCTCACATCGAATGGGCGGCGGGCGGGGCGATCGGCGCGCACGCGAAGTTCGACTGGACTCCGCAGCCTGCCGCTCCGGGCATGTACCGGGCGGAGATCTGCTGGAAGGCTCCGGCCGGTTCCGGCGCGCGGATCGCCTCTGCCCTCCGCGGATGGGACGGGCTCCGCTACGAGGTCACGGAGGAGCCCAGCGAGGGCGTGGACGGCGGCCGTTGGAGCCACACGCCGGATCTGGGCATCTACCATGCCGTGACGGACGCGCACGGCAACATCGTCGTGCCCGAGGACGTCATCCGCTCCGTCATGGAGCGCACTGCGGGAGACCCGCACGGCCTCACCGCGCAGATGGAGCGCGTGCTCGGCCAGGCCTGGGACGAGGAGCTCGAGCCTTTCCGCTACGCAGGCGACGGCGCCCCGGTCCGCTGGCTCACCAAGGTCAGCTGAGCGGTCCGGTCACCGGAGCCGGGCGTGGCCGGTCGATCGCCCTGTGCGACGGCCGGAGCGCCCGGCTCGGCCTGTCGCCCCCGTCGCGTCACCTCCGGTCCCGCCCCGCTGTGCCCGGCCCCTCGTGCCGGCGCTAGTGTGAGAGCGAGAATCTGCCGCGACCGAGGAGCCGACGATGACCGACCTGACCTGGCTGAGCACCCGTGAGCTCGCCTCCCGCCTCCGCACCGGTGAGGTGTCCGCACGGGAGGCGCTCGAGGCGCACCTGGACCGCATCGATGCGGTCAACCCGGCCCTCAACGCCGTCGTCACCCTCGACGCGGACACCGCTCGCGCCCAGGCCTCGGCGGCGGACGAGGCGTACGCCCGCGGCGAGCGGCTGGGCCTGCTCCACGGCGTCCCCATGACGCACAAGGACACCCACGACACCCGTGGCATGCGCACCACACTGGGATCCCCGGTCTTCGCGGACAGGGTGCCCGAGTCGGACGACCTCCTCATCAGCCGGCTGCGCGCCGCCGGTGTCATCACGACCGGCAAGACCAACGTGCCGGAGTTCGCCGCCGGCTCGCACACCTTCAACCCGGTCTTCGGCACCACTGTCAATCCCTATGACACCTCGCGGACCTCGGGCGGCTCGTCCGGCGGGGTCTCCGCGGCGATCGCCGCCGGCATCCAGGCCTCCGGCGACGGCTCGGACATGGGCGGTTCGCTGCGCACCCCGGGGTCCTTCACCAACACGGTGGGACTGCGGCCCTCGAACGGCCGCATCCCGCATGCTCTGCCGGGCCGCCCGTGGGCCTGGCTCGGCCAGCAGGGCTTCATGGCCCGCGAGGTCGCGGATGTCGCTCTGCTCATGCAGGCCGGAGCGGGTCCCGCCGCCGGGGCGCCGCAGTCGCTCCGCGAGACCGGTGAGGTCTTCGACCGGCCGGAGTTCGCCCGCGACGGCGAGGGTGAGGGCCTGCGCGGTCTGCGCGTGGGCTTCTCGGCGGACCTGGACGGACGGCTCCGGGTGGAGAGGCCCGTGCGCGCCGTCGTCGAGGCCTCCCGCAGCGTCTTCGAGTCCGCCGGCGCTCATGTGGACGAGGCAGTGCCTGACCTCGACGACGCGGACGAGGTGTTCCGCGTGCAGCGCGCCTACGACTTCGCCTGCAACAACGGGCCGGTGCTGAAGGAGCACCGTGACCAGATGAAGGACTTCGTCATCTGGAACACGGAGATGGGGCTCGGCCTCACGGTGGAGGAGCTCATCGGTGCCGAGGCCGGCCGTGGTCGCCTGCTCGCCGCCACCGAGGCCTTCTTCGCCGAGCACGACCTGCTGGTCACGACCACCAGCCAGGTCCTGCCCTTCGATGCGGGCATCGAGTACCCCACGGAGATCGAGGGCACCGCGCTGCACACCTATCTCGACTGGATGCGGGCGGCGACCCTCATCTCCGCCACCGGCTGCCCCGCCGTCACAGTGCCGGCGGGCTTCACCCCGCCGCTGCCCGGCGCACCCACCGGACTGCCGGTGGGCATCCAGCTAGTCGCAGCTCCCGGGAAGGACGTGGAGCTCCTCCTCGCCGCCAAGGCCTTCGAGGAGCTCACCGGCCACCACCGCGTCCGCCCGCAGCTCTGATGCCGGAGGGCCATTCCGTCCATCGGATCGCAAACCGCTTCACGGCCGTCTTCGCGGAGGCGCAGGTGGCGGTCTCGTCCCCGCAGGGGCGCTTCTCGCAGGGGGCGGAGCTGCTGGACGGCCGGGAGATGACGGCCTGCCGCGCGGTGGGCAAGCAGATGTTCGCGGAGTTCGACGGGGAGCTCACCCTGCGCGTCCACCTGGGGCTCTACGGGGCCTGGGACCTCTGGGAGCGGGCGGGAGCGCTCGCAGACGGTGCTGCGGACGGCGTCTCGGCGTCCTCCATGGGCGCACCCCGGCGCACCGGGACGGAGAGCCGGACCGCCGCCCGCGGCACCCGTGTGGGTGAGAGCGACACGGAGCTGCGCGGTGCTCCTGAAGCGTGGCCGCCGCCACCGGTGGGGGCCGTGCGTGCACGTCTGCTCACCGGCTCGGTCTGCGCGGATCTGCGCGGGCCCACCGTGTGCGAGGTGCTCACGCCGGAGGAGACCGCCGCGCGTCTGCTCAGGCTGGGTCCTGATCCGCTGGTGGACGGCCGTGCCGCAGGCAGGCGCCGGTTCCTCGCGAAGGCGAGCCGGAAGCGCACGGCGGTGGGTGCCGTGCTCATGGACCAGGAGGTCATCGCGGGGATCGGCAACATCTACCGTGCGGAGCTGCTCTTCCGCGCGCGGGTGAACCCCTACACCTCCACGGCGTCGCTGGGGGAGGAGACACTCGCAGCGCTCTGGGACGACTGGTGCCGGCTCCTGCCGCTCGGTGTGGAGACCGGGGTGATCCTCACCCGCACGGAACTGCGCGGACGGCGGCGGGAACGTGCGCTGGCGGAGCCGGAGCACCGGCACTGGGTGTACGGAAGGCGGGGACAGCCCTGTCTGGTCTGCGGCGCCCCCGTGAGCCTGGCGGAGATGCAGGGGCGCAAGCTGTACTGGTGCGCGCAGTGCCAGGCCGCATGACGGAGCGCGCGCCTCAGTGCAGGGTGCGGATCCGGGTGAAGACCGAACGGGCGGCGTCCACGCAGGCATAGCGCTCTGTGGTGACGTGCACGTCGTACTCCGTGCGCCCGTCGGGCCCGGGGCTGAAACGGCGCTTGCCCACCGTGAGTCCGGACCAGTCCGGGCCGATCACGATGACGCAGAACTCCGCCTGCAGCGGGTCCGAGGTGTCGATCTGACCGCCGCGCGCCGCCGGCACCGGTGGAGTGTCGAAGCCGGCGGAGAGCATGACCGTGTAGCCCACGGAGTCCGCGACGCTCTCGAACCGGGCGAGGGTCTCCGGGCTCAGCTCCTCCGCGTCCGCGAACACGCTGATGACCACGGCGGACTCGCCGGCGGCGAGGCTCCGCTCCGCCAGCGAGTGCAGCTGCGCCGTGAGCATCTCCCCGTCCATCACCAGCGGGTCGCGCTCCCTGCCCTGGGCGATGGTGAAGGGCGTGCCCTGCGCCAGCTGGTTGCGGGTGTGGTGGTCGGCGAGCACATCCGTCTCGCCGGGATCTGCGGCCTCGGGCTCCTGCGAGGGCTCTCCGAACCAGGGCCCGGTGCCGAACCGTGCGCCGAGCGCCTCCGCCTTGAGCAGGTCCTCCTCCGTGGTCACCCCGTCGGCCACGAGGATCGCGTCGGTGCGTTCGACGTGCGCCTGCAGCAGGCGGATGAGCTCCGCGAGGTGGACGTGGTCCTCGATCGCGAGGACGGAGGGCCGGAGCATGACGACGGAGGGATTCACGAGCGGCAGGAAGGAGGTGGTGCGGAGATCGTCGCCGATCTCCGCCATGCCGATGCCCCACCCCAGCGTGCGGGCCTGGCGCACCGAGCGCAGGGTCATGGCCGGTGCCTGTGCGATCCGGTCCGGGTGCAGCTGGAGGATGGCGGAGCGGTCCGGCTCCGCGGTCCGGTCCTCGACGGTGCCGAGCGCCTGCGGCTCCGCCGTCATGAAGAGGCGATTAGTGCGCGGCAGCCGGAGCTGTTCGGCCTCGCGGAGCGCGAGGGAGCGCAGCGAGGCGTCGAGGTCCGCCACGTGCTCCGACTCCCGCACGGCACGGCGGAAGGCGGTGAAGTGCGCGGGCTCCGGCGGCACCCCGGCGACCCCGTGATACACCCGATGGCCGATCACGGTGTCGCTCTGCAGGTCGACGACCGGACTGAAGTGCGTCGCGACGAGACCGCCGCGGACCAGCTGCTCGAGGGTGTGCTCGGACCCCGGCGTCGCCGCCGGACCGCTACCGTGTGAGGCCTCCACGCGCTGTTCTCCCTTTCGGTCGCCTGCAGGCCGATTGTCTCATGGCGGCCTTTCAGGAATCGCGCCGCCCCCTCGCCCTCCGACTGCGTGCGAGGTCTGCGACGGCGACCGCTCCCGCGACGGCGATGACGACGGCGATGACGCCCAGGCCGGTGGCGAATGCGACCTCCCAGCCGGCCGCCGCGACGGTGGCGAAGACGATCCCGGTGATCATCGCGATGCCGATCGAGGTGCCCACGCGCTGACCGGTCTGGAGCACTCCGCCGGCGGAACCGGCGTAGCGCAGCGGCACCTCGGCGAGGGTGAGCGTCTGATTGGGGCCGACCACGAAGGCCTGACCGGCTCCCAGGATCGCAAGCGTGCCCAGCAGCCACCATTCGCTCAGGCTCGTCGAGTAGTGGAGGAGCACCGCGGCGCCGGAGAGGACCAGCCCGGCGAGTGCGAGCAGGATCCCCCAGAGGACCATCACCCTGCCCACGCGGGTGACGTGGCGGCCGGCGATGGGGGAGAGGACGGCGCTGACCACGGCCGAGGGCAGGCCGATCATGCCGGCGGCGAGGGCGGAGTGGCCGAGGCCCTGCTGCATCCAGAGCGCGAGGACCACCCAGATGCTCGTCATGCCGAGGAAGTAGACGGTGATGATGACGGCGCCGTTGGCGAAGCTGCGGGTCCGGAACAGCGTGAGGTCCACCATGGGCTCCCTGCCCGTGCGCGCGAAGCGGCGCTCCCACCACACCCAGATGAGCACGAAGACCGCACCGAGGCCCAGTGCCGCCCAGATGATGGGTCCCACCTCGCGCTCCACGAAGGGCAGCATGACCAGGAGGATGCCCGCGCTCAGCAGGACGACGCCCACGGGGTCGAGATCGGCGAGCCTGCGGCGGTCAGGTGCCGGGCTTCCGGCACCCTCACCGGCCGCACCTGTGGCACCGGCCGCGCCGGTGGCGACGGTGCCCGAGGCGGGTCTCCAGGCGCTGCCCGGCAGCCAGAGGAACGCCCCCACGAGACCGAGGATCACGAAGGGGACGTTGATGAGGAAGGCGGACCGCCAGCCCCATTCGTCCCCGAGTACCGCGACGAGGACGCCTCCCAGCACGGGACCCACGGCCACGGAGACGCCGATCACGCCGCCGAAGAGTCCGAACGCCTGGCCGCGCTGCGCGCCCCGGAAGTACTGCTGGATGAGCCCGGTGACCTGCGGGTTGAGGAAGCCGGAGCCCAGCCCCATGAGGACGCGGGAGAGGTTGAGCCACAGCGCGTCCGTGGAGAACCCCGCACACAGGGAGCCGAGACCGAACATGAGCAGACCGATGACGAAGAGCCGGCCCCGGCCGAAGATGTCGCCGGCCCGGCCCGCGGCCACGAGCACCACGCCGAAGGCCAGCGCGTAACCGGAGAGGATCCACTGGAGCGCGGCGGGGCTCGCACTGATGGACGACTCGATGGCCGGGATGACCACGTTGACGATGGAGACGCTCAGCAGGGAGAGGAAGGCGACGACGAAGGAGACCAGCAGGATCTTCTTCTGCTCGGAGGTGAAGCCGGTGGAGGAGGCGTCCGGTGCGGGTTCGGGGGAGGTGCTGGAGTGGGAGGTCACCCCTGCAGTTCTACTCCTGGCGCGGAGGAAGGGCAATCGCAGGGGTGCGGCAGCCTCCTGGCCGGGCCGCTCCGCGCCGCATCTGCACCTGTGGCTAGGCTTTCGCGAGTATCCGTGGGCCGCCTGGGCGCCCTGCGCCTTGCCCGGCGCTGTGGTTATCCTGAGCAGCATGCGGGCAGATTCGAATGGGGCGGATGGCGCGGGGCGGTTCGCTCCCTCGCCCAGCGGCGATCTCCACATCGGCAATGTGCGCACCGGGATCCTCGCCTATCTGTGGGCGCGGCGCACCGGTCGCCGCTTCCTCTGGCGCAACGAGGACCTGGACCGGGTGCGAGCGGGGGCTGCCGAACGACAGCGGGAGCAGTTCCTGGCCCTGGGCGTGCGGATCGACGGCGAGGTGGTGGATCAGTCGCGGCGCACGGCGGCATATGCCGCGGCCTGTGAGCGGCTGCGGGAAGGCGGTCTGGTCTACGAGTGCTACTGCTCGCGGAAGGACATCCTCGCCGCACCCTCTGCTCCTCATGCACCTCCCGGCGCCTACCCGGGCACCTGCCGCGACCTCGGCGAACAGCAGCGGACCGAGGCCCGGGCCCGCCTCGCGGCGCAGGGACGGACGCCCGCGCTGAGGCTGCGCTCCGACGGCGCGCAGTACCACGTCGACGACGTGGTACTGGGAGCGGTCTCCGCGCACGTGGACGATCTGGTGCTGCGCCGCGGTGACGGGGTGTGGGCCTACAACCTCGCCGTGGTCGTGGACGATGCGGCGATGGGCATAGACCAGGTGGTGCGCGGGGACGACCTCGCCTCGTCCGCACCCCGTCAGGCCTACCTCGCCGGCCTGCTGGATCTGCCCGTGCCGCAGTACGTGCACGTCCCGCTGGTACTGGGCCCCACGGGGCAGCGGCTGGCCAAGCGGGATGGTGCCGTCACCCTCGAGCAGCTCGCGGGGACGGGGTTCGACCTGTGGGCGTGGATGGGGGAGTCGCTGGGGTTCGGGCCCTGGACGGGTCTGGATGAAGCGCTGGAGTCCTTCGACCCGGCGCGCATGCGGCATGAGCCCACGGTGTTCGACCCGAGTACTGGTCGGTAGGAATGTGAACGGGCGGACCGGGTGCGGCGGCGCTCGGCGATTCGAGCGCTCGGCCGGCAGAACGGTGACGAGAAGGGCCCCCTCCAGAGGACGGGGCCCGTCAGCG
>NZ_JALAHB010000033.1 GCF_022712115.1 Brevibacterium sp. | reverse complement strand
GGTCTGGGGCAGGGGGCCCTCGGAGGAGTCCACGAGCAGCACGACGCCGTCGACCATCGAGAGGCCGCGCTCCACCTCGCCGCCGAAGTCCGCGTGGCCCGGCGTGTCGATCACGTTGATGATGATGGGCTCGTCCGTGTGCTCGCCGTTGTAGGTGATGGCGGTGTTCTTCGCGAGGATCGTGATGCCCTTCTCGCGCTCCAGGTCACCGGAGTCCATCACGCGGTCCTGGATCTCACCGTGATCTCCGAACGCTCCCGCCTGGGTGAGCATCGCATTGACCAGGGTCGTCTTCCCGTGGTCAACGTGAGCGACGATGGCTACATTGCGTCGATCGAGGCGGCGGGAGGTGTGTTCAGTCATATGTTCACTTTCGCGAGAGCGTGTGCGTGAGCCGGATTCGGATCAGGCGGGGTGCGGGCGGCGCATGCTCACGGCCCGGTCCGCGGCGGACCGGAGCGCACACAGGCGCGCACGGTAGACGATTGTACGCGTCCACCGTGCGCGCCTGGTACAGCGAGCTTCTGCCGGTTTCGTCAGCGCCCGGCCGGAAGGAGCACATTCCGGCCCGGCACAGCGGGCGTCGCCTCAGCCCGCGAGGTCCTCCGAGGTCGCCGCGATCATCGTGTCGCGGGCCTCCCGCCGCCGGCGCTGCTCCACCGGATCCGGCACCGGCACCGCTGCCAGCAGCCGCTGGGTGTAGGGATGCCGGGGATTCGCCACCAGGTCCGAGGACGGACCCACCTCCAGGAGGTGGCCGTGCCGCATGACGGCGATCCGGCTCGCGACCATCTCCACGACGGCGAGGTCGTGGCTGATGAACAGGCAGGCGAAGCCGTACTCCTCCTGCAGCCCGCGGAAGAGCTCGAGCACCTTGGCCTGGACGGAGACGTCCAGGGCGGAGGTGGGCTCGTCCGCGATGAGCAGCTTGGGCTTGAGCGCGAGCGCTCGGGCGATGCCGATGCGCTGGCGCTGCCCGCCGGAGAACTCGTGCGGGTACCTGTTGCGCATGGACCGCGGCAGTTCGACGGCGTCGAGGAGCTCCTCCACCCGCCGGCTCAGGTCCGCGCCCTTGAGCCCCTGGTGGAGGAACATCGGCTCGCCGATCGACTCCCCCACCGGCAGGCGCGGATTCAGGGAGGAGCCGGGGTCCTGGAACACGAAGCCCACGGTCTTGCGGACCTCGCGCAGGTCCTTGTTCCTCTTCCCCGCGATCTCGAAGCCGTCCACGGTGAGCGAGCCCTCGACGACGGGGATGAGGCCCACTGCCGCCCGGCCGATGGTCGTCTTGCCGGAGCCGGATTCCCCCACGAGCCCCACGACCTCGCCCGCACCGATGCTGAGGTCGACGGAGTGCGCGGCGCGGAAGGCCTTCTTCCGCCCCACCGCGGGGTATTCGATGGCGGCCCCGGCGAGCCTGAGCGCGGCGGTCTCCCCCGCCTTCGCCGTTCCCTCGCCTCCCGGATGCACGTACGTCTCGTTGGACTCGAGCGGGATCTCCGGACCGGATTCGACGACCTCGACCGCTCCGGTCTCGGAGCCGAAGGCCGCGGTGCCGGAACCCGCGCCCAGGTGGGGCACGGCGGCCAGCAGCTGCCGGGTGTAGGGGTGCTGCGGATCGGAGAAGATCTCCTGACTCGCGCCCTCCTCCACCACCTGCCCCTCCTTCATCACGAGGATGCGGTCGGCCATGTCCGCGACCACGCCCATGTCGTGGGTGATGAGGATGATGCCGGCGTCCACCTTCTCGCGCAGATCGCGCATGAGCTTGAGGATCTCCGCCTGCACCGTCACGTCGAGTGCCGTCGTGGGTTCGTCCGCGATGAGCAGCTTGGGCCGGCAGGCCAGTGCCTGCGCGATCATGATGCGCTGCCGCTGACCGCCGGAGAGCTGGTGCGGGAAGGAGTCGTACCGCTCCTCCGGGTCCGGGATCTCCACCATCCGCATGAGGCGCAGGGCCTCCTGCTTGGCCTCGCGCGGACCCATCACGTTGTGCACGCGCAGGGTCTCGGAGATCTGGAAGCCCGCGGTGTAGACCGGGTTGAGCGCGGTCATGGGCTCCTGGAAGATCACCGAGATGTCGTTGCCGCGGATCCGCTGCATCGCCTCCTCGTCCATGCCGATGAGCTCGCGCCCATTCAGCTTCGCGGAGCCGGAGGCGCGGCCGTTCTTGGGCACGAGGCCCATGAGCGACATCGCGGACTGCGACTTGCCGGAACCGGACTCGCCCACGATCGCGAGCACCTCACCGGGGCGCAGGTCGTAGCTGAGGTGACGGGAGGCGGTGAACCACTCGTCGTTCACCCAGAAGCGCACCCCCAGATCGCGGACGGAGAGGATCGGATCCTTGGTCTTCGCTGCCTCGGCAGCCTGGGTCTCGTTCATCAGTGCTTCGCCTCCTTTCCGTCGCCGTCAGTGCCTTCGCCTCTGTCGTCGTCACTGCCTCGGCCCTCCGGCACCGTCCCGCCCAGGGCGGCTGCAGCACCCGCCGCCGAGGCCGTTCCGGCTGCCGCGGTCGCCGCACCGGCGGCGCGCGCATCTGCGCGGTTCATCTTCCGCACCGAGGGGATCGTCTTCATCCGCGGGTCGAAGGCGTCGCGCAGCCCGTCGCCGATGAAGTTCACGCACAGGGCGATGGCGATGATGAAGAGGCCCGCCCACCAGAACAGCCAGGGCCGGGTGGAGAACGCCGTCTGGTACTCGTTGATGAGCTGCCCCAGGGAGATCTGCGGTGAGCGGATGCCGAATCCCAGGAAGCTCAGCGCCGTCTCCAGCACGATCGCCTGGCTCATGAGCAGGGTGGTGTTGACGATGATCACGCCCATGGTGTTGGGCAGCATGTGCTTGACGATGATGCGGACGTCGCTCGCTCCCGCCACCCGGGCGGAGTCGACGAACTCCCGTTCCCGCAGCGCCAGGAACTCGCCGCGCACCAGGCGGGCGAGGCTGGTCCACAGGACACCGCCCAGGGCCACGCCGAGGAGCGGCGCCAGGTAGGCGCCGAGCGGCAGGCCGAAGAAGGAGAACCCCGGGCCGCCGATCAGCTTGCCGAGGATCGCGCCCACCACGATGGTGGGGACGATGATGAAGCCGTCCGTCACGCGCATGAGGAAGGAGTCGAGCCAGCCGCGGTAGTAGCCGGCCAGCGCACCGATCGTGGTGCCGACCACGAGGGAGACGGCGCCGATGATCACCATCACCATGAGGGAGATCTGGATGCCCTTCATCACACGGGCGAAGTTGTCCCGGCCGATCTCGTCCTGACCGAACGGGTGAGCTCCGAAGCTGAACGGGTCGGACAGCGACCAGGTGGGCGCGCCGCCGGGATTGAGGACGGGGCCGGAGCTCACGTGGTTGTGGATCCACCATCCGGGGATGGGGCCCACCCCCTGTGCGCTGAAGGCGAAGGCGGCGATGGCCGCGAGGACGATGAGCCCCGCCATCGCGCCCTTGTGCCGGAAGAACTTGGCCCGGACGATGGCGCCCTGGCTCAGGCCCTCGGTTGCCTTGCCGTCCTGTGCGGTGCCGGCCGCGGGCGAGAGTGCCGCGCCGGGCTGTGCGTCGTGTGCTGTGCTCATCAGGCGTTCACCCGAATCCGTGGGTCGAGGACCGCGTAGAGGAAGTCGGCCACGAGGTTGGCGACGACTGCCAGCAGTCCGGTGATGACGATGTAGGCCATGATCGGATCGATCTCGCTGCGGTTCATGGAGTCGATGAACAGCTTGCCCATGCCGGACCAGCCGAAGATGGTCTCCGTGATGACGGCTCCGCCGATCATCGTGATGATGTCGACGGGGACCACGGAGGCCAGCGGCAGCAGGGCGTTGCGCAGAGCGTGGCGCATGATCACCGTGCGCTCCGGCAGCCCCTTGGACCGGGCGGTGCGGATGTAGTCCTGGTTCATCACCTCGAGCATCGAACCGCGCGTGTAGCGGGTGTAGGAGGCGATGGAGATGAGGATCAGCGCGATCGAGGGCAGCAGCAGGTGCGTGAAGCTGTCGAGGTTCGTCAACCAGAAGTTCCCCTCGAGATTGGGTGTCTGCGCACCGATCGTCGCAATGGGACGGTTGTTGATCGCCGGATGGCTGTTGTAGGGACCCCACTCCTGGAACACGCGGTCCACGAAGACGAAGAACGCCATGACGACGGCGACGAGCGCACCGGTGCGGGCGGAGACCCAGGGATCACGGCCGCGGAACGCCAGCCCCACGCCCAGCCCCACGGCAATGGCGACGGCGAGCAGCAGGAGCATCCAGAGCCAGGACATCGGCACGTACCAGAAGAGGTTCTGCAGCGGCATGTAGAGGGCGATGCCGATCACGGCGACGGTGAGCGAGGTCATAAGCGCCTTGCGGTTGCCGAATCCCGTGGAGAGGTAGGTGATGACGACGGCTGCCGCCAGTCCCATGAGCCCCACCCCCACGATGCCGAGGCTGGGGTGGCGGAGCCAGCCGAACTGGAGGATGGCCCAGATCACGACGAAGGTCACGACCGTGCCGCCGGCGAAGGACCAGAGGCGCCGTCTGCGGCTGCCGCCCAGCGCTCCCATCCAGATGAGGCCGGCGAGGAGCGAGACGGTGAAGATGGCGCCCCATCCCAGCGTGGGCTGGCCCAGGAAGTTGTTGAACTCGATGGCGCCGTACTGCTTGAGGAGCACCGCCACCCAGAAGACGGGCAGCGAGTACATGAGGAAGCTGAGGAAGGTGATGAAGTAGTCGAAGCCGGAGTACTGCCGGATGGCGGAGACCAGGCCCACGAAGACGCCGACGACGATCGAGATGATCGTGGCGGCGGTGACGAGCTTGACGGTGTTCATGATGGCGCCGGGCAGCTGGTCGACGACCTCCTGGCCCTGATACCAGGCGGTGCCCAGATCGCAGGCGCCCACGAGACAGCCGGAGGCTCCCGCGAGCCACTGGAAGTAGCGGAGGATGACGGGGGTGTCGAGATTCAGCAGCCTCTCACGGGAGGCGAAGAGCTCATCGACGTTGGGGGCGGTGCTGGCGCGCAGGTCCCAGAAGAAGTCGAGCGCACGGTTGAGCAGCAGGTAGAGGACGAAGGGGACGACGAGCAGCACGAGCAGCGTCGACAGCGTCCGCCTGAGGAGGAATCTGATCATTGCAGTCCACGATCCATGTCAGGGAGCGTGCGGACGGCGGGGACACCGGATTGCGGTGTCCCCGCCGCTGCGCACATTCCGTACGGAATCAATCAGCTGTGAGGCCGGCGGGCCTCAGCTGACCTCCCACTCCCAGTAGTTCCAGAACATGGTGGGCGTAACCGTGATCGAGGAGACGTTCTGCAGCCGGTCACGGTAGATCGTGAGCCCCGGGTGCTGGAACAGCGTGACGCCGAACGCGTCGTCCACGAGAGTGGATTCGATCTCGGTGAGGATCTCCTCCTGTCGTCCTTCGTCGGTCTCGACCTGGAGCTCGTCGTAGAGCCCGTCGACCTTCTCGTTGGAGTAGCCGCCGTAGTTGTTCTGCTGGCCGGTGCGGAAGTTCGCATCGGACTCGGTCACACCAGTGTTGGTGGACTGCCAGCCGAAGAGCGAGGCGTCGTAGGTGCCGTCACCCAGCCGCGTACCCCAGTTGTCGTCGCCGTCCTCGATGATCTCGAAGCCGGCGGCCTCGGCCTGCTCCTTGATGAGCGTGAACTGCTGCGCGCGGCGCTCGTTCGAGGCACCGTAGAGGACACGGACCTTGGGCGATTCGACGCCGGCCTCCTCGAGGAGGGCCTTGGCTCCCTCGGCGTCGCTGCCGGGGTACTCCTCGGCCAGACCGTTCCCGCCGGTGATCCCGTCGTACATCGGCGAACCCGGGAACATGGTGTAGGAGTCCCTGAGCACAGCCTCGTCGTTGAGCGGCTTGATGATGGTGTCGAGGATCTGCTGACGGGGCAGGGTCTTGAGGAAGGCCTGCCGGACAAGCTTGGCCTTCTCCTCGTCGCCGCCGTAGGTCTCCGGATCGAACGGGCCGCCGTTGTCGAAGGTGAGATCGACGTGCTCATAGGTGCCGCCGTCCTCGGAGATGACCTCGACGCCGTCGATCGCCTCTGACGCGGAGAGCACATCAGCGGTGGCCTGCGGCTGGATGATGTCCAGCTCGCCGTTCTCGATGCCCTGGACGCCGGCCATCGGGTCCTCGTTGTAGCGGACGACGACCTGGTCGATCTTGGGATCCGTGGGACCGGTGTACGCCTCGTCCTTCTCCAGGGTGAGGTTCTGGCCCTCGGCGAAGCCCGTCATCTTGTACGGCCCGTTGTGGATGAGGAGGTCCTCGTCATCCGGCAGCGAGGTGAAGTTGAAGCCGGTGTTCCACGTGTTCGCGATCTTGGACAGCGCCTCGTTGTCCTTGTTCTCGAAGGCGTCGAGGATCGCCTGCTTGGCCTCCTGGGGATCGTCGATGCCCAGGGCCTTCTTCGCGACGATGTGCGAGGGCAGTCCCACGCCGTCGGCACCGAAGCCCAGCTCCAGCTCCCAGTCCGCGAAGGGCTTCGAGTATTCGAAGGTCACGGACTTGCCGTCCTCGGAGATCTCCGGGAAGTCCTTGATGAGTCCGGCGCCGGGGCTCGCGGAGTCGAAGTAGACATCGCCCTCACTCTGCTCGGCGAGATCACCGGACTCCTCGTCGCGGTCCTCCGCCACGTCCTCGTCGGACTCGGTGTTGAAGTTCGTGGACTTCGCCGCCCAGTGCAGCACGATGTCCGCGGCGTCGACCGGCGTGCCGTCGGACCACGTGGCCGTGTCCGCGAACGTGTACTTCACCTGAAGCGGGTCCTCGGAGACCTGCTCGACGGTGCCGAGCGTGCCGTCGACCAGCTCCAGGTTCCCGTCATAGTGCTTGAAGTTGTCGTTCATCATGTACGTGAGATTGGAGTTCGCGACGGCATTGCCGTTCACGGTCTCCGTATTCATGCTGCGGAACGGCTCGTTCCACCCCACGTTGAGGACACTGGGACCGTCAGAGCCGCCGGCGGCCTCGCCGCCGTCGCTGCCGGGAGGAGTGCATGCGGAGAGGACGAGAGCGGCGGCTGCAACGCCCGCACCCACTCCGAGGTAGCGCTTGTTCACGGTGGAACTCCTGTGCTCAGGGAATGCTGATGTATGGCCCGTGCCTCACCGCCGCCGCAGAGCGGCCGCAGGAGGACGGGCCGGTCGCCCGAGCCACTGGCTGTGACGCGGACGACATTGAGGAAACTCTAGGGAACCCGGATGTGTGCCATTGCACATAATGAGATTCCCTCACGCATTGTTACCCAGTTGTAACCGAGAACTTGGGGACTTCCCGGCTTCGTATGTTTAAGGCTCAGGACACCCTGAGCGTCGGGTCCACGCGCAGAGGACCTGCGTGGCTCTCTCCCCCTAGAATCGGCGGGGTGACCTCCTCACCGTTCGATCCCCGCCACCCTGACGACGAGCAGTCCTCCGCCGTGCTGCTGCGCAACGGGAGATCACGCGCCCTCGCATGGTTCACCCTGGCGGTGGCCGTCCTCGCCGCGGCCCTCACCCTCCTCCAGGTTCCGCAGCCCGCAGCGGTGGCCGTCCTCGGGCTCCCCGCGCTGCTGGGCGTGCTCAGCTGGGCCTGCTATCTCCGTCCGCACGTGGAGCTGAGGGCGGACGGACTCACGCTCGTGAACATCGCGCGCACGGTCGTCATCCCCTTCTCACGGATCGACGAGTTCGATCTGCGGCTGGGCCTCACCGTCCGCTCCACGGACGGGAAGACCTACGGCGCCTGGGCGCTGCCCAGCTCCGGCCGCCGGACACAGCGCGAGCGGCTGGGGAAGGTGAGCGTTGAGGCACACGTCCCCGCAGAGATCCAGCAGATTCTGGACGCGCACGCCCGCTGGCGGCAGCAGGACACACCCGTCTCCGGGCCAGCCGCGGTGACCAGCACCCTGACCCCGCTCCCGCCTGTGCTCCTTGTGCTCTGCCTCGCGTGGGCGGTCTGGGGCCTCAGAGTCGTCGCGACTCTCTGAGCGGCCTCACCAGCCGCGCTCCCGCTCCCCGTCACTCCCTCGGAACCGGCAGGACCCTGCCCGCCCTCACCAGCCGCGCTCCCGCCATTCGGCCAGCGCCGGGCGCTCCACACCCAGCGCCGTCGCCGCCCCGTGCCCCGGCAGCACGAGCGTGTCGTCCGGGAACCTCGCGAAGACGCGCTCTTCGAGGTCGTCCATGAGCTGCGTGAAGTCCTCGGGCGACCAGGTCTTCCCCGGGCCGCCGGGGAACAGCGAGTCGCCGGAGAGGATCACGGTGCCGCCGTCCCCGTCGCGCAGCACGTAGGCGATCGAACCGGGGGTGTGGCCGCGCAGGGCGATGCACTCGAGTGTGAGCCCGGCGATCTCCAGGACCTCGCCGTGGGAGACGGTCTGCTCGACGCTCGCTCCGGACTCCTCCTCGATCGCCTCCGCGTCGTCCACCCCCGCGACGGTGCGGCGGCACAGCTCCTCCTGTGCGTCGCGCAGGGCGCGGACGTGGTCCCAGTGACGATGCGTCGTGAGGATCGCCGCGACCTCTCCTCCGCCCGCGGACTCGAGAAGCGCGCGGATCGCGGGAAGATCGTCCGCGGCGTCCACGAGGATGTGCTCGCTCCGGCCGGAGGCCGTGAGCAGATAGACGTTATTGGCCATCTCTGAGACGGGCACGGAGCGGATCGTGAAGCCCGCGAACTCGCGGGTGAGAATGTTCTCCATGCTTCCACCCTAGGCCAGTCCGCACCGGTTCGGCAGGGCCTCCTGCACTGCCTCCTGCATGCGCGCTGCACTGCGCGCTGCACTGCGCGCGGCCGGGACCCGCCCGCGGAGCATCCCTCGCCGGCCGTGCCCCCGACCGCTGTGCACCGGCTGAGCAGGGTCCTCCCCCGGCCTCGCTACACTGGTCCGCGGGCGCCGACAGCGCCCGCGGACGAGGGAGCCGTACCCGCACAGATGCCGACGGCCAGAAGAGGAACCCTCATGTTCACCGTCCCCTTCTCCGTTCCGGCGGCAGCTGCGGCGACGTCCGCGCTCGCGCTCGGCCCACCGCATCTGCCCACCGGCATCGCCTGGACCGTGCTGATCGTCTCCGGCGCATTCGAGACCATGTGGGCCTATGCACTCGCCGCCGACGGCATGCGCATGCCCCGCCGCATCGCCCTCTTCCTGGTGGGCACCGTCCTGTCCATGGGCGGCCTCGCACTCGCGCTCGACTCCATCCCCGTGGGGACCGGGTACGCCGTCTGGGTGGGGATCGGCGCAGTCACCACGCTGGCCTTCTCCGTCCTTCGCAGGGAGGAGTCGCTCAACTGGCTCCGCGCCGGGTTCGCCGCGCTGCTCATCTGCGGCGTGATCGGGATGAAGGTGGCGAGCTGATGCACTGGATCCTGCTCCTCGTCTCCGGCAGCCTCGAAGCCGTCTGGGCGCACGCGCTCGCGGACATCCTCGACCCGGTGAACGCCGGGGTCTTCCTCCTCGCCCTCACCGGCTCCGTCTGGGGTCTGCAGCGCGCCATGCGCACCGTGCCAATGGGAACCGCCTACGCGATCTGGGTGGGCGTGGGAGCCTCCGTCACCGCGCTCTGGTCCGCGATCGACGGAGAGCCCTTCGGCCCCGGCAAGATCGTCTCGCTCGCACTCATCGTGGTCGGGGTGGTGGGCCTCGAGCTCACCAGCGGGAAGGGCGGGAAGGACGCCGAAGCCGCCCCGTAGCCCGCGGATGTCTCATTCCACGTCGACCTTTCGGCTGAATGACGACGTGGAATGAGACATCGGCGAGAGGTGTCAGAGGCCCGCGCCCCAGCGGCCGCGCGTGTACTGCTTGGGGTACGGCGCCTCCCGCCAGTCCAGCCCGAGCTCATGCGCGGCCCGCTGCGGCCACGCGGGCTCGCGCAGTGCAGCACGGCCGATCAGCACCACGTCCGCATCGCCGTTCACCAGCACCTGTTCGGCCTGCACGGGCTCCGTCAGCAGACCGACCGCGGCGGTCGTCGCACCGGTGCCGGCGACCTCGGCCGCCAGCGGCACCTGATACCCCGGTCCCACGGGGATCTCCGCGGGCACGTTCGCCGCACTGGAGACGTCGATGAGGTCGCAGCCCTCCGCGTCCAGCAGCGCAGCGAGCTCCGCGGCCTCGTCGAGGTCGAATCCGCCGTCCGTCCACTCCGTGGCGGAGATCCGGACCATGACCGGGTACTCCTCCCCCACCTCCGCCCGGACCGCGCGGTAGGTCTCCATGAGCATGCGCGTGCGCCCGGCGAAGTCGCCGCCGTACTCGTCCGTGCGCTCGTTCGAGAACGGGGAGAGGAACTCGTGGAGCAGATAGCCGTGTGCGGCGTGGATCTCGACCGCGTCGAAGCCCGCCCCCTGCGCTCGGCGCGCTCCTGCCGCGAAGGCGGCCACGGCCTCGGCGATGTCCTCCCGGCTCATCTCCCGCGGCACGGCCAGATCCGGGAACGGGACGGCGCTGGGGGCGACGGTCTCCCAGGCGCCGTCCTCCGCGCCGAGGGAGCCCTTGGGACCGCCGTGGAACGCCGGGTGGGTGCTGCCCTTGCGGCCCGCGTGGGCCAGCTGGATCGCGATGGCGGCGTCCTGCGTGTGGACGAAGTCGACGATCCGCGACCAGGCGGCAGCCTGCGCGTCGTTCCAGATGCCGGCGTCCAACGGGGAGATCCGCCCCTCCGGGACGACGGCGGAGGCCTCTGCGATGAGCAGGCCGAACCCGCCCTGCGCCCGTGCGCCCAGATGCGCGAGGTGCCAGTCGGTGGGCACGCCGTCCCTGCCCTCGCACGAGTACTGGCACATGGGCGGCAGCCAGATGCGGTTCTTCACGGTGAGGCCGCGCAGGGTGAGAGGTTCGAACAGACGGGGCATGGTGGAGCCTTTCGCAGAGACTGAGGGACCGTCCGGGCAACCTCGCGCCCCGGCGCCGTATTCCCCGCACCGGGTCCATGTGCCTTCGCACATGGACCCGGTGCGGGAGCGACTCCGCCCTCCGCCTCAGCCGGAGACGGTCAGAACACGATCCCGAACACGGAGACGGCCAGGGTCATCGTCGCGAGGGTGATGACGACGATGCCGATGAGGTTGAGCCACAGTCCGCCCTTCACCATCTGCGCGATCGTCACGTACCCGGTGCCGAATGCCACTGCATTGGGCGGCGTGGCGACGGGGAGCATGAACGCGCACGTGGCGGCGAGCGCCACGGGGACCGTCAGCAGCATGACGTCCGCGCCGATCCCCATCGCGACCCCGCCGACCACCGGGATGAAGGTCGCCGCCGTGGCGGTGTTGGACGTGATCTCCGTGAGGAACAGAATGCCCGCCGCCAGCACCGCCACGAGGACGACGACCGGCACGGCCGCCAGCCCCTCGGCCACGGTGCCGATCCACTCCGAGAGGCCCGAGGCGGTGAACTGGGCCGACAGCGCCAGACCACCGCCGAAGAGCAGCAGCACGCCCCACGGCATCTGGACGGCGGTGTCCCAGTCGAGGAGCCGGACGCCGCGCTTCGCGCCGCCGGGCAGCACGAAGAGGACGAGGCCCACCGCCATCGCGATGCCGGCGTCGGAAATGGGCGGCTCCTCGAAGACCGTGGGGATGACGATCCACGACAGGGCCGCGAGGACAAAGACGCCCAGCACCATCCATTCGCCGGTGGACATGGGGCCCAGCTTCGCCATCTCCTTCGAGATCAGCTCCCGCCCGCCGGGAATCCGCTTGACCTCCGGCGGGAACAGGACCTTGACGAGCAGGAACCAGGCGACGGCCATCATCACCACGGCCACAGGCACGCCCACGAGCATCCACTCGCCGAACCCGATGCTGATGTCGTGGTTGTCGCGCAGATAGCCCACCAGGAAGGTGTTGGGCGGGGTGCCGATGATGGTGCCGAGCGAGCCGATGGAGGCCGAGTAGGCGATCGCCAGCATGAGGGCCGTGGCGAAGCGCGTCTGCATGACGGCGGGCTTCGCCTCTCCCTCGGGAGCCTCCGGGTCGCAGGACCGCGGCTCCGTGACCGCACCGCTCTCCGCCAGGGTCTCGTTGACCAGCAGGAGCACGGAGAGCCCGATGGGCAGCATGAGCACCGCCGTGGCGGTGTTCGAGACCCACATGGAGAGGAAGCCCGTGGCGATCATGAAGCCGGCGATCATGAAGCTCGTCCGGTCGCCCATCACGCGGAGGGTGGCGAGCGCGATCCGCCGGTGCAGGTTCCACTTCTGCATCGCCAGCGCGATGAGGAAGCCGCCCATGAAGAGGAAGATGGTGTCCGAGCCGTAGCTGCCGCCCACCTCGGAGAGGTCCACGCCGTTGAAGACCGGGAAGACCACGAGCGGCACGAGGGCGGTGGCGGGG